>NZ_PTRD01000026.1:0-122377 GCF_002965005.1 Escherichia sp. MOD1-EC7011
CTGTTACCGTTCGACTTGCATGTGTTAGGCCTGCCGCCAGCGTTCAATCTGAGCCATGATCAAACTCTTCAATTTAAAAGTTTGATGCTCAAAGAATTAAACTTCGTAATGAATTACGTGTTCACTCTTGAGACTTGGTATTCATTTTTCGTCTTGCGACGTTAAGAATCCGTATCTTCGAGTGCCCACACAGATTGTCTGATAAATTGTTAAAGAGCAGTGCCGCTTCGCTTTTTCTCAGCGGCGCGGGGTGTGCATAATACGCTTTCCCGCTACAGAGTCAAGCATTTTTTTGCTTTCTCTGCCAAGATTCTCAGGAGAATCCCGCTGACCCGGCGGCGTGTTTGCCGTTGTTCCGTGTCAGTGGTGGCGCATTATAGGGAGTTATTCTGAGCTGACAAGAGGAAATTTAAAATAATTTTCCGAATGCGCGTTTTTTCATCAAAACACTTGTTGATGTGCCATAAAACAAGCAATTTGCCGTTTTTGCAACCGCAATCACACTTCCTGGTGGCATACTAAGGAGGAAAAAAAGAATAAGGAAGATGAGTATGCCATTAAGCGCACAACAGTTAGCTGCACAGAAAAACCTTTCGTATGTTCTGGCCGAGAAGCTGGCGCAACGGATCTTAAAAGGTGAATACGCACCCGGCACCATTCTGCCTGGTGAAATTGAGCTGGGTGAGCAATTTGGAGTGAGCCGTACTGCGGTACGCGAAGCGGTCAAGACGTTAACGGCAAAAGGAATGGTTTTGCCACGACCACGAATTGGTACGCGTGTCATGCCGCAATCCAACTGGAATTTTCTTGATCAAGAGTTGCTCTCCTGGTGGATGACAGAAGAGAACTTTCATCAAGTTATTGATCATTTTCTGGTTATGCGTATCTGTCTGGAGCCGCAAGCCTGCTTATTGGCAGCAACGGTGGGCACCGCAGAACAGAAGGCGCATCTCAATACACTGATGGCCGAAATGGTGTCGTTAAAAGAGCATTTCCGCCGGGAGCGTTGGATTGAGGTCGATATGGCCTGGCATGAACATATTTATGAAATGAGCGCCAATCCGTTTTTGACATCTTTCGCTTCACTATTTCATTCGGTTTATCACACTTACTTTACGTCAATAACCAGCGATACCGTGATAAAACTGGATCTACACCAGGCGATTGTCGATGCAATAATCCAAAGTGATGGCGACGCTGCATTTAAAGCTTGTCAGGCGCTGCTACGCTCCCCGGATAAGTAATATAACAAACGGATACAGTATGGCAGGTTTGCCGTGCATTGCGGCAATGGTCATCTTTATACGGACACTAAATCTCACCATCCTGAATACCACCTTATCCGCAATTGCTGCCATCATCAGTTATACGCTGACGGTGGCAATGCTTATTCCGGAGAATTATTACTGTTGCTTCAGTAGCAATATTCATGCTTCTGAAAGCAACTGATAGTAATAATTTGATTAAAAAAAGCGTAAATCTAAGCCGAGCCGCGCTCCATCAGTATCGGCGTAAGTTGTAGTCGTTGTTGCTGTAGATTTGGCTGTGCTATCCGGTGGATGAGTACATCAATCGCCAGCTCTCCCAGTTCATCTTTTGGTTGATGAATTGTAGTGAGCGGTGGCGTCATAAAGCTTGCCAGTTCGATATCGTCATAGCCAATCACCGCGATATCCTGCGGGACATATAACCCAGCCTGATATAGAGCCTGGTATACGCCAACTGCCATAGCGTCATTTCCAGTAAAGACTGCCTGGGGGCGCAGCGGATGCGATAACAATTGCTGCATCGCGTCAAACCCGCCGTTAAATTCAAAATCGCCAGTGACTTCATAACCATCAGGAACGTCAAGGCCAGCACGCTTCATTGCCGCCCGATAACCTTCCAGCCGCAAGCGCGCAGGCGTTTTATCCAACGGACCGGTAATACAGGCAATTCGGGTATAACCTTTGTCGATCAGATATTGCGTCGCTAAATCTCCGCCCAGCAACGAGTTATCCTGAATAAGATCGCTGTCGCCATCGAACGGCGCCCAGTCCATCATCACAGTAGGGATTGTTGGATAACGTTGCATTATTTCACGCGAAGGCTGGTGTGTTTCGGTGCACAGTAACAGCAAGCCATCAACGCGCTTTTGCATCAGCGTTTCCAGATTGCGATTCATTCGCTGCTCATCGCCTTCGGTATTACAAAGAACAAGGCTATAACCGCGTTCGAAGCAACTGCGTTCAACGCCACGCACCAGTTCGGAATAGAAAGGATTGGTACTGGCAGTAATCAACATGCCAATGGTTCGAGTCTGATTGAGCTTGAGGCTACGCGCCAGAGCTGATGGCGCGTAATTGAGTTCCTTAATCGCCGCTTCAACTTTGGCGGTAATCGCTTCGCTGACGAAGCGATCTTTATTGATGACGTGAGAAACGGTTGAGGTAGAAACGCCCGCCAGGCGGGCAACATCTTTCATTGTGGCCAAGCGTCACCTCTGCCTGTCTAAAAATGTTTCGATCTCTTCACGCCACGGTACTGACGGTTGTGCGCCTTTGCGCGTTACGGCAATCGCAGCGGCAGCATGAGCAAAACGAATCGCCTCAGGCAATGGTTTTTCTTCCAGCAACGCCGTGATTAACGCGCCGTTAAAAGTATCTCCGGCAGCAATGGTATCGACAGCCTGAACCCGGAATCCAGGAACGCGCTGACCTTCGCCATTCACGCTAGCCCACACGCCACGACTTCCTAAGGTAATCAGTACGGTACGGATACCTTTCTCATGCAGTACCTGCGCAGCCTTCGCCGCATCTTCATCATTTTCAACACGAATACCGGTGAGCTTTTCTGCTTCAGTTTCGTTTGGCGTAATAATGTCCACCAGCGCCAGCAATTCATCAGGTAATTCGCGAGCCGGAGCGGGGTTAAGCGCGACGATAGTCTTATTTTGATGGGCGATTTTCGCCGCCGCCATCACACTTTCGAGTGGTGATTCCAGCTGCATTAATAATGCCGACGCGTTAGCAATACGCTCACGTTGTGCTTCCACCAGCGCCGGGGAAAGGGCAGCGTTAGCCCCGGCATGAATACCAATGACGTTCTCGCCTTCACCATTAACAAAAATCAGTGCCACGCCTGTCGATTCGCCTTTGATCACGCTGACCGGCGAAATATCAATATTATCAGTGGCGAGCTGCTGGCGAACGCTCTCACCAATACTGTCATCTCCCGTGCAGGCAATAAACGCGATATTCGCGCCGCTACGGCCTGCTGCCACAGCCTGATTCGCGCCTTTACCGCCGAATGCGACTTGATAGTGGTTACCGGTTACTGTTTCGCCTGGAGTTGGAAAAGATTGAAGATTAAGAATGTGGTCAGCATTAATGCTGCCAAGAACAACGAGGCTGCCTGCGTTTTGCATATTCGGGATGTCCATAAAATGCGCCACCGTGTTAGGGTGGCGCGTGCCCTGCTTTTCTTTATATTACACGTTCATCTGTCGATGACGTATTTATGTCACCATCAGGTCATACAACCTGATTAAAACTACTGCTTAACAACCCGTTTCAGATCAACCGGATACTTAGCCTGAACTTTCTCGCCTTTCAGCACTTTATCAGCGGTTTCGACGCCTTTAGCGCCAATCTGATCGGGTAGCTGAGCGATAGTCGCTGCTAGTTTGCCATCATTCACCGCTTTTTCGCCATCCGGTGTACCGTCAAATCCGACGACCATCACATCCGATTTACCGGCAGTTTGCAGCGCGCGCAGTGCACCCAGCGCCATTTCATCATTCTGCGCGAACACAGCCTGCACATCCGGGTGAGCGGTCAGCAGGTTCTGCATGACGTTCAAACCTTTGGTGCGATCGAAGTCTGCCGGCTGGCTAGCGAGAACGTTAAACTTGTGAGCAGCAACGGCCTGCTGGAAGCCTTCACCACGTTCACGAGCAGCGGATGTACCGGCAATGCCTTGCAGTTCGATAACTTTTGCACCTTCGCCAGCTTTCTTCGCGATGTAATCACCCGCAATTTTGCCTCCCAGTACGTTATCAGAAGCAATGTGGCTAACCACTTCACCTTTCGTTGCCTGGCGGTCAAGAGTGATAACCGGGATGTTCGCCTGGTTAGCCATCTTCACAGCATTACCCACTGCGTCGGAGTCCGTCGGGTTAATCAGCAGAATTTTGGTGCCGCGAACGGTTAAGTCCTGCACGTTTGCCAGCTCTTTCGCCGGGTTGTTCTGGGAGTCCAGCACCACCAGGTTATAGCCAAGTTTATCCGCCTCTTTCTGCGCGCCATCTTTCAGCGATACAAAGAACGGGTTGTTAAGTGTAGAAACCACCAGCGCGATGGTGTCTTTTGCCATCGCATTCGCACTGACGGTGGCGCTTAGCGCAACAGCGGAAACCAGGGTAGCCAGTTTTTTCATGTTCATATTCAAGATGTCCTGTAGTCGTTATTACTGTTTTTTGTTGTCTACCAGCACCGCCAGCAAAATCACCACCGCTTTGACGATCATCTGGTAATAGGAGGAAACACCTAACAAATTCAACCCATTATTAAGGAAGCCAAGAATTAATGCGCCGATCAACGTCCCAACAATGCGACCTTTTCCGCCCGCCAGGCTCGTACCGCCCAGAACCACCGCAGCAATAGCATCCAGCTCATAGCCAGTCCCCGCCGTGGGTTGCGCGGAGGAGAGGCGCGCCACTTCAATGATCCCGGCCAGCGATGCCAGCAGACCACAAAGAGAATAGACGATGATTTTGATTTTATTGACGTTGATACCAGAAAGGCGCGTTGCTGCTTCGTTACCACCCAGCGCGTAGATGTAACGTCCCAGACGCGTGTGATGCAGCATGTACCAGGCCGCGAGGAAAACAATCCCCATGATCCAGACTGGCGTCGGAACACCCAGCGGACGACCAATACCAAACCAGCCGAACAGATCGGCGTTCTCAGTAAATCCGGTATTCACCGGACTACCGTTGGTGTAAACCATGGTCACGCCGCGCAGTAAAAGCATCATAACCAGCGTAGCGATGAACGCCTGGACGCGACCTTTCGCCACAATCACCCCGGTTACCGCGCCAATTGCCGCACCTAACGCGAGAGCGGCAGCGACAGCCACCAGCGCGTTGACTTCAATGCCGACGATAGATGCAGCAACTGCACCAGTCAGCGCCAACAGAGAACCGACCGACAGGTCGATGCCTGACGTCAGGATAACCAGCGTCATCCCGACCGCCATAATGGCGTTCACCGAGGTTTGCTGGAGAATATTGAATAAGTTATTGATGGTGAAAAAGTTCGGGCTTAACGTCGAGACAATCGCGATCAGCACCAGCAGAGCGATAAGCGATTTCTGTTCCATCAGCCACGCTTTCGTGAAATAACGGCGACCAGAGACAGTCTGGGTTGTCATTTTTTTACTCCTGATTCACGCGATTAAGCTTGCCCACAGCGGCAGCCATTAACACTTCCTGAGTGGCCTGCTCTCGAGTAAATTCCCCGCTGAGATGCCCTTCATGCATGACGATAATGCGATCGCTCATGCCTAATACTTCTGGCATTTCCGATGACACCAGAATGATGCTCAAACCATCGGCTTTGAACTGGTTAATCAGTTGATAGATCTCTTTTTTCGCGCCGACATCTACGCCACGGGTAGGCTCATCAAGGATCAACACTTTAGGACGCGTCATCAGGCCACGGGCAATCGCCACTTTTTGCTGATTTCCCCCGGAAAGCAGGCCTATTGCCTGTTCCATCGACGGCGTCTTGACGTTGAACAGACGGATAAAATCACTGACCGCCTGCTGCTCATCCGCATGTTTCAGGCTACCACCTGTGCGACTGAAGTAGCGTAGCGCGGTCAGTGACATGTTCTCTTTTACTGACATGCCCAACACTAAACCGTCGCGTTTACGGTCTTCAGAGATATACACAATGCCGTTTGCCAGGCCATCCTGCGGCGAACAGGTAACGACCTCATGCCCATCCAGGGTGACGTAACCGCTGGTGCGCGGCAGGGCGCCATAGAGCACTTTCATCAGTTCGGTACGACCTGCGCCCATCAAACCAGAGACGCCAAGAATTTCGCCTTTGCGTAAAGTAAAAGAGACATCGTTAACGCCAGGTCCGCAGAGATTATCGACTTTCAGTAAGACGTCTCCCGGCGCTTTGTCCAGGTGTGGATACTGATCTTCCAGCTTACGTCCCACCATCATCTCAATCAGCGAATCTTCAGTCAGTGACGCTACTTCGCGCTCGGCAATAAATTGCCCGTCACGAAAAACGGTAACGTCATCGCAAATCTCGAAGATTTCTTTCATACGGTGGGAAATATAGACAATGCCGCGCCCCTGCGATTTCAGTTCGCGGATAACGCGGAACAGGGATTCTGTTTCTGTATCGGTCAGCGCATCGGTCGGTTCATCCATAATGATGACTTTCGACTCAAAGCTCAGCACTTTGGCAATTTCCACCATCTGCTGGTCGCCAATAGAAAGATCGCCCACCAGCTTGTCGCTTTTAAACCGCAGGTTAAGTTTGGCTAAGAGTTTATCCGCTTCGGCATACATGGTTTTCCAGTCAATTTTGCCAAAGCGATTTACAAACTCACGACCGAGGAAAATGTTTTCTGCAATGGTCAACTGCGGGATCAGGTTCAGTTCCTGGTGGATAATCCCAATCCCGGCTTCCTGGGAGGATTTCGGCCCGGTAAAAGTAGTCTCTTTACCCAACCATAAAAGCGTACCAGCATCACGGGTATAGATACCGGTCAGCACTTTCATCATAGTGGATTTACCCGCACCATTTTCGCCTACCAGCGCCATCACACGACCTGGATAGACATTTAACGCGGCTCCCGAGAGAGCTTTTACGCCCGGAAACGCTTTATCGATACCTTTAAGCTGTAGTAATGCTTCCATGGCGGCCTCAGAACGTCACGCCAGCACAGAGAATGATATTCGCATACGGAGAACATTCTCCGCTGCGAATTACCGCCTGACTTTCTGCGGTTTGTTGTTTGAATTGTTCATGCGTGGTGTAACGAATTTCAATAGTGTTTCCCTGGTGTTTTTGCAGCTGCTCAAGGTGAGTGAGCAACGTTTCGTGGAGTTGCGGATTATGTTGTTTGATCTCTTCCGCGATAATGGCTGCCTCGACCTGCATTTCACTTGTGACGACGCCCAGCACCTGCATAAAAGAAGGTACACCCTGGGTTAATGCCATATCGATACGCGTTGTACTTTTGGGGATGGGTAAACCAGCATCACACACCACCAGCGTATCGGTATGCCCCAGGCAGGAGATCACCGACGAAATATCAGAATTAAGAACGGCGCCTTTTTTCATTTTTTTCTCCATCAGCGAAACGTTTCGCTGACCCGCAGTTTAATCCCGACTGATTAAGGAAAACCATCACGACGTTACTGAAATGTGATCAACATCGAAACGTTTTACATCGTGAGTAACCATGAAAAAAAACGCCCCCTTATGGAGAAAGGAGGCGTCTGGCGTTAGATTTCGACCTGAGTACCCAATTCGATAACCCGGTTTGGTGGGATTTCAAACTGATCCGGCGCGCGCAGCGCATTACGTTGCAACAGCAAGTACAGCTTGCCGCGCAGACGCAAATACCACGGGCGTTTGCCAAGGATCAGTGATTCATGCGACATAAAGAAGGAGGTTTCCATCATCCGGCAACTTAATCCTTCCAGACCGCAGCGGTGGAAAACTTCTTCCACGTTTGGCGTTTCTCGCCAACCATAACTTGCCACCACCCGCCAGAAAGTGGGCGACAATTGTTCAATCTGTACCCGACGGACGTTATGGACATATGGCGCGTCTTCAGTACGCAGAGTTAACAGAATAACCCGCTCATGCAACACCTTGTTATGTTTAAGGTTATGCATCAGCGCAAAGGGAATGACATTAATTGCACGCGACATATACACAGCGGTTCCGGGAACGCGAACAGGCGGTGATTTCTCCAGTGAAGCAATCATTGCTTCCAGAGAGTTACCATGTTCGTGCATCCGACGCAGCAGGCGGAAACGCTCGCTCTTCCAGGTCGTCATCACGATAAACATCACCGTGCCGAGGCTCAGAGGCAACCAGCCGCCGGAAAGCAGTTTATCGAGGTTAGCGGTAAACAGAGGGATATCGACACAAAGGAAAGCAATCAAAATCAGCGCAACAAAATACTTATTCCAGTGCCAGTTCTGACGCGCCACGGTGGTTGAAAGAATAGACGTCAGCACCATCGTTCCGGTCACCGCAATTCCATACGCCGCCGCCAGGTTGCTGGAGTGCTCAAAGCTGACAATGACAATCACGACTGCGACATAGAGCATCCAGTTCACAAACGGAATGTAGATTTGCCCTGACTCCATTTCAGAGGTGTGAATAATGCGCATCGGCGACAAGTATCCCAGACGTACCGCCTGACGCGTCAATGAGAAAACACCAGAAATAACCGCCTGCGAGGCAATCACCGTTGCCAGTGCGGCGATGATCAGTAGCGGGATCAGCGCCCAATCCGGAGCCAACAGGAAGAACGGGTTCTTAATCGCTTCCGGGTGTTTTAACAGCAGCGCCCCCTGCCCAAAGTAGTTAAGGGTCAAAGACGGCAATACGACGGTGAACCACGCCAGGCGAATAGGGAACTTACCAAAGTGCCCCATATCGGCATACAGCGCCTCGACACCGGTAATCGACAGCACCACCGCGCCTAACGCAATAAAGGAAACGGTTTTATATTCAAGGAAGAAATGCACCGCCCACATTGGATTTAAAGCATGTAACACTTCAGGGTTGGCAATAATGCTACGTAACCCCAGCCCCGCCAGAATCAAAAACCAGGTCAGCATAATCGGCGCAAACAACTTACCGACCATGGCAGTGCCATGCTTTTGAATCATAAACAGTAAAGTGAGAACGATGATTGAGAGGGGAACTATCCAGGTATCCAGCTGAGGGGCGACGATTTCCAGACCTTCAATGGCTGACATCACCGAAATAGCGGGTGTTATGACAACTTCACCATAGAAGAAACTGCCGCCGATTAGCCCCATAATCACCAGCATTGATGTCGTTCGCGCCGACGTATTACGCCCGGCAAGCGACATCAATGTCAGTATGCCCCCTTCCCCGGCGTTATCTGCCCGCATCACGAAGGTGAGATATTTAATGGAAACCACAAAGATTAGCAGCCAGAAGATCAGCGATAAAAAGCCAAACACGGCATCGCGTTCAACGCCAAAACCAAACTGGCCGGACAAACATTCACGAAGTGTATATAACGGGCTGGTACCAATATCGCCGTAGACAACTCCAATCGCCGCGAGGGTAATCGCGGGCAACGATTGCTTATTATCAGTGCTCATAGACTAGTCTTTCGTTGAAATATGAAATGTGTGCGTAGTCCCTTGGCCCACAAAAAAGCGCACAGTATGCACGATTAACGGCAAAATCGTACTCCTAAATGCGACCACATTAACCTGGCTCAAAGAAAAATAGCCCTCCTTTGAGACTATTTTTGCCACCAGCAAGAAACGTCTATACTCGCAGTTTACGCAGAACTTTTGACGAAAGGACGCCACTTCATTATGGCTCACCCTCATTTATTAGCGGAAAGAATTTCCCGTCTAAGCAGTTCGCTTGAAAAAGGGCTTTATGAACGTAGCCACGCCATCCGCCTGTGTTTGTTAGCGGCATTAAGTGGTGAAAGCGTATTCCTGCTTGGCCCACCAGGTATTGCTAAAAGTTTAATCGCCCGGCGCTTAAAATTCGCCTTCCAGAATGCGCGCGCGTTTGAATATCTGATGACCCGCTTCTCCACACCGGAAGAAGTTTTTGGCCCCCTTTCTATTCAGGCGTTAAAAGATGAAGGCCGCTATGAGCGTTTAACCAGCGGCTACCTGCCGGAAGCAGAAATCGTCTTTCTTGATGAGATCTGGAAAGCCGGGCCAGCGATTCTTAATACCCTACTAACCGCTATTAATGAACGCCACTTCCGCAACGGCGCACATGTTGAAAAAATCCCTATGCGCCTGCTGGTGGCGGCCTCCAACGAACTGCCAGAAGCAGACAGCAGCCTGGAAGCGTTATATGACCGTATGCTGATTCGTCTGTGGTTAGATAAAGTGCAGGATAAAACGAATTTTCGCTCCATGCTGACCAGCCAACAGGATGAAAACGACAATCCCGTTCCACCATCCTTGCAGGTCACGGATGAAGAATACGAACGCTGGCAGAAAGAGATTGGTGAAATTACGCTGCCCGATCATGTATTTGAGCTGATTTTTATGCTGCGCCAGCAACTGGATA
Organism: Escherichia sp. MOD1-EC7011; assembly: GCF_002965005.1. Taxonomy (NCBI): domain Bacteria; kingdom Pseudomonadati; phylum Pseudomonadota; class Gammaproteobacteria; order Enterobacterales; family Enterobacteriaceae; genus Escherichia; species Escherichia sp. MOD1-EC7011. The sequence goes on from NZ_PTRD01000026.1 coordinate 10,326, forward strand.
AATTACCGGATGCGCCTTATGTCTCCGACCGTCGCTGGAAAAAAGCGATCCGCTTATTGCAGGCCAGCGCCTTTTTTAGCGGTCGCAGCGCGGTTGTCCCGATTGATCTCATCTTGCTGAAAGATTGCCTGTGGTACGACGCCCAAAGTCTGAATTTAATTCAACAACAAATTGACGTATTGATGACCAGTCATGCGTGGCAGCAACAGGAAATGCTGACGCGACTGAGTGCAATTGTGCAGCGTCGCCTGCAACTCCAGCAGCAACAAAGCGATAAAACGGCCTTTACGGTGATTCGTCAGGGTGGCATGTTCAGCCGTCGCCCACAGTATCAACTTCCTGCCGACGTTGCTGCTTCCACGCTGACCCTGTTGCTGCAAAAACCATTAAAATTGCATGATATGGAAGTTGTTCATATCGCTTTTGAGCGTAGCGCACTGGAACAGTGGCTGAATAAAGGTGGTGAAATTCGCGGCAAACTGAACGGTATCGGCTTTGCCCAGAAACTGAATCTGGAAGTTGATAGCGCCCAACATCTGGTTGTACGCGATGTGAGTTTACAAGGCAGTACGCTGGCGCTTCCCGGTTCATCGGCTGAAGGTCTGCCAGGTGAAATAAAACAACAACTGGAAGAGCTTGAAAGCGACTGGCGCAAGCAACACGCCTTATTCAGCGAACAGCAAAAATGTCTGTTTATCCATAGCGACTGGTTAGGTCGCATTGAAGCCAGCCTACAGGATGTCGGCACCCAGATTCGCCAGGCGCAACAATGCTAACACTGGATACGCTCAATGTGATGCTGGCCGTCAGCGAAGAGGGATTGATCGAAGAGATGATCATCGCTCTGTTGGCCTCACCGCAGTTGGCTGTCTTCTTTGAAAAATTCCCACGACTGAAGGCGGCAATCTCTGATGATATTCCCCGCTGGCGTGAGGCGCTACGCAGTCGGCTGAAAGATGCCAGAGTTCCGCAGGAACTCACGGAAGAAGTCATGTGCTATCAGCAAAGCCAACTTCTTTCCACACCTCAATTTATTATGCAGCTACCGCAGATACTGGACTTACTGCATCGACTGAATTCCCCGTGGGCCGAACAAGCCCAGCAGTTGGTTGATGCCAACGGCACGATCACTCCAGCATTACACACGCTTTTTCTCCAGCGTTGGCGCTTAAGTCTGATAGTGCAAGCGACGACGTTAAATCAACAGTTATTAGAAGAAGAACGCGAACAACTGTTGAGTGAAGTTCAGGAACGCATGACGCTAAGTGGGCAGCTTGAACCGATTCTGGCAGAAAACAACACCGCAGCCGGTCGTCTGTGGGATATGAGCGCCGGTCAGCTTAAACGTGGCGACTATCAGTTAATTGTAAAATACGGTGAATTTCTTAACGAACAGCCGGAACTGAAGCGCCTGGCGGAACAGCTCGGGCGTTCGCGGGAAGCCAAATCGATACCACGCAACGATGCGCAGATGGAAACCTTCCGCACTATGGTGCGCGAACCGGCGACCGTTCCTGAGCAGGTTGATGGTCTGCAACAAAGCGATGATATTTTACGCCTTCTGCCGCCGGAACTGGCTACGCTTGGGATAACTGAACTGGAGTATGAGTTTTACCGTCGGCTGGTGGAAAAGCAGTTGCTTACCTATCGTCTGCACGGTGAATCGTGGCGTGAAAAAGTGATCGAACGCCCGGTGGTACATAAAGATTACGACGAACAGCCGCGCGGGCCGTTTATTGTCTGCGTGGATACTTCCGGCTCAATGGGCGGCTTTAATGAACAGTGTGCGAAAGCATTCTGCCTGGCATTGATGCGCATTGCCCTCGCTGAAAACCGGCGCTGCTTTATTATGTTATTTTCCACCGAGATTGTCCGTTATGAGCTTTCAGGCTCACAAGGCATCGAACAAGCGATTCGCTTTTTAAGCCAGCAGTTTCGTGGCGGCACCGATCTTGCCAGTTGTTTTCGCGCCATTATGGAACGCTTGCAAAGCCGGGAATGGTTTGACGCCGATGCGGTGGTGATTTCTGATTTTATCGCCCAGCGGTTGCCTGACGACGTGACGAGTAAAGTGAAAGAGTTGCAGCGGGTACATCAGCATCGCTTTCATGCCGTGGCGATGTCGGCACACGGCAAACCCGGCATCATGCGCATTTTCGATCATATCTGGCGTTTTGATACCGGGATGCGAAGCCGCCTGCTCAGACGCTGGCGGCGATAAATTATTACAGCAGAGAAGGGACGCTCTCACGAACTGCCGCAGGCCAAACGCCACACTGAACCTGGCCGATATGCGGCAGTTGCAGCAGTAGCATGGTCAAACGAGACTGGCCGATACCGCCGCCGATAGTCTGCGGCATTTCACCGCGCAGCAGCGCCTGATGCCACTCTAGTTGCAGACGATCTTCATCACCAGTTAGCGCCAGTTGGTGCTTCAGCGTGTCAGCATCTACGCGAATCCCCATGGAAGAAAGCTCAAACGCATCTTCCAGTACCGGGTTCCACACCAGAATATCGCCGTTCAGACCCGCATGGCCCAGCTCTGACGGGGTGCTCCAGTCATCATAATCCGGTGCGCGCACGTCATGACGATGACCATCACTCAACTTGCCGCCAATCCCGACAAGGAATACCGCGCCAAGATCTTTCGCAATCGCCCGCTCACGCCCTTTGGCATCGAGATCCGGATAACGAGACAGTAATTCCTGGCTGTGTACGAAGTGGATCTGATCCGGCAGGAACGGTGCCAGGCCAAACTCTTCGCTAACCGCAGCTTCGGTTGCTTTAATTCCCGCCCAGATCGCCTCTACCGTGCTTTTCAGAGTCGAGAATTGACGCTCGCCGTCGCCCATTACGCGTTCCCAGTCCCACTGGTCTACATAGACCGAGTGCAACGGAGAAAGACGGTCTTCATCGGGGCGAAGGGCTTTCATGTGCGTGTACAGCCCTTCGCCCACGCTGAAGTCGTGTTGCCCTAACGTCTGACGTTTCCACTTCGCCAGTGAATGAACCACTTCGAACTGGGCATCAGGCAGAGCTTTCACTTTTACCTGTACCGCTTTTTCACAGCCCGACAAGTTATCCTGCGTGCCATCCCCCACACGACTAAGGATTGGCGCCTGGACTTCAATCAGCCCTAAGCGTTCTTCCAGTTGACGAGAAAAGTGAGATTTCACGAAGCTAATTTGACGTTGTTTGGCAATGTAAGCGGTTTTCATTTTTTATACTCCTGCGTCCTGTTGCGTATGATTAAGCAACAAAAACCAGCACACATGCAATAATCATTCAATAAAAAGCCTTACCCACTTTTGATTCATTAAAAAAGAAGACTAAAATAGAATGAATCATCAATATGAATAAGAAAATCCTATGGAAAATTATCTGATCGACAATCTGGACCGTGGCATCCTGGAAGCATTAATGGGCAATGCGCGCACCGCTTACGCTGAACTGGCGAAACAATTTGGCGTCAGCCCGGGGACGATTCACGTTCGTGTAGAGAAAATGAAGCAGGCGGGGATCATTACCGGTGCGCGTATCGACGTCAGCCCGAAGCAGCTTGGTTATGACGTAGGCTGCTTTATCGGCATTATATTAAAGAGCGCCAAAGACTACCCTTCCGCGCTGGCAAAGCTGGAAAGCCTTGATGAAGTTACTGAAGCCTATTACACAACCGGCCACTACAGCATCTTTATAAAAGTGATGTGCCGTTCGATCGATGCTCTCCAGCATGTACTTATCAACAAGATCCAAACAATTGATGAAATTCAGTCCACCGAAACACTGATCGTCCTGCAGAACCCGATCATGCGTACCATCAAGCCATGATCAGCTTTTTTAATCCCATACTTTTCCACAGGTAGATCCCAGCGCGTTCACAGCGTACAATACGCCACTCTTAATAAAGGTGGCGGTTTATGGCAGATATCACTCTTATCAGCGGCAGCACCCTGGGCGGTGCCGAATATGTAGCAGAACACCTGGCAGAAAAGCTGGAAGAGGCGGGTTTTACCACCGAAACGCTGCATGGTCCGTTGTTAGAAGATTTATCTGCCTCCGGGATCTGGCTGATTATCAGTTCTACCCACGGTGCCGGAGATATTCCGGACAACCTTTCTCCTTTCTATGAAGCGTTGCTGGAACAAAAACCCGATCTTTCTGCGGTACGCTTTGGCGCAATCGGTATTGGCAGTCGTGAATACGACACTTTTTGTGGGGCTATCGATAAACTCGAGGCAGAACTCAAAAATTCCGGTGCGAAACAGATGGGCGAAACACTGAAGATCAACATCCTTGATCACGACATTCCGGAAGATCCGGCAGAAGAATGGCTGGGATCGTGGATTAATTTACTCAAATAAGTATACAGATCGTGCGATCTACTGTGGATAACTCTGTCAGGAAGCTTGGATCAACCGGTAGTTATCCAAAGAACAACTGTTGTTCAGTTTTTGAGTTGTGCATAACCCCTCATTCTGATCCCAGCTTATACGGTCCAGGATCACCGATCATTCACAGTTAATGATCCTTTCCAGGTTGTTGATCTTAAAAGTCGGATCCTTGTTATCCACAGGGCAGAGCGATCCTAATAAGAGATCACAATAGAACAGATCTCTAAATAAAAAGATCTTCTTTTTAATACCCAGGATCCCAGGTCTTTCTCAAGCAGGCAAAGTTGAGTAGAATCCACGGCCCGGGCTTCAATCCATTTTCATACCGCGTTATGCGAGGCAATCACCATGTTTTATCCGGATCCTTTTGACGTCATCATCATTGGCGGGGGTCATGCAGGCACCGAGGCCGCGATGGCTGCGGCGCGTATGGGTCAACAGACTCTGCTTTTGACACACAATATCGACACTCTGGGACAGATGAGCTGCAACCCGGCAATCGGCGGTATTGGGAAGGGACATCTGGTAAAAGAAGTGGATGCACTCGGCGGTCTGATGGCAAAAGCGATCGACCAGGCGGGTATCCAGTTTAGGATACTAAACGCCAGCAAAGGACCGGCGGTTCGTGCAACCCGAGCACAGGCGGATCGTGTGCTGTACCGTCAGGCGGTACGCACTGCACTTGAGAATCAACCAAACCTGATGATCTTCCAGCAGGCGGTTGAGGATCTTATTGTCGAAAACGATCGCGTGGTCGGTGCTGTCACCCAAATGGGGTTGAAATTCCGTGCTAAGGCTGTCGTGCTCACCGTTGGGACGTTCCTCGACGGTAAAATTCATATCGGTCTGGATAACTACAGCGGTGGTCGTGCTGGTGATCCGCCGTCCATTCCGCTCTCTCGCCGTTTGCGTGAACTGCCGCTGCGCGTTGGTCGTCTGAAAACAGGGACGCCGCCGCGTATTGACGCCCGCACCATCAATTTCAGTGTGCTGGCGCAACAGCATGGCGATAACCCAATGCCGGTGTTCTCGTTTATGGGCAACGCAGCGCAGCATCCACAGCAGGTGCCGTGCTATATCACCCATACCAACGAGAAAACTCATGACGTGATCCGCAGTAACCTCGATCGTAGTCCAATGTATGCCGGAGTGATTGAAGGTGTTGGCCCACGCTACTGTCCGTCGATCGAAGACAAAGTCATGCGCTTCGCCGACAGAAATCAGCATCAGATCTTCCTTGAACCGGAAGGGCTGACGTCTAACGAAATTTATCCGAACGGTATCTCCACCAGCCTGCCGTTCGATGTGCAGATGCAAATCGTCCGCTCCATGCAGGGGATGGAAAACGCGAAGATCGTGCGTCCGGGTTATGCCATTGAGTATGACTTCTTCGATCCACGCGACCTGAAACCGACGCTGGAAAGCAAGTTTATTCAGGGGCTGTTCTTTGCTGGTCAGATTAACGGCACTACCGGTTACGAAGAAGCCGCTGCGCAAGGTTTGCTGGCCGGTCTTAACGCCGCTCGACTGTCTGCCGACAAAGAAGGCTGGGCGCCTGCGCGATCCCAGGCTTACCTTGGCGTACTGGTCGATGACCTGTGCACTTTAGGAACCAAAGAACCGTACCGTATGTTTACCTCACGCGCAGAATATCGACTGATGCTGCGTGAAGATAACGCAGACCTGCGTCTGACTGAAATTGGTCGTGAGCTGGGGCTGGTTGATGATGAACGTTGGGCGCGCTTTAACGAGAAGCTTGAGAACATCGAGCGTGAGCGCCAGCGTCTGAAATCGACCTGGGTAACGCCGTCAGCGGACGTTGCAGCCGAAGTGAATGCTCACCTGACTGCGCCGCTTTCCCGTGAAGCCAGTGGTGAAGATCTGCTGCGTCGTCCGGAAATGACTTATGAAAAATTAACCACGCTGACGCCGTTTGCCCCTGCGTTGACAGACGAACAGGCGGCGGAACAGGTTGAGATTCAGGTTAAATACGAAGGTTATATTGCGCGCCAGCAAGATGAGATCGAAAAGCAGCTGCGTAACGAGAATACCTTGCTGCCTGCGACGCTGGATTACCGCCAGGTATCCGGTCTTTCTAACGAAGTGATCGCCAAACTCAACGATCACAAACCGGCCTCTATCGGTCAGGCTTCGCGTATTTCTGGCGTCACGCCTGCGGCTATCTCCATTCTGCTGGTATGGCTGAAAAAACAAGGTATGCTGCGTCGTAGCGCATAACGCATTAAAAATGCCTGGTAAGCAGGTGCTTACCAGGCAACGCATCAAGAACAGGTAATCACCGTGCTCAACAAACTCTCCTCACTGCTGAAAGACGCAGGAATTTCGCTTACCGATCACCAGAAAAATCAGCTTATTGCCTACGTAAATATGCTGCACAAATGGAACAAGGCGTACAACCTGACTTCGGTGCGCGATCCTAATGATATGCTGGTACGCCATATTCTGGACAGCATTGTCGTCGCACCTTATCTGCAAGGTGAACGTTTTATTGATGTCGGCACCGGCCCGGGTCTGCCCGGCATTCCTCTATCTATCGTACGCCCTGACGCCCACTTCACACTACTGGATAGCCTCGGTAAACGCGTGCGTTTCCTGCGTCAGGTTCAACATGAATTGAAACTGGAGAACATTGAGCCGGTACAGAGTAGGGTAGAAGAGTTTCCGTCAGAGCCACCGTTTGATGGTGTAATTAGCCGTGCTTTTGCCTCTCTGAACGATATGGTGAGCTGGTGTCATCATCTTCCTGGCGAGCAAGGCCGTTTCTATGCGCTGAAAGGACAAATGCCGGAAGATGAAATAGCCCTATTGCCCGCAGTATATCAGGTTGAATCAGTGGTTAAACTTCAGGTTCCTGCTCTGGATGGCGAACGCCATTTGGTTGTGATTAAAGCAAATAAAATTTAATTTTTATCAAAAAAATCATAAAAAATTTATCGGTTTGACTGTTAACAACGACCGGGTTTTTTACTGATATAACTGGTTACATTTAACGCCACGTTTACCATTTCGCATCAATGAACTAACGTGGCTTTTTTGGGTAAGCAGAAAATAAGTCATCGGTGAAAATATCAGTCTGCTAAAAATCGGCGCTAAGAACCATAATTTGCTGTTAAAATTTTATTAAGAATGTCAATGTCTGGTTTTTGTTGTGTAAATGCTATTTATGAAAACAGTATCTGTTTTTAGACTGAAATATCAGAAACTTGCAATGGCATCATTTGCCAAGTAAATAAATATGCTGTGCGCGAACATGCTCAATCTGTGATCTGAAGCACGCTTTACCACCAGTGTTTACGCGTTATTTACAGTTTTTCATGATCTGGCGTGGTTAGCAGAAAAGTCGCAATTGTATGCACTGGAAAAATATTTAAACATTTATTCACCTTTTGGCTACTTATTGTTTGAAATCACGGGGGCGCACCGTATAATTTGACCGCTTTTTGATGCTTGACTCTAAGCCTTAAAGAAAGTTTTATACGACACGCGGCATACCTCGAAGGGAGCAGGAGTGAAAAACGTGATGTCTGTGTCGCTCGTGAGTCGAAACGTTGCTCGGAAGCTTCTGCTCGTTCAGTTACTGGTGGTGATAGCAAGTGGATTGCTGTTCAGCCTCAAAGACCCCTTCTGGGGCGTCTCTGCATTAAGCGGAGGCCTGGCAGTCTTTCTGCCTAACGTTTTGTTTATGATATTTGCCTGGCGTCACCAGGCGCATACACCAGCGAAAGGCCGGGTGGCCTGGACATTCGCATTTGGCGAAGCTTTCAAAGTTCTGGCGATGTTGGTGTTACTGGTGGTGGCGTTGGCGGTTTTAAAGGCGGTATTCTTGCCGCTGATCGTTACGTGGGTTTTGGTGCTGGTGGTTCAGATACTGGCACCGGCTGTAATTAACAACAAAGGGTAAAAGGCATCATGGCTTCAGAAAATATGACGCCGCAGGATTACATAGGACACCACCTGAATAACCTTCAGCTGGACCTGCGTACATTCTCGCTGGTGGATCCACAAAACCCCCCAGCCACCTTCTGGACAATCAATATTGACTCCATGTTCTTCTCGGTGGTGCTGGGTCTGTTGTTCCTGCTTATGTTCCGTAGCGTCGCCAAAAAGGCGACCAGCGGCGTACCAGGTAAGTTTCAGACCGCGATTGAGCTGGTAATCGGCTTTGTTAATGGTAGCGTGAAAGACATGTACCATGGCAAAAGCAAGCTGATTGCACCGCTGGCCCTGACGATCTTCGTTTGGGTATTCCTGATGAACCTGATGGACTTACTGCCTATCGATCTGCTGCCATATATCGCAGAACACTGGATCGGTTTGCCGGCACTGCGTGTAGTTCCGTCTGCTGACGTGAACGTGACGCTGTCAATGGCTCTGGGCGTATTTATCCTGATTCTGTTCTACAGCATCAAAATGAAAGGCATCGGCGGCTTCACGAAAGAGTTGACGCTGCAGCCGTTCAATCACTGGGCGTTCATTCCTGTCAACTTAATCCTTGAAGGGGTAAGCCTGCTGTCCAAACCAGTTTCACTCGGTTTGCGACTGTTCGGTAACATGTACGCCGGTGAGCTGATTTTCATTCTGATTGCTGGTCTGTTGCCGTGGTGGTCACAGTGGATCCTGAATGTGCCGTGGGCCATTTTCCACATCCTGATCATTACGCTGCAAGCCTTCATCTTCATGGTTCTGACGATCGTCTATCTGTCGATGGCGTCTGAAGAACATTAATTTACCAACACTACTACGTTTTAACTGAAACAAACTGGAGACTGTCATGGAAAACCTGAATATGGATCTGCTGTACATGGCTGCCGCTGTGATGATGGGTCTGGCGGCAATCGGTGCTGCGATCGGTATCGGCATCCTCGGGGGTAAATTCCTGGAAGGCGCAGCGCGTCAACCTGATCTGATTCCTCTGCTGCGTACTCAGTTCTTTATCGTTATGGGTCTGGTGGATGCTATCCCGATGATCGCTGTAGGTCTGGGTCTGTACGTGATGTTCGCTGTCGCGTAGTAAGCGTTGCTTTTATTTAAAGAGCAATATCAGAACGTTAACTAAATAGAGGCATTGTGCTGTGAATCTTAACGCAACAATCCTCGGCCAGGCCATCGCGTTTGTCCTGTTCGTTCTGTTCTGCATGAAGTACGTATGGCCGCCATTAATGGCTGCCATTGAAAAACGTCAAAAAGAAATTGCTGACGGTCTTGCTTCCGCAGAACGAGCACACAAGGACCTTGACCTTGCAAAGGCCAGCGCGACCGACCAGCTGAAAAAAGCGAAAGCGGAAGCCCAGGTAATCATCGAGCAGGCGAACAAACGCCGCTCGCAGATTCTGGACGAAGCGAAAGCTGAGGCAGAACAGGAACGTACTAAAATCGTGGCTCAGGCGCAGGCGGAAATTGAAGCCGAGCGTAAACGTGCCCGTGAAGAGCTGCGTAAGCAAGTTGCTATCCTGGCTGTTGCTGGCGCCGAGAAGATCATCGAACGTTCCGTGGATGAAGCTGCTAACAGCGACATCGTGGATAAACTTGTCGCTGAACTGTAAGGAGGGAGGGGCTGATGTCTGAATTTATTACGGTAGCTCGCCCCTACGCCAAAGCAGCTTTTGACTTTGCCGTCGAACACCAAAGTGTAGAACGCTGGCAGGACATGCTGGCGTTTGCCGCCGAGGTAACCAAAAACGAACAGATGGCAGAGCTTCTCTCTGGCGCACTGGCGCCAGAAACGCTCGCCGAGTCGTTTATCGCAGTTTGTGGTGAGCAACTGGACGAAAACGGTCAAAACCTGATTCGGGTTATGGCTGAAAATGGTCGTCTTAACGCGCTCCCGGATGTTCTGGAGCAGTTTATTCACCTGCGTGCCGTGAGTGAGGCTACCGCTGAGGTAGACGTCATTTCCGCTGCCGCACTGAGTGAACAACAGCTCGCGAAAATTTCTGCTGCGATGGAAAAACGTCTGTCACGCAAAGTTAAGCTGAATTGCAAAATCGATAAGTCTGTAATGGCAGGCGTTATCATCCGAGCGGGTGATATGGTCATTGATGGCAGCGTACGCGGTCGTCTTGAGCGCCTTGCAGACGTCTTGCAGTCTTAAGGGGACTGGAGCATGCAACTGAATTCCACCGAAATCAGCGAACTGATCAAGCAGCGCATTGCTCAGTTCAATGTTGTGAGTGAAGCTCACAACGAAGGTACTATTGTTTCTGTAAGTGACGGTGTTATCCGCATCCACGGCCTGGCCGATTGTATGCAGGGTGAAATGATCTCCCTGCCGGGTAACCGTTACGCTATCGCACTGAACCTCGAGCGTGACTCTGTAGGTGCGGTAGTTATGGGTCCGTACGCTGACCTTGCCGAAGGCATGAAAGTTAAGTGTACTGGTCGTATCCTGGAAGTTCCGGTTGGTCGTGGCCTGCTGGGTCGTGTGGTTAACACCCTGGGTGCGCCAATCGACGGTAAAGGTCCGCTGGATCACGACGGCTTCTCTGCTGTAGAAGCAATCGCTCCGGGCGTTATCGAACGTCAGTCCGTAGATCAGCCTGTACAGACTGGTTATAAAGCCGTTGACTCCATGATCCCAATCGGTCGTGGTCAGCGTGAATTGATCATCGGTGACCGTCAGACCGGTAAAACCGCACTGGCAATCGACGCGATCATCAACCAGCGCGATTCCGGTATCAAATGTATCTATGTCGCTATCGGCCAGAAAGCGTCCACCATTTCTAACGTGGTACGTAAACTGGAAGAGCACGGCGCACTGGCTAACACCATTGTTGTGGTAGCAACCGCGTCTGAATCCGCAGCACTGCAATACCTGGCACCGTATGCCGGTTGTGCAATGGGCGAATACTTCCGTGACCGTGGCGAAGATGCGCTGATCATTTACGATGACCTGTCTAAACAGGCTGTTGCTTACCGTCAGATCTCCCTGCTGCTCCGTCGTCCGCCAGGACGTGAAGCATTCCCGGGCGACGTATTCTACCTCCACTCTCGTCTGCTGGAGCGTGCTGCGCGTGTTAACGCCGAATACGTTGAAGCCTTCACCAAAGGTGAAGTGAAAGGGAAAACCGGTTCTCTGACCGCGCTGCCGATTATCGAAACTCAGGCGGGTGACGTTTCTGCGTTCGTTCCGACCAACGTAATCTCCATTACCGATGGTCAGATCTTCCTGGAAACCAACCTGTTCAACGCCGGTATTCGTCCTGCGGTTAACCCGGGTATTTCCGTATCCCGTGTTGGTGGTGCAGCACAGACCAAGATCATGAAAAAACTGTCCGGTGGTATCCGTACCGCTCTGGCACAGTATCGTGAACTGGCAGCGTTCTCTCAGTTTGCATCCGACCTTGACGATGCAACACGTAAGCAGCTTGACCACGGTCAGAAAGTGACCGAACTGCTGAAACAGAAACAGTATGCGCCGATGTCCGTAGCGCAACAGTCTCTGGTTCTGTTCGCAGCAGAACGTGGTTACCTGGCGGATGTTGAACTGTCGAAAATCGGCAGCTTCGAAGCCGCTCTGCTGGCTTACGTCGACCGTGATCACGCTCCGTTGATGCAAGAGATCAACCAGACCGGTGGCTACAACGACGAAATCGAAGGCAAGCTGAAAGGCATCCTCGATTCCTTCAAAGCAACCCAATCCTGGTAACGTCTGGCGGCTTGCCTTAGGGCAGGCCGCAAGGCATTGAGGAGAAGCTCATGGCCGGCGCAAAAGAGATACGTAGTAAGATCGCAAGCGTCCAGAACACGCAAAAGATCACTAAAGCGATGGAGATGGTCGCCGCTTCCAAAATGCGTAAATCGCAGGATCGCATGGCGGCCAGCCGTCCTTATGCAGAAACCATGCGCAAAGTGATTGGTCACCTTGCACACGGTAATCTGGAATATAAGCACCCATACCTGGAAGACCGCGACGTTAAACGCGTGGGCTACCTGGTGGTGTCGACCGACCGTGGTTTGTGCGGTGGTTTGAACATTAACCTGTTCAAAAAACTGCTGGCGGAAATGAAGACCTGGACCGACAAAGGCGTTCAATGCGACCTCGCAATGATCGGCTCGAAAGGCGTGTCGTTCTTCAACTCCGTGGGCGGCAATGTTGTTGCCCAGGTCACCGGCATGGGGGATAACCCTTCCCTGTCCGAACTGATCGGTCCGGTAAAAGTGATGTTGCAGGCCTATGATGAAGGCCGTCTGGACAAGCTTTACATTGTCAGCAACAAATTTATTAACACCATGTCTCAGGTTCCGACTATCAGCCAGCTGCTGCCGTTACCGGCGTCAGATGATGATGATCTGAAACACAAATCCTGGGATTACCTGTACGAACCCGATCCGAAGGCGTTGCTGGATACCCTGCTGCGTCGTTATGTCGAATCTCAGGTTTATCAGGGCGTGGTTGAAAACCTGGCCAGCGAGCAGGCCGCCCGTATGGTGGCGATGAAAGCCGCGACCGACAATGGCGGCAGCCTGATTAAAGAGCTGCAGTTGGTATACAACAAAGCTCGTCAGGCCAGCATTACTCAGGAACTCACCGAGATCGTCTCGGGGGCCGCCGCGGTTTAAACAGGTTATTTCGTAGAGGATTTAAGATGGCTACTGGAAAGATTGTCCAGGTAATCGGCGCCGTAGTTGACGTCGAATTCCCTCAGGATGCCGTACCGCGCGTGTACGATGCTCTTGAGGTGCAAAATGGTAATGAGCGTCTGGTGCTGGAAGTTCAGCAGCAGCTCGGCGGCGGTATCGTGCGTACCATCGCAATGGGTTCCTCCGACGGTCTGCGTCGCGGTCTGGATGTAAAAGACCTCGAACACCCGATCGAAGTCCCGGTAGGTAAAGCGACTCTGGGTCGTATCATGAACGTACTGGGCGAACCGGTCGACATGAAAGGCGAGATCGGTGAAGAAGAGCGTTGGGCGATTCACCGCGCAGCACCTTCCTACGAAGAGCTGTCAAACTCTCAGGAACTGCTGGAAACCGGTATCAAAGTTATCGACCTGATGTGTCCGTTCGCTAAGGGCGGTAAAGTTGGTCTGTTCGGTGGTGCGGGTGTAGGTAAAACCGTAAACATGATGGAGCTGATTCGTAACATCGCGATCGAGCACTCCGGTTACTCTGTGTTTGCGGGCGTAGGTGAACGTACTCGTGAGGGTAACGACTTCTACCACGAAATGACCGACTCCAACGTTATCGACAAAGTATCCCTGGTGTATGGCCAGATGAACGAGCCGCCGGGAAACCGTCTGCGCGTTGCTCTGACCGGCCTGACCATGGCTGAGAAATTCCGTGACGAAGGTCGTGACGTTCTGCTGTTTGTTGACAACATCTATCGTTACACCCTAGCCGGTACGGAAGTATCTGCACTGCTGGGTCGTATGCCTTCAGCGGTAGGTTATCAGCCGACCCTGGCGGAAGAGATGGGTGTTCTGCAGGAACGTATCACCTCCACCAAAACCGGTTCTATCACCTCCGTTCAGGCGGTATACGTACCTGCGGATGACTTGACTGACCCATCCCCAGCAACCACCTTTGCTCACCTTGACGCAACCGTGGTACTGAGCCGTCAGATCGCGTCTCTGGGTATCTACCCGGCCGTTGACCCGCTGGACTCCACCAGCCGTCAGCTGGATCCGCTGGTAGTTGGTCAGGAACACTACGACACCGCTCGTGGCGTTCAGTCCATCCTGCAACGTTATCAGGAACTGAAAGACATCATCGCCATCCTGGGTATGGATGAACTGTCTGAAGAAGACAAACTGGTGGTAGCGCGCGCTCGTAAGATCCAGCGTTTCCTGTCCCAGCCGTTCTTCGTGGCAGAAGTATTCACCGGTTCTCCGGGTAAATACGTCTCCCTGAAAGACACCATCCGTGGCTTTAAAGGCATCATGGAAGGCGAATACGATCACCTGCCGGAGCAGGCGTTCTACATGGTCGGTTCCATCGAAGAAGCAGTGGAAAAAGCCAAAAAACTTTAACGCCTTAATCGGAGGGTGATATGGCAATGACTTACCACCTGGACGTCGTCAGCGCAGAGCAACAAATGTTCTCTGGTCTGGTCGAGAAAATCCAGGTAACGGGTAGCGAAGGTGAACTGGGGATCTACCCTGGCCACGCACCGCTGCTCACCGCCATTAAGCCTGGTATGATTCGCATCGTGAAACAGCACGGTCACGAAGAGTTTATCTATCTGTCTGGCGGCATTCTTGAAGTGCAGCCTGGCAACGTGACCGTTCTGGCCGACACCGCAATTCGCGGCCAGGATCTCGACGAAGCGCGAGCCATGGAAGCGAAACGTAAGGCTGAAGAGCACATTAGCAGCTCTCACGGCGACGTAGATTACGCTCAGGCGTCTGCGGAACTGGCCAAAGCGATCGCGCAGCTGCGCGTTATCGAGTTGACCAAAAAAGCGATGTAACACCGGCTTGAAAAGCACAAAGCCAGTCTGGAAACAGACTGGCTTTTTTATTGCGTGCGCTGCGCATATTTTCATCTGGATAGCGGTACAGCAGGATTTGTGCTGTGGTCATTCATGTTCCGCGATTAACTCTTCTTATATAAACCAGCGAAATTCTTTGCTTGTTTTCTCGTTTATTCATTGATCGAAATAAGAGCAAAAACATCATGCTGACGCTTAAATGAAGGTGCTATCTTACTTTTATGCAGACAAAAGGCGCGCCAATGGTCGAAAATGATGTTTTCGTCAGTGGGGATAATCCTTTACTGCGCAATTTATCCTCTGTCCATTTCACGATGAAAAAAATGTAGTTTTTTCAATGTGAAGCGGTTTAAATTCGTTCTCAAATTACAGTCAGGACGCGTATGTTGAATAATGCTATGAGCGTAGTGATCCTTGCAGCAGGCAAAGGCACTCGCATGTATTCTGATATTCCAAAAGTGCTGCATACCCTTGCCGGGAAAGCGATGGTTCAGCATGTCATTGATGCTGCGAATGAATTAGGCGCAGCACACGTTCACCTGGTTTACGGTCACGGTGGCGATCTGCTTAAACAGTCGCTGAAAGATGACAACCTGAACTGGGTGCTTCAGGCCGAGCAACTGGGCACCGGTCATGCAATGCAGCAGGCTGCACCTTTCTTTGCCGATGATGAAGACATTTTAATGCTCTACGGCGATGTGCCGCTGATCTCGGTCGAAACACTCCAGCGTCTGCGTGATGCAAAACCGCAGGGTGGGATTGGTCTGCTGACAGTGAAACTGGATGATCCAACCGGTTATGGTCGCATTACCCGTGAGAATGGCAAAGTTACCGGCATTGTTGAGCATAAAGATGCTACCGATGAGCAGCGTCAAATCCAGGAGATCAACACCGGTATTCTGATCGCCAACGGTGCAGATATGAAACGCTGGCTGGCGAAGCTGACCAATAATAATGCTCAGGGCGAGTACTACATCACCGACATTATTGCCCTGGCGTATCAGGAAGGACGTGAAATCGTCGCTGTACATCCGCAGCGTTTAAGCGAAGTCGAAGGTGTAAATAACCGTCTGCAACTCTCCCGTCTGGAGCGCGTTTATCAGTCCGAACAGGCAGAAAAATTGCTGCTGGCGGGAGTTATGCTGCGCGATCCGGCTCGTTTTGATCTGCGCGGTACGCTTACTCACGGGCGCGATGTTGAAATTGATACTAACGTTATCATCGAGGGTAATGTTACTCTCGGCAATCGCGTGAAAATTGGCACTGGTTGCGTGATTAAAAACAGCGTGATTGGCGATGATTGCGAAATCAGCCCATATACAGTCGTGGAAGATGCGAATCTGGCGGCGGCCTGTACCATTGGCCCGTTTGCCCGTCTGCGCCCTGGTGCAGAACTGCTGGAAGGCGCACACGTCGGTAACTTTGTTGAGATGAAAAAGGCGCGTCTGGGTAAAGGCTCGAAAGCCGGTCATCTGACTTACCTGGGCGATGCGGAAATCGGCGATAACGTTAACATCGGCGCGGGAACTATTACCTGCAACTACGACGGTGCGAATAAATTTAAAACCATTATTGGCGACGATGTATTTGTCGGTTCTGACACCCAACTTGTTGCACCGGTAACGGTTGGTAAAGGCGCAACCATTGCTGCGGGTACTACCGTAACGCGCAATGTTGGTGAAAATGCCCTGGCAATCAGCCGTGTGCCGCAGTCACAAAAAGAAGGCTGGCGTCGTCCGGTTAAGAAAAAGTAATTCTGGCTGGGTAATCCGGCCACCAGGGATGAGGAGATAACATAATCTCCCGCCCAATATGTTGTACTTATAAAAATAACCCCACTCTCTACAAGGCTCGGGGCGCCCGAAAAATCGGGTATACAGGTTGACCGACAACGATATCAATCGGAATTAAAAACTATGTGTGGAATTGTTGGCGCGATCGCGCAACGTGATGTAGCTGAAATCCTTCTTGAAGGCTTACGTCGTCTGGAATACCGTGGTTATGACTCTGCCGGTTTGGCAGTCGTCGATGCAAACGGAAATATGACCCGCTTGCGTCGTCTCGGTAAAGTACAGATGCTGGCCCAGGCAGCGGAAGAACATCCTCTGCATGGTGGCACCGGTATTGCTCACACCCGCTGGGCGACTCACGGAGAACCTTCAGAAGCGAATGCGCATCCGCATGTTTCTGAACACATTGTGGTGGTGCATAACGGCATCATCGAAAACCATGAACCGCTGCGCGAAGAGTTAAAAGCGCGTGGCTATACCTTCGTTTCTGAAACCGACACAGAAGTGATTGCTCACCTGGTGAACTGGGAACTGAAACAGGGCGGCACTCTGCGTGAGGCCGTTCTGCGCGCTATCCCTCAACTGCGTGGCGCTTACGGTACGGTTATCATGGACACCCGCAACCCGGATACTTTGCTGGCGGCTCGTTCCGGTAGCCCGCTGGTTATCGGCCTCGGTATGGGCGAAAACTTTATCGCTTCTGACCAGTTGGCACTATTGCCGGTGACCCGCCGTTTTATCTTCCTTGAAGAGGGCGATATTGCGGAAATCACTCGCCGTTCGGTAAACATCTTCGATAAATCTGGCGCGGAAGTAAAACGTCAGGATATCGAATCCAATCTGCAATATGACGCGGGCGATAAAGGTATTTACCGCCACTACATGCAGAAAGAGATCTACGAACAGCCTAACGCGATCAAAAACACTCTCGCCGGACGTATTAACCACGGTCAGGTTGATCTAAGCGAGCTGGGCCCGAATGCCGATGAACTGCTGTCGAAGGTTGAGCATATTCAGATCCTCGCCTGTGGCACTTCTTACAATTCTGGTATGGTTTCCCGCTACTGGTTTGAATCGCTGGCAGGCATTCCGTGCGACGTCGAAATCGCCTCTGAATTCCGCTATCGCAAATCAGCCGTGCGTCGTAACAGTCTGATGATCACTCTGTCGCAGTCCGGTGAAACGGCAGATACCCTGGCTGGCCTGCGTCTGTCGAAAGAGCTGGGTTACCTTGGTTCGCTGGCAATCTGTAACGTTCCTGGTTCTTCTCTGGTGCGTGAATCCGATCTGGCGCTGATGACCAATGCCGGTACTGAAATTGGCGTGGCATCTACCAAAGCCTTTACCACTCAGCTAACTGTGCTGTTGATGCTGGTGGCAAAATTGTCTCGACTGAAAGGTCTGGATGCCTCCATTGAACATGACATCGTGCATGGTCTGCAGGCGCTGCCGAGTCGTATTGAGCAGATGCTGTCTCAGGACAAACGTATTGAAGCTCTGGCAGAAGATTTCTCTGACAAACATCACGCACTGTTCCTGGGCCGTGGCGATCAGTATCCCATCGCGCTGGAAGGCGCATTGAAGCTGAAAGAGATCTCTTATATTCACGCTGAAGCCTACGCTGCGGGTGAACTGAAACACGGTCCGCTGGCGTTGATTGACGCCGATATGCCGGTTATCGTCGTCGCGCCGAATAACGAACTGTTGGAAAAACTGAAATCCAACATTGAAGAAGTTCGCGCGCGTGGCGGTCAGTTGTACGTCTTTGCCGATCAGGACGCAGGTTTTGTAAGTAGCGATAATATGCACATCATCGAGATGCCGCATGTGGAAGAAGTGATTGCCCCAATCTTCTACACCGTTCCGCTGCAACTGCTGGCGTACCATGTCGCGCTGATCAAAGGCACCGATGTTGACCAGCCGCGTAACCTGGCGAAATCGGTTACGGTTGAGTAATTCTAACCGTTAAGTAAGTAAGGGCTGCCAGCGGGTGGCCCTTTTTCATATTTATTTCCAATAAATTTTCCATTTAGATAACTAAATAAATATATTCTGAATTTTTACCAATGTCCGTTTACGAACTTGATTTACTATTATTTGAATAATATTTATATAATAAATTTATATTCTCCGATTGATTTATAGATATTAATTTAGCTAAACCTGTGTCATTGATGTAATATGTTTGCGAATCATAAATACACTTATTAATATAAGTGATGGTTCGGGTTGAAGGATATATTATATCAATGGAATTTTTATGAAACGTAATATTATTGGTGGTGCATTCACGCTGGCATCTTTAATGCTGGCCGGACATGCACTCGCAGAGGATGGTGTTGTTCACTTTGTTGGTGAAATTGTTGACAGTAGTTGTGAAGTTACCTCCGATACAGCGGATCAAACTGTTCCTCTTGGAAAAGTCAGTAAAAATGCATTTTCAGGCGTAGGTAGCATGGCATCGCCACAGCAGTTTAGTATTAAACTGGAGAAATGCCCGGCAACGTACACTCAGGCTGCGGTTCGTTTTGATGGTACAGAAGCACCTGGCGGCGATGGCGATCTGAAAGTGGGTACTCCGACTACAGCTGCCGATCCGGGTGATTATACCGGCACCGGGGCAGCGATTGTGGCCACTGGTGTTGGTATCCGTATCTTTAACCAGGCTGACAACTCTCAGGTCAAACTTTATAACGACTCAGCTTATACCACTATCGATGGTAACGGCACTGCGGAAATGAAATTTATTGCACGCTATGTTGCAACAAATGCAGTCGTAACGGCGGGTACAGCGAACGCCGATTCACAATTTACTATCGAATATAAGAAATAATTTATCAGAGCCTTTTTATTCAGTTGGCTTTGGCCAGGGAGTTATTATGTCCAGAAAAAGTTGTTTAATCAGGCTCTTTAAAACAACCCTTTGGTACAAATTATTTATCGCGATTATGTTAAGCCTTTTTTTAGGCCAGCCAGCATTAACCTATGCAGGCGTTGTCATTGGCGGTACGCGGGTTGTTTACATAAGTAATAATGCAGATAAATCTATTTCTGTATTCAGCAAGGAAGAGAAGATCCCTTATCTCATCCAGTCATGGGTGGATCCGTTTAATAAAGATGATAAAAGTAAAGCGCCCTTTACTGTTATACCTCCTGTATCCCGACTTGAACCCGGACAAGAAAAAGTATTACGTATTCTTCACACGAAGGGAATGTCATTACCCGACGACCGTGAATCCGTCTTCTGGCTGAATATCAAAAATATTCCGCCTGCAGCAACCAATAAAGCGGCTAACTCTTTGGAAATTGCTGTTAAAACGCGTATCAAGCTGTTCTGGCGACCAGCAACTATTCGACTTATTCCTGAAGATGCAGCGCCTAAGGTTAAGTGGCGCCGTGAAGGCAAAAATCTGATTGCTGAAAATCCAAACCCGATTCATATCAGTGTGATGGATGTCATTGTTGATGGCCATGATGTGCCTCTCAACATGATCCGTCCTTTCGAAACGCTCTCTTTACCGTTGCCTGCCAATTCTGCGGGTAACCAAATGACCTGGCGATTCATAAATGATTATGGCGCGATAAGCGAACCGCTAAAAAACGCACTGTAAGCATGGCATAAGGATAGGCGTATTATGGTTACGACCAGAATAGCGGTTGGCCTGATGGCAGGGACGTGTCTGATATTCTCACATAGTCTGATGGCCCAGGTCAGCGTATTTAACCCGGCGCTACTGGAAATCGACCATCAATCCGGGGTCGACATTCGTCAGTTTAACCGGGCAAATATGATGCCTCCCGGCGTTTATAGCGTTGATATTTTTATCAACGGTAAAATGTTTGAACGTCAGGATGTGACATTTGTTCAGGATAATCCCGATGCTGATTTACACGCCTGCTTTGTCGCTATAAAAAAAACGCTGATCTCCTTTGGCGTAAAAGTTGATGCACTGAAATCGCTCAATGATGTGGATGAAACGGTCTGTATTGATCCTGAGCCACGCATTGAAGGCTCATCCTGGCAACTGGACAGCGATAAACTGCAACTGAATATCTCCATTCCCCAAATCTACATGGACGCGATGGCCTACGATTACATAAGCCCTACGCGTTGGGATGAGGGGATTAATGCGCTCACTATCAACTACGATTTTTCCGGTTCACATACCCTGCGTTCTGATTATGGTTCTCAGGAGACGAATACCAGCTATCTCAACCTGCGCAACGGACTGAATATTGGGCCGTGGCGATTACGCAATTACAGTACTTTAAACACAACCGATGGTCGTGCGGATTACAACTCTATAAGCACCTGGATACAACGTAATATTGCCGCGTTACGAAGCCAGATTATGATCGGCGATACGTGGACGGCGAGCGATATTTTCGACAGCACGCAAATCCGTGGCGCACGTCTTTATACCGATAACGATATGTTGCCTGCTAGCCAGAATGGATTTGCCCCTGTGGTGCGTGGCATTGCCAAGTCCAACGCCACGGTCATCATTCGTCAAAGTGGTTATGTGATTTACCAGTCTGCCGTTCCACTAGGTGCCTTTGAAATTACTGACCTGAACACTGCCAGTTCAGGGGGAGATTTGGACGTAACTATCAAGGAAGAAGATGGTAGCGAACAACGATTCACCCAACCTTACGCCACTTTGGCAATCCTTAAGCGTGAAGGTCAAACAGATGTCGATATCAGCGTGGGTGAATTACGCGATGAAGATGGATTTATGCCAGATGTCATCCAGGCGCAGATCCTTCATGGCCTGCCGCATGGGTTTACGTTGTATGGTGGTTTACAGGCTACCGAGAATTATGGTTCAGCAGCGTTAGGGATGGGTAAAGATCTTGGTTCTCTGGGTGCTATCTCGTTCGATGTGACTCATGCGCGTGCAAAATTTAGTCATGATGATACGGAAACCGGACAGTCCTATCGCTTTCTGTATTCGAAACGTTTTGATGATACGGACACCAGTTTGCGTCTGGTTGGCTATCGTTATTCCACTGAAGGCTACTATACCCTCAACGAATGGGCGTCACGGAGCAACAGTCCTGACGATTTCTGGCAAACCGGTAACCGCCGCAGTCGTGTGGAAGGAACGCTAACGCAGTCGCTGGGAAGAGATTACGGCAACGTATACCTGACATTAAGTCGTCAGCAGTACTGGCATACCGATGATGTCGAGCGATTAATGCAATTTGGCTACAGCAGTAGCTGGAAGCGTCTCTCGTGGAATATCTCCTGGAGTTATTCCAATACCGCTCGTCAGGGGACGAGTAATAATTATGCCAGTGATAACAGCAGTGAGCAGATCTACATGCTCTCTTTATCTGTGCCTTTATCTGGCTGGTGGGGGAATAGTTACGCCACATATTCCGTTTCACAAAATGATAATTCCGGCAGTTCACATCAAGTAGGGATAAGCGGAACAGCCCTGGAAAAAAATAATCTGTCCTGGAATTTAATGCAGTCTTATAACAGCCACGATGATGAAGTTGGCGGGAATATGTCACTGTCTTATGACGGCACCTACGGTTCGCTGAACGGCAGTTATAATTACAGCCAAAATTCCCAGCGACTCAATTACGGTATTAAGGGCGGTATTCTGGCGCACAGCGAAGGGGTAACGTTAAGTCAGGAGTTAGGTGAAACCATCGCGCTGGTTAAAGCACCAGGCGCAGCCGGGCTGGAAATTGATAATATGCGCGGTGCCGCAACGGACTGGCGTGGCTACACGGTCAAGACACAACTAAATCCATATGATGAAAACCGAGTGGCAATCAGTGATAACTATTTCTCGAAAGCCAATGTCGAGCTTGATAATACCGTCGTGACGATGATTCCGACGCGTGGCGCTGTGGTTAAAGCAGAGTTTGTTACGCATGTGGGTTACCGTGTTTTATTCAGAGTCATGAATGTAAAAGGTAAGCCAGCACCATTTGGCGCGATGGCATCAGTACAAAGCGCGTCCTCTGCAAACTCAGGGATTGTGGGGGAGCATGGCGAGCTTTATCTCTCGGGGCTTCCTGAAAAGGGACAAGTAACATTATCCTGGGGCGAAAATGCGACCACAAAATGTACCTTCGATTACACTCTCTCATTACCTGCAAGTGAAAGTGGATTAATTGAGCAAGACGTGACATGTCATTAAAAGGATTTTTATGAACAAGAATATTATACGATGGTGGCTGGCGGTTCTTATTATCTCTTTTAGTGGCACAATACTAGCTGCGCCTAAAGGTATTTGTACTCCAGATAATGGGGTTTTCCATAGTACGCTTAATTTTTCAGGCTATCTTATTACAGCCAACCAGAACAGAGTAGGTACGATATTTAACACTACGGTAAGTAATGGTGCTTCTTATCCAGGTCGCTGTCATTGTGATACGGGGCCTTTAGATCGATTCCCTTTTGTTTACTATACGGCCAGAATTAATGATGCTTTAAGCTTTGCTGGTGTTCACTCAAATTTGAGTTATTATAATCTTAATCCGAATCTCGATGTGGGTATTGCAATCGATATTCTCGGGGTTGGAATGGTTAATGCACCTTTTGAATATCAGCCTAATAAGCCTTCTGCCAGTTATGATTGCGGTCGCATAGCACCATTAAATTTTTCGAGTGGTGCAAGAGCACAAATTTATTTTTATATCAAAAAAACCTTTGTGGGAAAGTTAATTATTCCTGAAACACGGATATCTACGTTGTATGCAACCATCAGTCGTGATACGCCGGTTGATTATTCTCAACCGCTGGCTGATGTCTACATTCGTGGTGATATCACTGCGGCACAAACTTGCGAAATTAATAATTTACAACCGGTTTATTTTGATTTTAAAGAAATACCCGCCGCAGATTTTTCCTCTGTTACCGGGAGTGCGGTAACAACGCATAAAATCACTAAAACCGTCACTATTGAGTGTGAAAACATGGGGTTACTGAATACAGACGATATCACCACATCATTTTATGCTACTGAATCCAGTACGGATAATTCTATGGTTGTAACGTCAAACCCCAACGTGGGGGTAAAAATATACGATAAAAATAATAAGGAAATCAAAGTAAACGGAGGCGAATTGTCGACAGATATGGGCAAAACAACCGTCTATGGAGAGAAAGCTGGCAACGTCACTTTTTCTGCCGCACCTGCAAGCCTCACTGGAGCTCGCCCTGCGCCAGGAACATTTACCGCGACTGCAACCATAACAATTGAGATTGTTCGCTAACCGAACTGACAGCGGTGCTCCTCACACCGTTGTCATTTTACGCATTTTTGGCTGTATATTTTCATCCGACATGACAAAACGATGACATCGCTTTCCTTTTTTTCTTCAAATAAATTAAATACTTAAATAATAATCCTGATTTGTCATAAAACTGTCATAAACCTTACATATAACTGTCACCTGTTTGTCCTATTTTGCTTCTCGTAGCCAACAAACAATGCTTTATGAATCCTCCCAGGAGACATTATGAAAGTTATGCGTACCACCGTCGCAACTGTTGTCGCCGCGACCTTATCGATGAGTGCTTTCTCTGTGTTTGCAGAAGCAAGTCTGACAGGTGCAGGTGCAACCTTCCCTGCGCCGGTGTATGCCAAATGGGCTGACACTTACCAGAAAGAAACCGGTAATAAAGTTAACTACCAGGGTATCGGTTCTTCCGGTGGCGTAAAACAGATTATCGCTAACACCGTTGATTTCGGTGCTTCTGACGCGCCGCTGTCTGACGAAAAACTGGCTCAGGAAGGACTGTTCCAGTTCCCGACCGTGATTGGCGGCGTGGTGCTGGCGGTTAACATTCCGGGGCTGAAGTCTGGCGAACTGGTGCTGGATGGTAAAACCCTCGGCGACATCTACCTGGGCAAAATTAAAAAGTGGGATGATGAAGCCATCGCCAAACTGAATCCGGGTCTGAAACTGCCTTCACAGAACATTGCTGTAGTACGCCGCGCAGATGGCTCCGGGACTTCCTTCGTCTTCACCAGCTACCTGGCGAAAGTGAACGAAGAGTGGAAAAACAACGTTGGTACTGGCTCTACCGTAAAATGGCCGATCGGTCTGGGCGGTAAAGGTAACGACGGTATCGCCGCGTTCGTTCAGCGTCTGCCGGGTGCAATTGGTTACGTTGAATATGCTTACGCTAAGCAGAATAACCTGGCGTACACCAAACTGATCTCCGCCGACGGTAAACCGGTCAGTCCGACCGAAGAAAACTTCGCCAATGCGGCAAAAGGCGCAGACTGGAGCAAAACCTTCGCTCAGGATCTGACCAACCAGAAAGGCGAAGATGCGTGGCCTATTACCTCTACCACGTTCATACTGATCCACAAAGATCAGAAGAAACCTGAGCAGGGTGTAGAAGTGCTGAAGTTCTTCGACTGGGCATACAAAACCGGGGCTAAACAGGCTAACGACCTTGATTACGCCAGCCTGCCGGAGAGCGTTGTAGAACAGGTTCGCGCTGCGTGGAAGACCAATATTAAAGACAGTAGCGGTAAGCCGCTGTACTAATAAAACACCATGCCGGATAAGGTCTTTACGTCGTATCCGGCATTACAAAATGACTTTGTAAACGCGTTTAACTGAAGAGTAACTTATGGCTGCAACCAAGCCTGCTTTTAACCCACCGGGTAAAAAGGGCGACATAATTTTCAGCGTGCTGGTAAAACTGGCGGCGCTGATTGTGCTATTGATGTTGGGTGGCATTATTGTCTCTCTGATCATCTCCTCCTGGCCGAGCATTCAGAAATTTGGTCTGGCTTTCCTGTGGACCAAAGAGTGGGATGCGCCGAACGATATCTACGGGGCGCTGGTGCCGATCTACGGTACGCTGGTGACCTCGTTTATCGCGCTGCTGATCGCCGTTCCGGTGAGTTTCGGTATCGCCCTGTTCCTGACCGAGCTTGCGCCAGGCTGGCTGAAGCGCCCGCTGGGGATCGCCATTGAGCTGCTGGCAGCCATTCCAAGTATCGTTTACGGCATGTGGGGCCTGTTTATCTTCGCGCCGCTGTTTGCCGTTTACTTCCAGGAGCCAGTCGGCAATATCCTGTCGAATATCCCGATTGTCGGCGCGCTGTTCTCCGGCCCGGCCTTTGGTATCGGTATCCTCGCGGCAGGCGTGATCCTCGCCATCATGATCATTCCGTACATTGCGGCGGTCATGCGCGATGTGTTCGAACAGACACCTGTGATGATGAAAGAGTCGGCCTACGGTATCGGCTGCACCACCTGGGAAGTTATCTGGCGTATTGTTCTTCCGTTCACCAAAAATGGTGTTATCGGCGGCATTATGCTGGGGCTGGGGCGCGCGCTCGGTGAAACCATGGCGGTGACCTTTATCATCGGTAACACCTACCAGCTCGACAGCGCCTCGCTGTACATGCCGGGCAATAGTATCACCTCTGCGCTGGCCAACGAATTTGCGGAAGCGGAATCTGGCTTGCACGTTGCCGCACTGATGGAACTCGGCCTGATCCTGTTTGTAATTACCTTCATCGTACTGGCCGCATCGAAGTTTATGATTATGCGCCTGGCTAAGAATGAGGGGGCACGCTAATGGCTATGGTTGAAATGCAAACCACTGCGGCGCTGGCGGAATCCCGCCGCAAAATGCAGGCGCGTCGCCGTCTCAAAAACCGTATTGCGCTGACGCTCTCAATGGCGACGATGGCCTTCGGCCTGTTCTGGCTGATCTGGATTTTAATGTCCACCATCACTCGCGGAATCGACGGTATGTCGCTGGCGCTGTTCACCGAAATGACGCCGCCGCCAAATACGGAAGGTGGTGGTCTGGCGAACGCCCTGGCGGGTAGCGGCCTGTTAATTTTGTGGGCCACGGTATTCGGTACGCCGCTGGGTATTATGGCGGGGATTTATCTGGCGGAGTATGGCCGTAAATCCTGGCTGGCAGAAGTGATTCGCTTTATTAACGACATTCTGCTCTCTGCACCGTCGATTGTGGTTGGTCTGTTTGTTTATACCATCGTGGTGGCGCAGATGGAGCACTTCTCCGGCTGGGCGGGCGTAATTGCGCTGGCGCTGTTGCAGGTGCCGATTGTTATCCGTACCACCGAGAACATGCTGAAACTGGTGCCGGACAGCCTGCGTGAAGCGGCTTATGCGCTGGGTACGCCGAAGTGGAAGATGATCTCCGCGATTACGCTGAAAGCGTCGGTATCCGGGATCATGACCGGTATCCTGCTGGCGATTGCCCGTATTGCCGGTGAAACCGCGCCGCTGCTGTTTACCGCGCTCTCCAACCAGTTCTGGAGCACGGACATGATGCAGCCGATCGCCAACCTGCCGGTGACGATCTTTAAGTTTGCGATGAGCCCATTTGCGGAATGGCAGCAACTGGCCTGGGCCGGGGTATTGATCATCACCCTGTGCGTCCTGCTGCTAAACATTCTGGCGCGCGTTGTTTTTGCGAAGAATAAACACGGTTGATATTGCTGACACGGTTTTCCCCTCACCCTAACCCTCTCCCCAGAGGGGCGAGGGGACCGATCGAGCGCCTTTTTGACTCTGTACACGGTTAACACTTTGCCGGATGCGGCGTGAGCGCCTTATCCGGCCTACGGTAAGCCTGATTCGCGAAGTGCATCAGGCACGATGAGGAAAAGATTGCAATGAGTATGGTTGAAACTGCCCCGAGTAAAATTCAGGTTCGTAATTTGAACTTCTACTACGGCAAATTCCATGCCCTGAAAAACATCAACCTGGATATCGCTAAAAACCAGGTTACGGCGTTTATCGGGCCGTCCGGCTGCGGTAAATCGACGCTGCTGCGTACCTTCAATAAAATGTTTGAACTGTACCCGGATCAGCGTGCGGAAGGTGAAATTCTGCTCGATGGCGACAACATTCTGACGAACACTCAGGATATCGCCCTGCTGCGTGCGAAAGTGGGCATGGTGTTCCAGAAACCGACGCCGTTCCCGATGTCCATTTACGACAACATCGCTTTTGGTGTCCGTCTGTTTGAGAAGCTCTCTCGTGCCGACATGGACGAGCGCGTACAGTGGGCATTGACCAAAGCCGCATTGTGGAACGAAACCAAAGATAAATTGCACCAGAGCGGTTACTCTCTCTCTGGTGGTCAGCAACAGCGTCTGTGCATTGCGCGAGGAATCGCCATTCGCCCGGAAGTGCTGCTGCTCGACGAACCGTGTTCGGCGCTCGACCCTATCTCCACCGGGCGTATTGAAGAGCTGATCACCGAACTGAAGCAGGATTACACCGTGGTGATCGTCACCCACAACATGCAGCAGGCTGCGCGTTGTTCCGACCACACGGCATTTATGTATATGGGCGAATTGATTGAGTTCAGCAACACGGACGATCTGTTCACCAAGCCAGCGAAGAAACAAACAGAAGACTACATCACCGGTCGTTACGGTTGATTCAGGAGTGCGTTATGGACAGTCTCAATCTTAATAAACATATTTCTGGCCAGTTCAATGCCGAACTGGAAAGCATCCGCACGCAGGTGATGACCATGGGCGGTATGGTGGAGCAACAGCTTACTGATGCCATCACCGCCATGCACAATCAGGATAGCGATCTGGCGAAGCGTGTGATCGAAGGCGACAAAAACGTCAACATGATGGAAGTGGCAATCGATGAAGCCTGTGTGCGCATTATTGCTAAACGTCAGCCGACGGCGAGCGACCTGCGTCTGGTGATGGTGATAAGCAAGACCATCGCCGAACTGGAGCGTATTGGCGACGTGGCGGACAAAATCTGCCGTACTGCGCTGGAGAAATTCTCCCAGCAGCATCAGCCGTTGCTGGTAAGTCTGGAATCTCTGGGGCGTCACACAATCCAGATGCTGCATGACGTACTGGACGCGTTCGCGCGCATGGATATTGACGAAGCGGTACGAATTTATCGTGAAGATAAAAAAGTCGATCAGGAGTACGAAGGTATTGTTCGTCAGCTGATGACCTACATGATGGAAGATTCGCGCACTATTCCGAGCGTACTTACCGCGCTGTTCTGTGCGCGTTCAATCGAACGTATCGGTGACCGTTGTCAGAATATCTGTGAATATATCTTCTACTACGTGAAAGGGCAGGATTTCCGTCACGTCGGCGGCGATGAGCTGGATAAACTGCTGGCAGAGAAAGATCCGAAAGCCTCACGCTAACCGTATGCCGCATCAGGCAATCTGCGAGTACGTAATCTGACCGGTGAGATATATCACCGGTCTCTTTATTTACTGAGTGATATCCCAGCCGCGAGCCTTCCAGAGTTCCGGTAACTGTGAAAGATGGGTAAAAGTAGTGACTTTCGGATGAACGATCGGCTTATTGTGCGGGTCAGCGCAGAAGTAAAACACTTCCATACCGGCATCGATTCCTGACTGCGCACCGGCGCTGGAGTCATCAACCAGAATGCAGTTTTCAACGTTCACATTCATCGCTTTTGCCGCATGGAACATTAACGCCGGATCGGGCTTCCAGCGTTGGATATCGTAACCGCTGAACAGTTTTTCCGGGAAATAGTGCAGCATATTGAGTTTGCCAAGCGAATGTTGCATTTTGCTGACTGGGCCGTTAGAGACGACGCACATCGGCACGTTAACGCTCGCCAGCAATTCGTTAGCACCCGCAATCACCTCCAGTTCGCTATCAAACAGACGCGCCACTTCCGCACGATAAACGTGCTCGGCATCGGCACGAACCATTTCTACGCCCTGTTCTTTGCTAATGATGTCGATGATTTCGTAGAGTTTTACGCCTTTAAAACGGGTAAAAATCTCTTCCAGGTCAACGTGAATGCCAAATTCCCTGAACATCGTGACATAGGCGCGAGAGCAAATAACCTCGCTATCGACCAGCGTACCGTCACAGTCGAAAAATACCGCTTCTATCTGGGACATGTCTTTCCTTTATCGTTAGTTTAACGTTTTCGTCATGCAGATTGGCGCGACGCAATCGTTGCCGTATAAGCAAATACAATGAAAAAAAGTTATCTTCAGCCGTCCATATTGTCTCATTTTGGTATACGATAGCGACGGATTTTCCCTCCTTGTTCGGAAATAGATAATGAGTCAACAACACACAACCCAGGCTTCTGGCCAGGGGATGCTGGAACGCGTGTTTAAACTGCGCGAACATGGCACGACGGCACGAACCGAAGTGATCGCTGGTTTTACCACCTTCCTGACGATGGTTTACATCGTTTTTGTTAACCCGCAAATTCTTGGCGTCGCTGGCATGGACACCAGCGCCGTCTTCGTCACCACCTGTCTGATTGCTGCGTTCGGCAGTATTCTGATGGGGCTGTTTGCTAACCTGCCAGTCGCGCTGGCTCCCGCTATGGGTCTGAATGCGTTCTTCGCCTTTGTTGTGGTGCAGGCGATGGGCTTGCCATGGCAGGTCGGGATGGGCGCCATTTTCTGGGGCGCGATTGGTCTGCTGTTACTGACGATTTTCCGCGTTCGCTACTGGATGATTGCCAACATTCCGGTGAGTCTGCGTGTGGGGATCACCAGCGGTATCGGCCTGTTCATTGGTATGATGGGGCTGAAAAACGCAGGTGTCATTATCGCTAACCCGGAAACGCTGGTCAGCATCGGTAACCTGACTTCTCACAGCGTGCTGCTGGGTATCCTCGGCTTCTTCATCATTGCTATTCTGGCCTCGCGCAACATTCACGCGGCGGTACTGGTTTCCATCGTGGTGACGACGCTTTTGGGCTGGATGCTGGGTGATGTGCACTACAACGGCATTGTCTCCGCGCCGCCGAGCGTGATGACGGTAGTGGGTCATGTGGATTTAGCCGGGTCATTAAACCTCGGTCTGGCAGGGGTAATTTTCTCTTTCATGCTGGTCAACCTGTTTGACTCCTCCGGTACGTTGATTGGCGTAACCGATAAAGCGGGTCTGGCGGATGAGAAAGGTAAATTCCCGCGCATGAAGCAGGCGCTGTATGTCGACAGTATCTCTTCTGTTACCGGTTCCTTTATCGGTACATCTTCCGTCACGGCGTATATTGAGTCCTCTTCT
Source organism: Escherichia sp. MOD1-EC7011 (assembly GCF_002965005.1). NCBI lineage: Bacteria > Pseudomonadati > Pseudomonadota > Gammaproteobacteria > Enterobacterales > Enterobacteriaceae > Escherichia > Escherichia sp. MOD1-EC7011. The sequence continues at coordinate 40,981 of NZ_PTRD01000026.1, forward strand.
GGTGTTTCCGTTGGCGGTCGTACCGGTCTGACGGCAGTGGTTGTCGGCCTGCTATTCCTGCTGGTTATCTTTCTGTCACCGCTGGCGGGAATGGTGCCTGGCTATGCTGCTGCTGGCGCGCTGATCTACGTGGGCGTACTGATGACCTCAAGTCTTGCTCGCGTGAAATGGCAGGATCTTACTGAATCCGTTCCGGCGTTTATTACCGCCGTGATGATGCCGTTCAGCTTTTCGATTACTGAAGGTATTGCGCTGGGCTTCATTTCCTACTGCGTGATGAAAATCGGCACCGGACGTCTGCGTGATCTAAGCCCGTGCGTAATCATCGTTGCGCTGCTGTTTATCCTGAAGATCGTGTTTATCGACGCCCACTAAAATCGATAACTCGTTAAAAAACCCGCCATGAGTTACCGCTGGCGGGTTTTTTATTTAGAGTTTCACCCGCTGAATAAACTCGCCAAATGCGGTCAATTGTCCGGTCAGATGATCCAGTGTTCCTTGATCAATCACTTCTCCGGTTTGTGGATCGACTTTGTTCTGAATCACACCGCCCATAAACTCCGGTTTGTTCATTACCATCGCGTCGAGAAAAACCAGAATCTGGCGCAGGTGATACTGGCAGCGCGCGCCGCCAATCACGCCCATTGAGCTGGTCTGAATCAACACCGGTTTACCGGCCAGCGGTTGATCCGGCAGGCGAGATAGCCAGTCGATGGCATTTTTCAGTCCGCCCGGCACGGAGTAGTTATATTCCGGCGTGACGATCACCACGCCGTCAGCTTGGCGAATTTGTTCCGCCAGAGCTTCAACTGTCGCTGGAAAACCTTCTTCCTGCTGTACGTCAGCGTCATACAGAGGAATGTCGGCAATGGAAGGTAACGCATTGACTTCCATACCCGCAGGGGCAATTTTCGGCAGTGTACGTGCAACCATGCCATTAAATGAGCCTTTGCGCAGGCTCCCCAGTAACGTAACCACCTTCAATTTTTCAGACATGATGACTCCTGTGGTTGTCTATCAATATGGCGAAAAAGACTTCACGGTAGATAGCTGGGCAAAACGCATCATCCGGCTGGTGGGGGTGTTGGCGCGACTGTGAATATCCGGCAGACTTTTCCAGCCTTGCTTACCATCTAACTCCCAGACACTGAGCTTCTCAATCGCGGGAGTGACCGCCACGGACCACACCAGCACGTCCTCTGCGTCGCATAACGCTTCTACATGATTTACATGGGCACATTTCAGGCGTCCGGCAATGGGCAGCAATTGCAGATCGCGCGGGTCGTCATTCAGTACATCGCCGGTAAGTTTTAGCACGCTTCGGCGCAAAGTAATGAGTTGCGCTCGTGCTTCATTAGGATCGTTCTGCTTACTGATCCATAACGATTCATTGCTGGAAAAAATAGGGTTATCGGGTGCATGGGGACTATGAAACCCGCGTGTTGCGCGCTGTAGCTCCATATCGAGACCACACTCACCTTCGGTTGTTAACGCTACGCCGACCATATTTCCGGCATAGGATATTGAAAATGATGGTAAATTTTTATCGAGGAAAACCGGCTTTCCTTTAGCCTGGGTGACGATCTCTGGTAATTCGCTTATGCCATACAGCATAGACATCAGTTCTGCGAGTAAACCTCTGGACGCCAGAAAACGGCTTTGACGATGAGGGAGAAGATTTCGGGCTTCTTGATGACACCGGGAGGGGAGACGAACAGATATCAAATGTCCTTCCGTTAAAATCCCTCGGGCAAAGTGAGTCGCCATTTTTCGCTCCATGCTTAATGGTCCATTATGAATACAAGAGTAATCATTTGCTGGAACTATGGACAGACTAAAGTGGCGAAAAGTTCGATTCGGATAAGTTTATTACATGTTTTTTACATTTTATCGTGAAATGTGGTCGCATTTTATACGATTTTATTATGCTATCGAGGTGTAAATATTTTTAATGGTTTCCCGTAACCAGACGATCTTTGGGTTATGGCTATTCCGTTTGTGCCACAGCAGAGTAAACGGTACTTCCAGCTTTTTTTGCTGGCTTTCGTCAAAGGGGAGAGGAAGAGCAACCAACGGCAGTTGGTGGAGCTGATTGTAGTACTGACAGTAGCGTGGCGCGGTCGCCATTAGCAGATTGTCGGGCTGCGCCGCCATAAATAGTGCCTGCTCAAATTCTGGCAGACTCATAGCAATCGTGCGTTCTCGGCCTAGCTCCTGTAACACATTGTCCAGTGCCCAGGTGTCGCTCTGTTCCCAGCAAATGCTGATATGCGGATAACGCAGAAAGGTGTCCAGATCCCACGCTTCACGTAGTGCCGGATGATCTTTGCGTAGCCAGACGCAGGGCACATCACTAAACAGCACTTCATAATCAATGGATAACGGCAACGAACTTAGTAGCTCCCGCGAACGGGGATGACTTTCACGACCGGAAAAACCGATATCCACTTCGCCACGGGTAATTGCATCCAGCGAATCGTAATCCCAGTTACGTAGTTTGATGGTCGCCTGGGGGTAACGCTGGTAGATCTGTTTCGATAACGCGTTAAACATGATCATCATCAGCGGCGACTCCGCCGCTAACTCAAACTTAAGGCCGCGCGGCGTTTCGTGATGCGGTTTATCCAGCAGCAGATTGCTCATTTGCATCCATTCCGCCAGATTTTGTTCCATGCTGACCATCAGCGGTGTGGGCGACAGGCCCAGCGGTGAGTTCACAAAGAGCGGATCATCAAACCATGCCCGAAGTTTTGCCAATGACTTGCTCACCGCCGAAGGCGTTACGTTCATCCGTTTCGCCGCTTTGGTTACGCTGCGCTCCTGCATCAGCAATTGCAGACAGAGCAGCAAATTGAGATCAAGCGTGGTGATGGATTTCTTCATGAGCGGCAACCGGGCGTCCAGGCGCGACGAACATAATCAGCAACAGGCTCACTATGCTACAGGCAATCAGAATCCCGATCAGCATATTCCATGCGCTGAGACCAACCACCGCTGCCAGCCAAATCCACAGTGACGAGCCGCAAACCTGCGCGATGCCTAAGGTCGAACTGGCCACGCCTGCGCGTAATGAAAACGGCCCTAACGCCTGACTCATTGCCACGCCGAAGCCTACCGAAAAACCGGCGCAAATCAGCGTGATGCCAAACAGAGAAATCACGTGGGAAGGTGAAATGGCAAGGGTGATACCCGCCGCCAGGAATAACACCTGCGAGGTGATCATCAGCGTTCGCGGCTTAAAAATTCCCAATGCAAACGGCGTGGAGAACGATACGGTCATACTGACGCCTGCGGTCAGCGCCATAATGGTGGCGTATTCTCCGCGCTCAAAACCCATGATTTCCATCATCAATACAGGCGACGTATTCACGAAGGTGAGGATCACCGAAACGCTGAGGGTGGTGATAACAACACGGCTGAGGAAAAAACGGTTAAGCAGCGATTCAGTATCTTCTCGTGGTTTGTCCGAAGCGGCAGGCGCAGCAGGGCGCGTTTCTTTTAAAATAAATAAAGACAACATCAGTACTGCGAAGCCCATCATCGCCATTACCCAGAACAGGCTTTGCCACGGGAATTTAAGCATAATCAGATGCCCGAGTACCGGCGCTAACACCGGAATGATGCAGGTAATGCCGTTGAGTAACGACAGCACTTTTGCCCGACGTCGATCGTCCAGTGTGTCGCGTAAAATGGCGAACGCCACCACGTAACAACAGCCCGCGCCCAGCCCCTGTAGAAAGCGTCCTGCAAGAAATAACGCGCTGGTTTCAGCCAGTGAACAGAACACTGAGGCGATAATAAATAGCGTCGCGCCGGGGATGGCGACCGGCTTTCTCCCTGAACGATCGGCCACTTTACGGGCAAATAACATCGCTACCGCCATTCCCGCCAGATAAACGGAAAACGCAATATGTAACTGCGCTTCGCTGGCATTGAGGTCGGCGGCGATGCGCGGTAAACCAACGAGGTACATATCAATCCCTGCGGGATAAAGTAAAACCAGGGCAAAACTACAAATTAAGAAACGGGACATGAGCTAAAGCGTCCTGACGGAAAGGTGACGCAAAGCATACGTGGTGACGGAGAATCAGGCGAGTTGCCATTTGGACAAAAGAGATTTCCTGAGAGGCAAGAAGCCAGCGAAATGGCTGGCTTCTATACTCGTCATACTTCAAGTTGCATGTGCGGCGTCTGCGTTCGTTCACCCCAGTCACTTACTTTAGTAAGCTCCTGGGGATTCACTCACTTGTCGCCTTCCTGCAACTCGAATTATTTAGAGTATAAGTGGCTGTTTAGCCAAATTTAGGTAACACGTTAAAAACGTTACCGAACCAGCATAAAATTACGGTTATACCAAAGAGAATGACAATCGCCGGAATAAGATTGCCGCCCCAGACCGTAAACATCTGATTGGGAAACTTCTTGCGAGCTTTGATTGCCAGCACTGCGGGAATAATGACCGCCCAGATAGTGGCGCACAGTCCGGCACCGCCGATCCCGTAAATAAAGCCATTCGGGAAGACGAGATACAACAACGCGGGTGGCAGGAAGGTTAACAGCACGGTTTTGAAACGCCCGCCGTGGGAGTTATCAATCTTAAACAGATCCGCCAGATAATCGAACAGTCCCAGCGTGACGCCAAAGAACGAACTGGCGACAGCTAAGTTAGAGAACACCAGCAGGCAAAACTCGATAATGCCATGTTGTTTGGTGCCGAGGAACGATTTCACCAGTGAATCGACGTTGCCGCCGGAGGAGATAATCGCTTTAAAACTTTCACGCGGAATATTCCCCATCGTGCAATACAGCCAGAAGAGATAAATCACCAGCGCCAGCAGCGAACCGAAAACCACGCTTTTGATGAGCTTATCTTTGCGTTTGCCATAGCAAATAATCAGGCTGGGAATATTGCCGTGGAAACCAAATGACGCAAGGCACACTGGCAGAGCCATAAAAATGTACGGGAAGTAAGACGTCCCCGCAGTCGTGCTGGTGGCATCACGTAGAACGGAATAATCGACCTGGAAGAAGAAAGAGCCAAACACAATGACAAAGGAGATAATCTTCAGCCCGAGGAACAATGACGTGATACGGCTGGCGGCTAACGAACTTATCCATAATACGCTGGCGACGAAAATGGCCGTGCAGATCCCGACAATGCGAGGATTGGCATGGTAGCCCAGATTCATTGATATCGTTTCGCTAATGATCGCGCCGTTAGCGGAGATATAGGCGTAAGTGAGAATATAGAGAACGAAGGCAACGGTAATGCCGCTGATAATGTTCCAGGTGTTACCGATTAAATCTTTAGTGATGGTATTAAAACTGGAGCCGACGGGATAATTTAAATTTGCTTCTAATAAAAGTAACCCAGAATGTAGCATTGAAAACCAGGCAATGATAAGGATAAAGGCACCCCAGAAAAACCAGGCACCGGCAAGATCAACAGGCAAAGCAAACATACCTCCACCGATTACTGTACCTGCTATAACCATAACACCCCAAAATGCAGAGTGTTTTTTTTCTGCTTGTTCAGTCATGATGCCACCTTTAGAGGAAGGCTATTTTTGTTATTGAGGATGTAGGGAGTGGAGTGGCTAACATCCTTATAGCCACTCTGAGTGTATTAATTAAACTTCTTTCAGTTTTGCGGTGAAGTGACGCAATACTTTAGGTTCGTAGGTAAAGGTTAACCCTTTAATATTTGCTGCGTTCTCTTTCACATGTTTGAAGGCTTCAATAATAAAGTCCATATGTGTTTGAGTATAGGTTGCGCGTGGAATGGTTAAACGCAGCAATTCTGCCGGGCACGGCAGTTGTTTACCGGTTTTCGGATCGCGGCCTAACAGGAAAGAACCAATTTCTACCGCACGGATACCGGCGACTTTATACAGCTCGCACGCCAGCGCCTGTGCCGGGAACTGATCTGTCGGAATATGCGGCAACAGTTTACCGGCATCAACGAACGCCGCGTGACCGCCCGCCTGCTGACACACAACGCCAATCTCTTCCAGACCATCGACCAGATACTGCACCTGCGCAATACGATAAGCCAGCCAGTCATGATTCATGCCATCATACAGACCCACAGCCAGACGCTCCATCGCGCCACCTTCCAGACCACCATAAGTCGGGAAGCCTTCCTGCACCACGCAAAGGGTTCTGCACTCGGTATAGACATCGAAGAAGCTGTCGTCTTTCACGCACAGCAGGCCGCCCATCGGCACCATCGCATCTTTCTTGGCGGACATTGCCAGCATATCGGCATATTTGTAGGTTTCGCGGGTAATTTGCTCGATAGTCCAGTCTTTGTATTCCGCTTCACGTTGCTTGATGAAATAGGCGTTTTCAGCAAAGCGCGCGGAGTCCATCACTACAGGAATGTCATATTTCTTCGCAATGCTGTACATCGCTTTCATATTTGCCAGTGAAACCGGCTGACCACCTGCGGAGTTACTGGTGATGGTAGCAACGATATATGGCACGTTATTCGGGCCAACTTCCTCAATACCGCGTTCTAATCCTTCGAGGTCAAAGTTACCTTTAAAGTCGTAACGCACGCCCGTATCGAAGGCTTCTTTGATATAGACGTTACGCACGGTACAGCCGTTAATCTGGCTATGCCCCTGCGTGGTATCAAAGAAATAGTTAGAGAATGCCACCATTTTGCTGCGATCCAGGCCTTTTTCCTGCTCGCGTTTTTTAATCAGTACCGGAATATAGATTTGTTCTGCACCACGGCCCTGGTGAGTCGGAATGGTGTATTGATAACCAAAGATATTCTTCACTGACTCGGCTAACGCATAGTAGCTGCGGCTGCCGCTGTAAGCTTCGTCGCCGCGCATCATCGCAGCCTGCATGCTCTGCGTCACCGCCCCGGTGCCACTATCGGTCAGTAAATCGATAAACACATCTTCGCTATCCAGCAGAAATGGGTTCATACCGGATTTAATAATCGCTTCTTCACGATAAGCGCGAGTGGTACGTTTTACTGGCTCAATAACACGAATGCGGAACGGTTCAGGGAGGTGTTTAAAGTTTTCCATTGCATAATCCTTCATTTATTTTAATTGCAGTGATCCCTGTGAATATTACATTTGCAATATCTATTAATTCGCCAGATATATATGCAAGAGCCATTATTTACTAAAACAAGTAAATAAATGAGAGATAGCCTTTGCAAAAGGCAAAATTAAGATATAGCAAACAAATAGATCACATTGAATCTAATTCGGTTTGGTTATTATGATGGCTACAGAAGGGCAAATTAAGGGCGGTGATCGACAATTCTGTTGTCAATATTAAACCACTTTGAGGTCACACATATATGTAAGGTATTCATAATGCACTTATCCTCGAAAGACACGACGTTACAGTATAATACTCAAGATTTTTGTCTATTCTGAAATTGTTTAAATGTGAATCGAATCACAAACGATTACGAAGCAATATTAAATGCTTTTTTAAGAAAATAAGTTACGTGAGAAGGTTAAGGTTTATAAAAAGGGTTGAGTAATAATAAGAGTGCTAACAAGAAAGCAAAGCCGCATCAGGCAATCAGGATGCGGCTTTGTAGGTACGGGTTACTTACCGATACAGAAGCTGGAGAAAATTCTCCCCAGCAGATCGTCAGATGTAAATTCCCCGGTGATCTCGCTTAAGTTCTGCTGTGCCAGGCGTAGTTCTTCCGCCAGCAGTTCACCTGCCCAGGCTCCCAACAGTTGCGCTTTGCCCTGTTGTAGATGTTCCGCCGCCTGTTCCAGCGCCTGTAAGTGACGACGACGCGCCAGGAAGCCACCTTCCATATTCGTGTCGAAACCCATGCTCTGTTTGAGATGGTTACGCAACACATCCACGCCTTCGCCAGTCCTTGCAGAGAGACGAATCAACGCGTGACCGTTCACTTCGCTCATTCCCAGCGTTTCGCCGGTAATGTCGGCTTTATTGCGCACCACGGTGATCGGCAGTTTTGCAGGCAGACGGGCGATAAACTCCGGCCAGATCTCTGCTGGATCAACGGCGTCTGTCGTCGTGCCATCAACCATAAACAGCACTCGATCGGCCTGTTCAATTTCCTGCCACGCGCGCTCGATACCAATACGTTCCACTTCGTCGCTGGCTTCTCGTAGCCCGGCGGTATCGATAATATGTAGAGGCATCCCGTCAATATGAATATGCTCACGCAGCACGTCGCGCGTGGTTCCGGCAATATCAGTCACGATTGCCGCTTCACGACCTGCCAGCGCGTTTAACAGGCTCGATTTACCGGCATTTGGGCGCCCGGCAATCACCACCTTCATCCCTTCGCGCAACAAACTACCCTGACGAGCTTCGGCGCGCACAGCATCAAGATCGGCAATCACGTCATTGAGCTGGGCTTCAATTTTTCCGTCGGAGAGGAAATCGATCTCTTCATCGGGGAAATCAATTGCCGCTTCGACGTAAATGCGCAAGTGGGTGAGGGCTTCCACCAGATGGTTGACCCGTGCGGAGAATGCGCCTTGCAGCGAGTTAAGTGCCGAACGGGCTGCCTGTTCCGAACTGGCGTCGATAAGATCGGCAATCGCTTCGGCCTGGGCTAAATCGAGTTTATCGTTAAGAAACGCGCGTTCTGAAAACTCACCAGGGCGAGCAATCCGCAGGCCAGGAATGGTCAGAATACGTTTTAACAGCAGGTCGAGGATCACCGGACCGCCATGACCTTGCAGTTCCAGCACATCTTCACCGGTGAACGAGTTCGGGCCAGGGAACCATAGCGCAATCCCCTGATCGAGCACGCTGCCGTCGGCGTCTTTAAACGGAAGATAATCGGCGTAGCGCGGCTTAGGCAATTTACCCAGCACGGTTTCGGCAACTTCACGGGCTTTGAAGCCGGAGATGCGCAGGATGCCAACGCCGCCACGTCCAGGAGGCGTGGCCTGGGCTACGATAGTGTCATTATCGCTCATGATGTTCCTGTTGCTTTGTGTGGCGGATGCGCTGTGCTTATCCGCACTACGAAAAGAAAAAAGGCGGTCAACTGACCGCCCTTATTTTAGCGAAAACTCACCGAATCAGGATTTTTTCTTCTCGCGGCTATGCAGGCCACGTTTTTCCAGACCACGGTAAATCAGCTGCTGCTGAATAATGGTTACCAGGTTGCTGACGATATAGTACAGCACCAGACCTGACGGGAACCACAGGAAGAACACGGTGAAGATGACCGGCATAAAGGTCATGATCTTCTGCTGCATCGGGTCGGTCACTGTGGTTGGCGACATCTTCTGAATGAAGAACATCGTTACGCCCATCAGGATCGGCAGGATGTAGTACGGGTCCTGTGCAGACAGGTCGTGGATCCACAGTGCAAACGGTGCCTGACGCAGTTCAACGGAACCCATCAGCATGTAGTACAACGCCAGGAAGATTGGCATCTGGATCAGCAGCGGGAAGCAGCCGCCCAGCGGGTTAACCTTCTCAGCTTTGTACAGCGCCATCATTTCCTGGCTGATACGCTGTTTGTCATCGCCCAGACGCTCACGCATAGCCTGAATTTTCGGCTGCAGCATACGCATCTTCGCCATGGAGGTGTACTGCGCTTTGGTCAGCGGGTACATGATGCCACGAACGATAAAGGTGATGATGATAATGGAGAAGCCCCAGTTACCCACAAAGCTATGGATCCATTTCAGCAGTTTGAACAGCGGCTGAGAGATGAACCACAACCAACCGTAATCAACGGTCAGATCCAGGTGCGGAGCAACGGCCGCCATTTTGTCCTGGATTTCCGGGCCAACCCACAGGGTGCTGTTCATCGCGCCAGTCTGACCAGGCTGAACCAGTACCGGCTGAGACTTATAGCCGATAGCGGCAATGCCGTTACCCAGATTAGCGGTATAGAAGTTGTTGGTGCCGTCGTTATGCGGGATCCATGCAGTTGCGAAATACTGTTGCAGCATCGCAACCCAACCACCTTTCGAAGAGATGTTCAGGTTTTCGTTGTCAGCAATAGTATCGAACTTGTATTTCTCGTACTTCTCGTCAGGCGTGGAGTACGCCGCGCCACGGAAGGTATGCAGCGCAAAGTTGCTGCTTCCGGTATCGAGATGCGGTGGCAGAGTGATGGATTGCTTCAACTGACCAAAGGTGGAGATCTCCAGCGGTTTTTCGCCAGCGTTCTGCACGTTGTAGTTGACGTTGACAGCGTAATCACCACGTTTCAGGACAAACGTTTTGGTAAACGTGTTGCCTGCCGCGTCGGTATACGTCATCGGCACCTGCAGTTCGTTTTGGCCTTCAGCCAGCACATAAGCGTCTTTTTCGACGTTATACAGCGGACGCGGGCCGTTAGCCGGGTTATCCGGGCCATCACGACCGGTCAGACCGCTCTGTGCCTGATAAATAAACTGCGGTGAGGTTTCCAGCAGCTGGAACGGCTGGGTAGAGTTCAGTTCTTTCGGGTAAGCCGGCAGCAGGGCCTGCTCAACATCACCACCACGGGTGTTGATGGTCAGATCAAGCACGTCGGTTTTAACCGAAATCAGTTTCCCCTGGCCACTGGCCGGTACGCCCTGGTCGGCGGCGCTACCCGCTGCGGTGGTCGTTGTCTGCGTGGTCTGTTGAACCTGAGGTTGCGGGTTTTTATCCTGCTCCCAGGCTTGCCAGATCATGAAAGACACGAACAGCAAAGCGATGACTAAAAGATTGCGTTGCGAATCCATCGTTAGTGTTCTCTGGTATCAAATGGTCCGGGCGGGACGGGATCGTCACCACCAGGGTGTAAAGGGTGGCATTTTAATACGCGTTTCACCGTCAACCAACTGCCTTTTATCACTCCAAACCTGCGCAATGCCTCAATTCCGTAGCTTGAACAGGTTGGAGTGAAACGACAATGCGGCCCGAGTAGCGGACTAATCAGGCGTTGGTATACCCGAATAAGGGCTATCAGGACCCGCGAGCCAGGCGACAGTGGCGGCGCCATAATTTTTCCAACGCTTCCGAGAGAGCACGGTTATCGAGGTCGGCAACCCCTTTTTTCGCCACCACCACGAAATCCATAGCCGGGAGTTCATGTTGGCGTAGACGGAAGCTTTCACGCGTCAGACGTTTAATCCGATTGCGTTCATGCGCTCGTCGAACGTTTTTCTTGGCGACTGTAAGACCGATACGGGGATGCCCCAGCGAATTCAGGCGGCCGAGGATGGTGATTTGCGGCGTGCCAGCCCGTTGTGGCTGCTGGAAGACGAATGTGAATTGACTGGGAGTTAACAAGCGTAACTCCCTGGGAAATGCGAGCTTAACCACTCAGGGGTTAGCTTTATTACTTAGAAACGGTCAGACGAGCACGGCCTTTAGCACGACGACGTGCCAGTACCTGACGACCATTTTTAGTAGCCATACGAGCACGGAAGCCGTGAGAACGGTTGCGCTTCAGTACAGACGGTTGAAAAGTGCGTTTCATGGCGATTTCTACCTAAACTTGAATAAATTCAATGGCTTTATTGGATATCCGTCCGAAAATCGAACGATGGACACCGAAGCCATGGGTGATTAAAGAGGCCGGATTGTAATAATTGTACACTCCGGAGTCAATTCTCTTTCCTTATTTACCGCGCTTTTCCGCACCTTTTCACAGGGAAAAAGTGCAACTGTATACCGGTGAAAACCAGCATTGCGCGCCGGGTGGGGGATTATACGGGCTACCAGGTAAAGCGCAAGGATCGCTCAGGATCTTTATTAGATCGATTAAGACTAATTTTGTTTATGGTCATTAAATTTTCCAATATGCGGCCTAAATCGTGCCCGCCTTGCGCCTGGATCGTTTACACTTAACGGGTTCTGGAAAGTCCTGTGGATAAATCGGGAAAATCTGTGAGAAACAGAAGATCTCTTGCGCAGTTTAGGCTATGATCCTCGGTCCCGATCGTTTTGCAGGATCTTGATCGGGCATATAACCGCAGACAGCGGTTCGTGCGTCACCCTCATGCAGGGTCTTTTCGACGTGCGTCAACAATCATGAATGTTTCAGCCTTAGTCATAATCGACTTTTGTTCGAGTGGAGTCCGCCGTGTCACTTTCGCTTTGGCAGCAGTGTCTTGCCCGATTGCAGGATGAGTTACCAGCCACAGAATTTAGTATGTGGATACGCCCATTGCAGGCGGAACTGAGCGATAACACGCTGGCCTTGTACGCGCCAAACCGTTTTGTCCTCGACTGGGTACGGGACAAGTACCTCAATAATATCAATGGACTGCTAACCAGTTTCTGCGGAGCGGATGCCCCACAGCTGCGTTTTGAAGTGGGCACAAAGCCCGTGACACAAACGCTGAAAGTCCCTGCCAGTAACACCGTTGCACCAGCTCAGGCCGCTCAGGTGCAACCGCAACGTGCTGCACCTGCGGCGCGCTCGGGTTGGGATAACGTTCCGGCTCCGGCAGAACCGACCTATCGTTCCAACGTTAACGTTAAACATACATTTGATAACTTCGTCGAAGGTAAATCTAACCAACTGGCGCGCGCGGCGGCTCGCCAGGTGGCAGACAACCCTGGCGGCGCCTATAACCCGCTGTTCCTTTATGGCGGCACGGGGCTGGGGAAAACTCACCTGCTCCATGCGGTGGGCAATGGCATTATGGCGCGCAAGCCCAATGCCAAAGTGGTTTATATGCACTCCGAACGTTTTGTGCAGGACATGGTAAAAGCTCTGCAAAACAACGCGATTGAAGAGTTTAAACGCTACTACCGTTCCGTAGATGCGCTGCTGATCGACGATATTCAGTTTTTTGCTAATAAAGAACGATCCCAGGAAGAGTTTTTCCACACCTTCAACGCCCTGCTTGAAGGTAATCAGCAGATCATTCTCACCTCGGATCGCTATCCGAAAGAGATCAACGGCGTTGAGGATCGTTTGAAATCCCGCTTTGGCTGGGGACTGACTGTGGCGATCGAACCGCCAGAGCTGGAAACCCGCGTGGCGATCCTGATGAAAAAGGCCGACGAAAACGACATTCGTTTGCCGGGCGAAGTGGCGTTCTTTATCGCCAAGCGTCTACGATCTAACGTGCGTGAGCTGGAAGGGGCACTGAACCGCGTCATTGCTAACGCTAACTTTACCGGACGGGCGATCACCATCGACTTCGTGCGTGAGGCGCTGCGCGATTTGCTGGCATTGCAGGAAAAACTGGTCACCATCGACAATATTCAAAAGACGGTGGCGGAGTACTACAAGATCAAAGTCGCGGATCTCCTTTCCAAGCGTCGATCTCGCTCGGTGGCGCGTCCGCGCCAGATGGCGATGGCGCTGGCGAAAGAGCTGACTAACCACAGTCTGCCAGAGATCGGCGATGCGTTTGGTGGTCGTGACCACACGACGGTGCTTCATGCTTGCCGTAAGATCGAGCAGTTGCGTGAAGAAAGCCATGATATCAAAGAAGATTTTTCAAATTTAATCAGAACATTGTCATCTTAATCCTATGAAATTTACCGTAGAACGTGAGCATTTATTAAAACCGCTACAACAGGTGAGCGGTCCGTTAGGTGGTCGTCCTACGCTACCGATTCTCGGTAATCTGCTGTTACAGGTTGCTGACGGTACGTTGTCGCTGACCGGTACTGATCTCGAGATGGAAATGGTGGCACGTGTTGCGCTGATTCAGCCGCACGAACCAGGGGCGACGACCGTTCCGGCGCGCAAATTCTTTGATATCTGCCGTGGTCTGCCTGAAGGCGCGGAAATTGCCGTGCAACTGGAAGGTGAGCGGATGCTGGTGCGCTCCGGGCGTAGCCGTTTTTCGCTGTCTACCCTACCAGCGGCGGATTTCCCGAACCTCGATGACTGGCAGAGCGAAGTCGAATTTACCCTGCCGCAGGCGACGATGAAGCGTCTGATTGAAGCGACCCAGTTTTCAATGGCGCATCAGGACGTTCGCTATTATTTAAACGGTATGTTGTTCGAAACCGAAGGCGAAGAACTGCGTACCGTGGCGACCGACGGTCACCGTCTGGCGGTCTGCTCAATGCCGATTGGTCAGTCTTTGCCAAGCCATTCGGTGATTGTGCCGCGTAAAGGTGTGATTGAACTAATGCGTATGCTCGACGGTGGCGACAATCCGCTGCGCGTGCAGATTGGCAGCAACAACATTCGCGCCCACGTTGGCGACTTTATCTTCACCTCCAAACTGGTGGACGGTCGCTTCCCTGATTACCGTCGAGTTCTGCCGAAGAACCCGGATAAACATCTGGAAGCTGGCTGTGATCTGCTCAAACAGGCGTTTGCTCGTGCGGCGATTCTCTCTAACGAGAAATTCCGTGGTGTGCGCCTGTATGTCAGTGAAAACCAGTTGAAAATTACCGCCAACAACCCGGAACAGGAAGAAGCGGAAGAGATCCTCGACGTCATCTATAGCGGTGCAGAAATGGAAATCGGCTTCAACGTTAGCTATGTGCTGGATGTTCTGAACGCGCTGAAATGCGAAAACGTGCGTATGATGCTGACCGATTCGGTTTCCAGCGTGCAGATTGAAGATGCCGCATCACAGTCGGCTGCCTATGTTGTCATGCCAATGAGACTGTAATGTCCCTCACCCGCTTGTTGATCCGCGATTTCCGCAATATCGAAAACGCGGATCTCGCTTTATCTCCTGGCTTTAACTTTCTGGTGGGTGCCAACGGCAGTGGCAAAACCAGCGTGCTGGAAGCCATCTATACGCTCGGTCACGGTCGGGCGTTTCGTAGTTTGCAGATTGGTCGCGTCATTCGCCATGAGCAGGAGGCGTTTATTCTCCACGGGCGATTACAGGGCGAAGAGCGTGAGACGGCAATTGGCTTAACCAAAGATAAACAGGGCGACAGCAAAGTCCGCATTGACGGTACTGACGGGCATAAAGTCGCGGAGCTGGCGCATCTGATGCCGATGCAACTGATAACGCCAGAAGGGTTTACTTTACTCAACGGCGGCCCGAAATACAGAAGAGCATTCCTCGACTGGGGATGCTTTCACAACGAACCTGGATTTTTCACCGCCTGGAGCAATCTCAAGCGTTTGCTCAAGCAGCGCAATGCGGCGCTGCGCCAGGTGACTCGTTACGAGCAGCTACGCCCGTGGGATAAAGAACTGATCCCGCTGGCGGAGCAAATCAGCACCTGGCGCGCCCAGTACAGCGCCGGTATCGCCGCCGATATGGCCGATACCTGTAAGCAATTTCTCCCGGAGTTTTCTCTGACTTTCTCTTTTCAGCGCGGCTGGGAGAAAGAGACAGAATACGCTGAGGTGCTGGAACGTAATTTTGAACGCGATCGCCAGCTAACCTACACCGCGCACGGCCCGCACAAAGCGGACTTACGCATTCGCGCCGACGGTGCGCCGGTGGAAGATACCTTATCGCGTGGGCAGCTAAAGCTGCTGATGTGCGCCTTACGTCTGGCGCAAGGAGAGTTCCTCACCCGTGAAAGCGGGCGGCGGTGTCTCTACCTGATAGATGATTTTGCCTCTGAGCTTGATGATGAGCGTCGCGGACTGCTTGCCAGTCGCTTAAAAGCGACGCAATCACAGGTCTTTGTCAGTGCGATAAGTGCTGAACACGTTATAGACATGTCGGACGAAAATTCGAAGATGTTTACCGTGGAAAAGGGTAAAATAACGGATTAACCCAAGTATAAATGAGCGAGAAACGTTGATGTCGAATTCTTATGACTCCTCCAGTATCAAAGTCCTGAAAGGGCTGGATGCGGTGCGTAAGCGCCCTGGTATGTATATCGGCGACACGGATGACGGCACCGGTCTGCACCACATGGTATTCGAGGTGGTAGATAACGCTATCGACGAAGCGCTCGCGGGTCACTGTAAAGAAATTATCGTCACCATTCACGCCGATAACTCTGTCTCTGTACAGGATGATGGGCGCGGCATTCCGACCGGTATTCACCCGGAAGAGGGCGTATCGGCGGCGGAAGTGATCATGACCGTCCTGCACGCGGGCGGTAAATTTGACGATAACTCCTATAAAGTGTCCGGCGGTCTGCACGGCGTTGGTGTTTCGGTAGTAAACGCCCTGTCGCAAAAACTGGAGCTGGTTATCCAGCGTGAAGGTAAAATTCACCGTCAGATCTACGAGCACGGTGTACCGCAGGCACCGCTGGCGGTTACCGGCGATACTGATAAAACCGGCACTATGGTTCGTTTCTGGCCAAGCCTCGAAACGTTCACCAATGTGACCGAGTTTGAATATGAAATTCTGGCGAAACGTCTGCGTGAGTTGTCGTTCCTCAACTCCGGCGTTTCCATTCGTCTGCGCGACAAGCGCGACGGCAAAGAAGACCACTTCCACTATGAAGGCGGTATCAAGGCATTCGTTGAATATCTGAACAAGAACAAAACGCCAATCCACCCGAATATCTTCTACTTCTCCACCGAAAAAGACGGTATCGGTGTCGAAGTGGCATTGCAGTGGAACGATGGCTTCCAGGAAAACATCTACTGCTTTACTAACAACATTCCGCAGCGTGACGGCGGTACTCACCTGGCAGGCTTCCGTGCGGCGATGACCCGTACCCTGAACGCCTACATGGACAAAGAAGGCTACAGCAAAAAAGCCAAAGTCAGCGCCACCGGTGACGATGCGCGTGAAGGCCTGATTGCGGTCGTTTCCGTGAAAGTGCCGGATCCGAAATTTTCCTCCCAGACCAAAGACAAACTGGTTTCTTCTGAGGTGAAATCGGCGGTAGAACAGCAGATGAACGAACTGCTGGCAGAATACCTGCTGGAAAACCCAACCGACGCGAAAATCGTGGTCGGCAAAATCATTGATGCCGCTCGTGCGCGTGAAGCTGCGCGTCGCGCCCGTGAAATGACCCGTCGTAAAGGCGCGCTGGACTTAGCTGGCCTGCCGGGCAAACTGGCGGACTGTCAGGAGCGCGACCCGGCGCTTTCCGAACTGTACCTTGTGGAAGGGGACTCTGCGGGCGGCTCTGCGAAGCAGGGGCGTAACCGCAAGAACCAGGCGATTCTGCCGCTGAAGGGTAAAATCCTCAACGTTGAGAAAGCCCGTTTCGATAAGATGCTTGCTTCCCAGGAAGTGGCGACGCTTATCACCGCACTTGGTTGTGGTATTGGTCGTGACGAATACAATCCGGACAAACTGCGTTATCACAGCATCATTATCATGACCGATGCGGACGTCGACGGCTCGCACATTCGTACATTGCTGTTGACCTTCTTCTATCGTCAGATGCCGGAAATCATCGAACGCGGTCATGTCTACATTGCTCAGCCGCCGCTGTACAAAGTGAAGAAAGGCAAGCAGGAGCAGTACATTAAAGACGATGAAGCGATGGATCAGTACCAAATTTCTATCGCTCTGGATGGTGCATCTTTGCATACCAACGCCAGTGCACCAGCTTTAGCTGGTGAAGCGTTAGAAAAACTGGTGTCGGAGTACAATGCGGCGCAGAAAATGATCGTTCGCATGGAACGTCGCTATCCGAAAGCAATGCTGAAAGAGCTTATCTATCAGCCGACGCTGACGGAAGCCGACCTCTCTGATGAGCAGACTGTTACCCGCTGGGTGAACGCGCTGGTCAGCGAACTGAACGACAAAGAACAGCACGGCAGCCAGTGGAAGTTTGATGTCCACACCAATGCCGAGAAAAACCTGTTCGAGCCGATTGTTCGCGTGCGTACCCACGGCGTGGATACTGACTATCCGCTGGATCACGAGTTTATCACCGGCGGCGAATATCGTCGTATCTGCACGCTGGGCGAGAAACTGCGCGGTCTGCTGGAAGATGATGCGTTTATCGAACGTGGCGAGCGTCGTCAGCCGGTAGCCAGCTTCGAACAGGCGCTGGACTGGCTGGTGAAAGAGTCCCGTCGCGGCCTCTCCATCCAGCGTTATAAAGGTTTGGGCGAGATGAACCCGGAACAGTTGTGGGAAACCACAATGGATCCGGAAAGCCGCCGTATGCTGCGCGTTACCGTTAAAGATGCGATTGCCGCCGACCAATTGTTCACCACGCTAATGGGCGACGCCGTAGAACCGCGCCGTGCGTTTATCGAAGAAAACGCCCTTAAAGCGGCGAATATCGATATTTAAAATGCGAGCGTGCCTGATGCGCTACGCTTATCAGGCCTACGAAACCTCTGCAATATATTGAATTTGCAATGTTTTGTGGGCCGGATAAGGCGTTCATGCCGCATCCGGCAAGAAGCTATAAGTAATAAAAGGGCGGAGATGATCTCCGCTCTTTTTATTTCTGCAATCCGCAATTATCATCCCGCAGAACTATACTTTTTGAGTCAACACGTAACGCTTTACAGGTGAATATCATGGGGCTTTTTGATGAAGTTGTCGGTGCCTTTCTGAAAGGCGATGCGGGAAAATATCAGGCGATTTTAAGTTGGGTTGAGGAACAGGGAGGCATCCAGGTGCTGCTGGAAAAACTGCAAAGTGGCGGTTTAGGTGCCATTCTCTCAACCTGGTTAAGTAATCAACAGGGCAATCAGCCGGTGAGCGGCGAGCAACTGGAGTCGGCGCTCGGCACAAACGCGGTGTCCGATCTCGGGCAAAAACTCGGCGTAGATACCCGTGCTGCTTCCAGCTTACTGGCGGAACAATTGCCGAAGATTATTGATGCTCTTTCACCGCAGGGTGAAGTGTCACCACAAGCCAATAACGATCTGCTTTCCGCAGGCATGGAGTTGCTGAAAGGGAAACTCTTCCGCTAAGCAAAAGGGGAGCACGCAACACGCGTTGCATCCCCCTTTTCCCTCGGGTGTTGTACTGATTTTTGAGCGGAATCGCGTTAGCATGAGTCAGGAACCAATCTACCTGGGGAACTCATGGCTATCAAACTCATTGCTATCGATATGGATGGCACCCTTCTGCTGCCCGATCACACCATTTCACCCGCCGTTAAAAATGCGATTGCCGCAGCTCGCGCCCGTGGCGTGAATGTCGTACTGACGACGGGGCGCCCTTATGCAGGCGTTCACAACTACCTGAAAGAACTGCATATGGAACAGCCGGGCGACTACTGCATTACTTACAATGGCGCGCTGGTGCAGAAAGCCGCTGATGGTAGCACCGTGGCGCAAACAGCCCTGAGCTATGATGACTACCGTTTCCTGGAAAAACTCTCTCGTGAAGTCGGTTCCCATTTCCACGCGCTGGATCGCACCACGCTGTACACCGCCAACCGTGACATCAGCTATTACACGGTGCACGAATCATTTGTTGCCACCATTCCGCTGGTGTTCTGCGAGGCGGAGAAAATGAACCCTGACACCCAGTTCCTGAAAGTGATGATGATTGATGAACCCGCCATCCTCGACCAGGCCATCGCGCGCATTCCGCAGGAAGTAAAAGAGAAATACACCGTGCTGAAAAGTGCGCCGTACTTCCTCGAAATCCTCGATAAACGCGTCAATAAAGGCACTGGCGTGAAATCGCTGGCGGAAGTGCTTGGCATTAAACCGGAAGAAATTATGGCGATTGGCGATCAGGAAAACGACATCGCAATGATTGAATACGCAGGCGTTGGTGTGGCGATGGATAACGCTATTCCTTCGGTGAAAGAAGTGGCGAACTTTGTCACTAAATCCAACCTTGAAGATGGCGTGGCGTTTGCAATCGAAAAGTATGTGCTGAATTAATCTGTGGGCGGGCAAACAGCATAAACGCGTTTGCCCGCTTACTGATTATTGGTTTACTGCATATACAACCAGAAATTGCAGCGGTGCAGTAATGATGTCCAGCGTAACAGTCACTGGCAGTAATGCTGCGGAAACACCATCCGGAATGCCTCTGGGTGAATAGTATTCATAAAATCGCACTTTAAATGGATGGTAGAACGCCATCACCTTTGAGTAATCCATGTTTTTATTTTTCTCATGGATTGTGCCTTTTAGGTTTTCCAGTGACCTGGTACAGTGTTGAACACCACAGGCAAAATCATAATGCGTTGCCAGTGCCTTTTCTTCTTCGTTATTCCAGTAGTAGTAAAGCGATATTGTGCCGGTAAATTTCTTTTTCCCCGCATTTAAAACAAATCTTGCGTCATCAGCAACCTGAATATTGTGCCGGTTAAGTGCTGGATCATTGAGCATCTTAACGATGTCATCGGCACCATCAGTGATAAGGTAATCCAGCGATTCCCCTACAAAAACATAGCCTTTTGTTCCATTACTATCCTTTGCCTGCGATAGCCCCGTGATGGTGTCTGACTGCGATTGATACTTTCCTGAAGTACCCTTTGCGGTATGGGAAACCAGGGCATACGAGATACAGCCCGAAAGCATCAGCGCCAGTGGGAATAAACCGGCAGCCTTAAAAAATCCCTTAAAATTCAAATTCATGATTAATCCTTTAAACAAGATCGCTAAGCCGTTGAAAGCATACTCTTCTTTCCCTCCTGTTTAGCGCCTGATCTCCCTTTTCAGATTTCTGCCCGATATAAGACCTTTTCTTATGAGGTGTTTTTTTGTGGACTAATATCTGTTGCAAGGCTATGGCTTCGCACCTGCACTGGTTTATATCTCCGCCGTCGCGTTGATTGGCGCGCTCTCTTACATCCTGCTGGTGGGCGATGTGAAGCGCGTTGGATAATCTTTCAACTGTGAAATATGCGCCACACCACTGCGCATAATCCACTTTCTTAAAGCCGGTGCGGTCAGGCATCGGCTTTTTACTATCTTGCCGAAGAGTTTTAAACGCAGTTTGCGGGTGGCGCGCCAGTAAGCGGCGTTGCTCTTCTCCGGCTGCTTCAGTAACACCGAACGCAGAATCTCTGCGCTATCCAGCGCATAGCTAATCCCCTCCAGCGAGCTGGCGCTGATAAATCCCGCCGCTTCGCCAATCAGAAAGGCGTTGTCCTTACCGCAGACAAAATCCTGCCAGCGCGAGGGAAACAGCACCGTGCATTTTTCGCTTTTCACCGCCTTACCAAACTGGAACTGAAAGGCGTTCATTTTCTCTTTCAGCGCCGCGAAACGCGCCTGACCGTCTTTCATCGGATAGGCACCGCCAAAGATAAAATAACCGTCTTTGCTGATACTCCATGAATAACAGTCCGTTATCGCATTATCAAAGATGCAGGAGTAGAACGGCACCGGATGCTTCTCTGCGAACCACTGCTGGATAGCGACATATTTACGAATCTGATGATCCGGATAAAGATGTCGCCGCACCATCGAGTTTGCGCCATCGGCACCCACCAGATAACGGGCGGTAATATGCTGCTCCCAGCCGTCTGCGCGAAAAATGACATGCCATTTATCATCCTCATGCCAGATTTTTCGACACAGGCTGTCGTGGTAAACCTCAACGCTGGCGGGGATCAGCGACTTCATCCACAAGTCGAAGGCATGGCGATTAATATTGATATAGCTCCGCTGGTAGTTACGCGTGAGCGATGCGGCGACGTCGACGGTTTTGACGCTAAAAATCTGCGGATTGGCGATCACATCGACAGGAAGCGTCAGTCCATCGCGAATAAAAGAACGCTGCGCGTCCGGTGCCAGCAGACCACCACAAGGCTTGCTGAAACCTTCAGTACCGCACTGGTGCTTTTTATCCAGCGCGATCACCTGCATTTTGCCTGCTAACTGCCGCGCCAACGCCGACCCCGCCGGGCCGAGGCCAATAATCGCCACGTCGAAATGTTCCATCTTTTTACTCACATTCATCACGATGGCAAAAGACTATTGTCTGAAAGTGAAGTCCTTGTGAAGTATGATGGCGGGAAACGTTTTGTATCAGGATCACGCCATGAAACAACTCACCAACGCTTCACGAAATCACCTGCTCACCAATACCAATACCTGGACACCCGACAGCCAGTGGCTGGTGTTTGATGTGCGTCCTTCTGGCGCGTCGTTTACCGGCGAGACCATTGAGCGCGTGAATATCCATACCGGCGAGGTCGAGGTTATCTACCGGGCGTCACAGGGCGCACACGTCGGCGTGGTGACCGTTCATCCGAAGTCAGAGAAATATGTCTTCATCCACGGCCCTGAAAATCCTGATGAAACATGGCATTACGATTTCCATCACCGCCGTGGCGTGATTGTTGTGAGTGGAAAGGTGAGTAATCTCGATGCAATGGATATTACCGTTCCGTACACCCCAGGGGCGCTACGCGGCGGCAGCCATGTGCATGTTTTTAGCCCGAACGGTGAAATGGTGAGTTTTACCTATAACGACCATGTAATGCATGAACTCGATTCGGCGCTGGATTTGCGAAACGTCGGGGTTGCCGTACCGTTTGGCCCGGTCAACGTACAAAAGCAGCATCCGCGTGAATACAGCGGTAGCCACTGGTGCGTGCTGGTGAGTAAAACTACGCCCGCGCCGCAGCCTGGCAGTGATGAAATCAATCGCGCTTATGAAGAGGGATGGGTAGGAAATCACGCGCTGGCGTTTATTGGCGACACGCTTTCGCCAAAGGGCGAGAAAGTACCGGAGCTGTTTATCGTTGAGTTACCGCAAGATGAAGCTGGCTGGAAAGCAGCTGGTGGTGCGCCGTTAAGCGGAACGGAAACAACCCTGCCCGCGCCGCCGCGTGGCGTCGTGCAGCGACGTTTAACCTTTACACACCATCGGACTTATCCGGGGTTAGTCAACGTCCCGCGCCACTGGGTGCGCTGTAGTCCACAGGGTACGCAAATCGCGTTTTTAATGCGTGATGATAACGGCATTGTGCAACTGTGGCTTATCTCGCCACAGGGAGGCGAGCCGCGCCAGTTAACCCATAACAAAACGGATATCCAGTCTGCATTTAACTGGCATCCATCAGGAGAGTGGCTGGGAGTTGTGCTGGATAACCGCATTGCCTGCGTACATGCGCAAAGCGGTGAAGTTGAGTATTTAACTGATAATCACGCCAACCCACCTTCGGCAGACGCCGTGGTCTTCTCGCCGGACGGTAAATGGCTGGCGTGGATGGAAGCAGGTCAGCTGTGGATCACCGAAACGGGTCGCTAGTCAGTTCGCTGGCATTCTGGCTGGTGGAATAACGGCATTGATGGCTTGCGCGTCGGCTTCGCTTTTTTCCACGCGCGAGCGCACCGAACTGTCTTTGCGGAACGCATCCCACGGCAGCAAAAGTGTGTCCATGACTGCGGTAAATGGCATATCGAGAATCGCCAGCGATTTGGTTCCCCAGTTTGTTGTGTCATCGCCAATCATGGTGACACTGGCGCGGGTGCCGGGATACGTTCCCTCCTTACCTCCGGTATGGGACATTACGCTGGAGCATCCTCCGAGTAATGTCATTCCGCTGCATATCATGGACGCTAACAACACATTTCTTATCATAATAAATTCATCTGTTAATCGTGGGTGTTGGCATGATGTGTTATAGCGATCCCTTGCCGAAAATAACATCATCATCATGTCGCACTGTGGCGGCTATCGCACTTTAACGTTTCGTGCTGTCCTCCAGTCTATGCAATAGACCACAAACTGCAAAAAAAAGTCCGTTGGAAAGGCTTGAAAAGTGCATATCCAGACCCATTTTTATACCGTAGCTGATGAGAACGCGCCTGATGGGTGTTCTGGCTACCCGACCTGTCCATTGTGGAAGGTCTTATATTCTCGCTGATTTCAGGAGCTATTGATTATGCGTAACTTTGATTTATCCCCGCTTTATCGTTCTGCTATTGGATTTGACCGTTTGTTTAACCACTTAGAAAACAACCAGAGCCAGAGTAATGGTGGCTACCCTCCGTATAACGTTGAGCTGGTAGACGAAAACCATTACCGCATTGCTATCGCTGTCGCGGGGTTTGCTGAGAGTGAACTGGAAATTACCGCCCAGGACAATCTGTTGGTGGTGAAAGGTGCCCATGCTGACGAACAAAAAGAGCGCACCTATCTGTACCAGGGCATCGCAGAACGCAACTTCGAACGCAAATTCCAGTTAGCCGAGAACATTCATGTTCGTGGCGCTAACCTGGTGAACGGGCTGCTGTATATCGATCTTGAACGCGTGATTCCGGAAGCGAAAAAACCGCGCCGTATCGAAATCAACTAATTCTCTAAGGCCGCCAGGCGCGGCCTGACATTTCTATGCTCGCCGTCAGGGAGCATATGCGAATCTTCGGATTTGCAGGTACTTACTCGCTTCTTAGAAGGAGAAATGACTATGCGTAACTTCGATTTATCCCCATTGATGCGTCAATGGATCGGTTTTGACAAACTGGCTAACGCATTGCAAAACGCCGGTGAAAGCCAGAGCTTCCCGCCGTACAACATTGAGAAAAGCGACGATAACCACTACCGCATTACCCTGGCGTTGGCTGGTTTCCGTCAGGAAGATTTAGAGATTCAACTGGAAGGTACGCGCCTGAGCGTAAAAGGCACGCCTGAGCAGCCAAAAGAAGAGAAAAAATGGTTGCATCAAGGGCTTATGAATCAGCCATTTAGTCTGAGCTTTACGCTGGCTGAAAATATGGAAGTCTCTGGCGCAACCTTCGTTAATGGTTTGCTGCATATTGATTTAATTCGTAATGAGCCTGAACCCATCGCTGCGCAGCGTATCGCTATCAGCGAACGTCCCGCGTTAAATAGCTAATTAGCTATTCTTTTTGCCCCGCCAGCCTGGTGGGGCTTTTTTTATCAACCATCTTCAACTCTGTATTAATTTTCGTCAGGTTAAGATGTTCCGGCACTCTCTTTCCCGTGATAATGTGCGCCATAAGGCAAATCTGCTTCACCGATTCAGCCATAATCCCTGGTAATTAAAATGTTATTTCAAGAGAAATGGACGATGAGTGATATAGCATTAACAGTCAGTATTCTGGCTTTGGTGGCGGTCGTCGGTTTGTTTATCGGCAACGTCAAGTTTCGCGGCATAGGATTAGGCATTGGCGGCGTGCTGTTTGGTGGGATCATCGTTGGCCATTTCGTTTCTCAGGCTGGGATGACATTAAGTAGCGATATGCTGCATGTTATCCAGGAATTTGGCCTGATCCTGTTTGTTTATACCATCGGGATTCAGGTGGGGCCGGGCTTCTTTGCCTCATTGCGCGTCTCCGGGTTACGCCTCAACTTGTTTGCTGTTCTGATAGTCATTATCGGCGGTCTGGTTACCGCAATCTTGCATAAACTTTTCGATATTCCACTGCCTGTGGTGCTGGGGATTTTCTCTGGCGCGGTCACCAATACGCCAGCATTGGGGGCAGGTCAGCAAATCTTACGCGACCTCGGCACACCGATGGAGATGGTCGATCAGATGGGGATGAGTTACGCGATGGCGTATCCATTCGGCATTTGTGGGATTTTGTTCACCATGTGGATGCTGCGGGTTATTTTCCGCGTCAATGTTGAGACTGAGGCCCAGCAGCACGAGTCCACGCGAACCAACGGCGGTGCGCTAATCAGGACGATTAACATCCGTGTTGAAAACCCTAATTTGCATAATTTAGCCATTAAAGATGTGCCAATTCTTAATGGCGATAAAGTTATCTGCTCACGATTGAAACGAGAAGAAACCCTAAAAGTACCTTCGCCAGATACCATTATCCAACTTGGCGATTTGCTGCATCTGGTGGGACAGCCTGCGGATTTGCATAATGCACAGTTGGTGATTGGTCAGGAGGTGGATACTTCGCTATCAACGAAAGGCACCGATTTGCGCGTCGAACGCGTGGTGGTCACCAATGAAAATGTGCTCGGTAAACGTATTCGCGACCTGCACTTTAAAGAACGCTATGACGTTGTTATCTCGCGCCTGAACCGTGCCGGGGTTGAACTGGTCGCCAGTGGCGATATTAGCCTGCAATTTGGCGATATCCTCAACCTGGTGGGGCGGCCTTCTGCTATTGATGCCGTTGCCAATGTATTAGGTAATGCGCAGCAAAAACTGCAACAGGTTCAGATGTTACCGGTGTTTATTGGTATCGGTCTTGGCGTGTTGTTAGGCTCCATTCCCGTGTTTGTGCCTGGATTCCCGGCGGCATTGAAGCTGGGGCTGGCGGGGGGGCCGCTGATTATGGCGCTGATCCTTGGGCGTATTGGCAGTATCGGCAAGCTGTACTGGTTTATGCCACCAAGCGCCAACCTCGCGCTGCGGGAGCTGGGGATCGTACTGTTCCTCTCGGTAGTGGGTCTGAAATCCGGTGGGAATTTTGTCGATACCCTGGTCAATGGCGAAGGACTAAGCTGGATTGGTTATGGTGCCCTGATCACCGCTGTTCCGCTGATTACAGTCGGCATTCTGGCGCGGATGTTAGCCAAAATGAATTATCTCTCGATGTGCGGAATGTTGGCTGGCTCTATGACCGATCCTCCGGCGCTGGCGTTTGCCAATAATCTTCATCCTACCAGCGGTGCGGCGGCGCTCTCTTACGCCACGGTCTATCCGTTAGTCATGTTCCTGCGTATTATCACCCCCCAATTACTGGCGGTGCTCTTCTGGAGTATCGGTTAACTCTTTTCCGGGTGGAGTCGCCGTAAATGGCACTCCACCTGGTATTTCTGAACATCATCGAGTCATTTACACTCTCACCATTTTGGTTGTGACTGGTTTGTATTCTTCAGTACGGCTGACGGTGCATAACCAAATTTATGCTTAAAGGCTTTGCTAAAATGAAAGGAGTCGAAGAAGTTGAGTGTATCAGCGACTTCGCCAACCGAGTTCCCTTCTTGCTTTAAGAGTGAGAGCGCCAGATCCAGACGCGCATCAAGGTAATATTCTTTCGGTGTCTTACCGGTGTAACGTAAAAACAGGCGACGCAACCAGGTCTCGCTACAGGGGATGGTGGCGGCCATATCGGCAACACTCCAGCGTTGTTGCAGGCTGGCATGTAAAGTGGCAATTAATTTTTCAATTTGCCGCCGTTGCGGATCTTTTTTGCCGTCCGCGTACATAAGACAAATCCACTGATAAATAATTTTCGTCAGAAAAGCGACCGCCAGATTATTTTTTATTGTTTCTGGTGAAGTAATTAACTCAGCAACTTCGGTGAGTTCCTGATTATAAAATTCGCCATTATAAATAATGCTCTGCTGGCCGACGGGAATATCCATCATGCTGGTGGGGGTAAATTCCATCCAGTACTGTTCCCAGACTAAACCTTCACAGTGATAAGAGTGAATATCCATCGGCTTTAAAAATATAATACAGTTGCCATGCAGTGTTATTTGCTCACCATTCTTTAAAAGAATTTTTCCACATCCTTGCACGGTATACACCGCCACCCAGGAGTTGGCGATAAGCGGTTTCTTCTTGTCTCGCGGCCAGATTACGCGGTAATGCTCATCGGCATAGGTGTGCCAGAGTGAGATTAGAGAAATTCCGCTGGAGATCACATTTTCGTTAATCAATAAGGGAATATTGTATGGAGTATCGTTTTTTACATCCGAACTTTGCAATTTTCCATTCATTTTAATATCCCTCCGTCGAATTATGCTCACAACCTGAACTTAACAGAAAACAATCCGTTCAGGGATATGACGTTTGTATTTTAAGAATCTGACTGCCTGACCCGACGCATTTTACCTCTCCCTATATTCATGCGTCCGGGACATAAACATAAATAAGGGCTATGAGATGAATTCGTTACAAATCTTGAGTTTTGTCGGTTTTACGCTGCTGGTGGCGGTTATCACCTGGTGGAAAGTTCGTAAAACGGATACCGGATCGCAACAAGGCTATTTTCTTGCAGGGCGATCGCTAAAAGCACCGGTTATTGCCGCTTCGTTAATGTTAACCAACCTTTCCACGGAACAACTGGTCGGCCTTTCCGGGCAAGCCTACAAAAGCGGCATGTCGGTGATGGGTTGGGAAGTCACTTCTGCGGTGACGCTGCTCTTCCTCGCGCTGATCTTTTTGCCACGCTACCTGAAGCGCGGCATTGCTACCATCCCCGATTTCCTTGAGGAGCGTTATGATAAAACTACGCGCATTATCATCGACTTCTGTTTCCTCATTGCCACCGGCGTCTGCTTTCTGCCGATTGTTCTCTACTCCGGCGCGTTGGCGCTCAACAGCCTGTTTCACGTGGGTGAATCGCTACAACTTTCCGATGGCGCGGCTATCTGGTTACTGGTGATTTTGCTCGGTCTGGCGGGGATTCTGTATGCGGTGATTGGTGGGCTGCGCGCAATGGCGGTGGCGGACTCCATCAACGGTATTGGGCTGGTTATCGGCGGTTTGATGGTGCCAGTATTCGGCCTGATCGCGATGGGTAAGGGCAGCTTTTTGCAAGGTATTGAACAACTCACCACCGTTCACGCCGAGAAATTAAACTCAGTAGGCGGCCCGACCGATCCTTTGCCGATAGGTGCCGCATTTACCGGTTTGATTCTGGTAAATACCTTTTACTGGTGTACTAATCAGGGCATCGTGCAACGCACGCTGGCGTCAAAAAGCCTGGCGGAAGGGCAAAAGGGGGCGCTGTTAACGGCGGTGCTGAAAATGCTCGACCCGCTGGTACTGGTGCTGCCAGGGTTGATTGCGTTTCATCTGTATCAGGATCTACCGAAAGCCGACATGGCCTACCCGACGCTGGTCAATAACGTTCTGCCAGTGCCACTGGTGGGTTTCTTCGGCGCGGTGTTATTTGGTGCGGTGATCAGTACCTTCAACGGCTTTCTGAATAGCGCCAGTACGTTATTCAGTATGGGTATTTACCGGCGCATCATTAACCAGAATGCCGAGCCGCAGCAGCTGGTCACCGTCGGGCGCAAATTTGGTTTCTTTATCGCCATCGTTTCGGTGCTGGTCGCGCCGTGGATCGCCAACGCGCCGCAGGGGCTGTATAGCTGGATGAAACAGCTCAACGGTATTTACAACGTGCCGCTGGTTACCATCATCATTATGGGCTTTTTCTTCCCGCGCATTCCGGCGCTGGCGGCAAAAGTGGCGATGGGGATTGGCATAATCAGCTACATCACCATCAACTATCTGGTGAAGTTCGACTTCCATTTCCTCTATGTGCTGGCCTGTACGTTCTGTATCAACGTGGTGGTGATGTTGGTGATCGGTTTCATTAAACCTCGCGCTACGCCATTTACTTTCAAAGATGCATTCGCAGTGGACATGAAGCCGTGGAAAAACGTCAAGATCGCCTCATTTGGCATCCTGTTCGCGATGATTGGCGTCTATGCCGGGCTGGCTGAATTCGGCGGCTACGGTACGCGCTGGTTAGCGATGATCAGTTATTTCATTGCCGCCGTAGTGATTGTCTACCTGATTTTTGACAGCTGGCGGCATCGTCACGACCCAGCCGTAACCTTTACTCCCGACGCGAAGGATAGCCTATGAAACGCCCCAATTTTCTGTTCATCATGACCGATACCCAGGCCACCAATATGGTCGGTTGCTATAGTGGTAAGCCGCTGAATACGAAAAATATTGATAGCCTGGCGGCGGAGGGGATTCGCTTTAACTCCGCCTACACCTGTTCGCCGGTTTGTACACCTGCGCGCGCCGGACTGTTTACTGGCATCTACGCTAACCAGTCCGGGCCGTGGACCAACAACGTCGCGCCGGGCAAAAACATCTCCACCATGGGGCGCTACTTTAAGGATGCTGGCTATCACACTTGTTATATCGGCAAATGGCATCTCGACGGTCATGATTATTTCGGCACTGGCGAATGTCCGCCGGAATGGGACGCCGATTACTGGTATGACGGGGCGAACTACCTTAGCGAACTGACCGAAAGAGAGATCAGCCTGTGGCGTAATGGCTTAAACAGCGTCGAAGATTTAAAGGTGAACCATATCGACGAAACCTTTACCTGGGCGCATCGCATCAGCAACCGGGCAGTGGATTTTCTGCAACAGCCCGCGCGCGCCGAGGAACCTTTCCTGATGGTGGTTTCGTATGACGAGCCGCATCACCCGTTCACCTGTCCGGTGGAGTATTTAGAGAAATACGCTGATTTTTACTACGAACTTGGCGAGAAATCACAGGATGACCTGGCGAACAAACCGGAACATCACCGCTTATGGTCGCAGGCGATGCCCTCGCCAGTCGGTGATGACGGGCTTTATCACCATCCGCTCTATTTTGCCTGCAATGACTTTGTTGATGACCAAATCGGACGAGTCATCAATGCCTTAACGCCAGAACAACGTGAAAATACGTGGGTCATTTATACCTCCGATCACGGTGAAATGATGGGCGCACATAAGCTCATTAGCAAAGGCGCGGCGATGTATGACGACATTACTCGCATCCCGCTGATTATCCGCTCGCCACAAGGAGAGTCGCGACAGGTTGATATGCCTGTCAGCCATATTGATTTACTACCGACAATGATGGCGCTGGCGGATATTGAAAAACCTGACATATTGCCAGGGGAAAATATCCTCACAGCGAAAGAGCCACGCGGCGTGATGGTGGAATTTAACCGCTACGAGATTGAGCATGACAGCTTTGGCGGCTTTATTCCGGTGCGTTGCTGGGTGACGGATGACTTTAAACTGGTGCTCAACCTCTTCACCAGTGATGAACTTTACGATCGCCGTAATGACCCAAATGAAATGCATAACCTGATCGATGATATTCGTTTTGCCGACGTTCGCAGCAAAATGCATGACGCCTTATTGGGTTACATGGACAAAATTCGCGATCCGTTCCGCAGTTACCAATGGAGCCTCCGTCCGTGGCGCAAAGATGCGCAACCGCGCTGGATGGGGGCGTTCCGCCCTCGCCCACAGGATGGTTATTCTCCAGTGGTACGCGACTATGACACCGGTTTACCGACGCAAGGGGTGAAAGTCGAGGATAAAAAACAGAAGTTCTGACGATGATGCCCGCTGGCGGAAACCTGGCGGGCAATATTCAGGCTGCTTAAACCAGTGAACTGCCAGTCAGGAAAGAAAAAATCAGGAATATCAGTAGAAGGCTGCACACGATGCCGATACCAAAAAGCAAGGTATGGAAAGCCAGCGTCCCGCCGCCAAATACCAGAGCGCCGCGAATGCTCCAGCGATTTTCCTTACGCATACCGCCAACAAATGCGCAAAGTAGCGCAGCAATGGCCAGTGCGATACCGCCTTGATCGAGGATTTTATCGACATCAGGCGTTTCTTTTTTTTCCACGGTGGTAATTTTTTCGCCTTTTATTCCGGCGAGAAGACCTCTTTTAATTTCAGCCGTTTTGTCCGCCACGATGCTTTCAAGCGTTAGCGGTGGCGCGGAAAAAGGGCCGAATGAAAAGTGGATAATCCCCATCATTAAGGCGATGGCACCGAACAGCATGCCCAATGAACTGATTTTATTTTGCGCTATGATACCCATCTGACCTCCTTGTAGCGGATGGCAAAAGCATATCAAGAAAACATCAACCGAAATTCCTAAAAAGAGACGGATAAAACATCGCTATTGTGAAATTGCAAAGGAGCAACAATGAAAATTTCCCGCCTCGGAGAAGCGCCTGATTACCGCTTTTCGTTGGCTAATGAACGTACATTTCTGGCGTGGATCCGTACTGCACTAGGATTTCTGGCAGCAGGTGTGGGGCTGGATCAACTTGCGCCAGACTTCGCCACGCCCGTCATTCGCGAGCTGCTGGCGTTATTGCTATGCTTATTTTCTGGCGGACTGGCAATGTATGGCTACCTGCGCTGGTTACGCAATGAAAAAGCGATGCGTCTGAAAGAAGATTTACCCTACACAAACAGCTTATTAATCATCAGTTTAATATTGATGATCGTGGCGGTGATCGTTATGGGACTGGTGTTGTATGCCGGATAGCCGCAAAGCCAGACGGATTGCCGACCCAGGCCTTCAGCCGGAACGCACATCGCTGGCATGGTTTCGTACCATGCTGGGCTACGGTGCGTTGATGGCGCTGGCAATCAAACATAACTGGCACCAGTCAGGCATATTGTTCTGGATTTCTATTGGCATCCTCGCCCTTGTGGCACTAATCCTCTGGCGCTATACACGAAATCGTAATTTAATGGATGTGGCTAATAGCGATTTTTCCCAAATTTGCGTAATCCGTGACAAATTTATGATCTCCCTCGCGGTGTTATCTCTCGCAATACTGTTTGCTGTTACGCATATACACCAACTTATCGTATTAATTGAGAGAATCACATGACAGGAAGTCAGGTTATAGATGCTAAAGAGGACAGGCATAAACTGGTTGTAGAGTATAAAGATACATTACAACCAGGTGATTTTTATAAGAATTTAAAACAGAGGGGCATCCGCGCCGTGCAACTCATTCCCCATATAGAATTTAATGACCGAGGCGAGCTGACGGCAGCGTCGGTGACAACCGAGTTATGGGGACAATTTTTAATCGCCCTGTTCGAGTGTTGGGTGCGGACAGATATCAGTCGTATATCAATCGAGCTTTTTGATGTCACGCTGCAAAAATGGTGCGGGAACGAAAGCCAACAACCACAGAGGGGGTGTCAGGAGTGTGACTGGTATCTCCTTTGCCCTCATGCCGGGGATGGTCAGCCGGATAAGGTACTTTGTGCTGGCTATCAGGCTTTTTATTCCCACTCCGCGCCGCACATGCGGGTAATGCGCGACTTGATAAAGCAGCATCGTTCTCCTGTGGAGCTGATGACGATGCTGTGGTGACGTAAGTTAAACGGGCTGTCCCTGCTGCGACATCCGCGTCGCCAGCGGCAGCCAGCACAGCACAATTAACATTCCCATTAAGGTCATCAATAGCCCCAGGCTTCCCTGGCCGGTTTGCGGCAGCATCGCGGAGAGCGACGCCAGCACGCCGGAACCAATGTTTTGCAGACCGCCGACCAGTGCGCCAGCCGTGCCCGCCAGGAAGGGGAAAGGCTCCATCGCGCCGCTAGTTGCCAGCGGAAACAGCATCCCGGCACCGAAAAAGAACAATGCTGCGGGAACGAGCAGTGTCCAGACACTCATTACGCCAAACCAGCTGGGGATCCACATCATCAGTCCTGCCAGCAGGCAACAGATAACGGACTGCCACATTAACGAAGAGAACCGTTTATTCGGGCGTCCGGCAAACCATGCACCGAAAAATGCCGCCGGAATTGGCAGAATAAACAAAATACTGACTGTCATACTGCTCAGCCCTAATACTGCGCCCATCAGCACCCCAGAACAGGCTTCGAAAGCGGCAATCCCTGCCAGACCGCCAATCAGCATCAGTAAATAGCAGTTAAAACCGCCATTTCCAAAGAGCGTTTTATAGCTGGTGAGCAGACGCGTACGCGGTGCATCGACAGGGCGCGTTTCTGGCATCCAGCGTGCCATACTGAAGGTCACACCAGCACAAAGCACCAGTAAAAACAGGTAACAGGCTCGCCAGTTCCACATGGTATCCAGTAGACCGCCAATGAGTGGTGCGAGCAAAGGGCTGACGAGAATACCCATATTTAACATGCTATTAGCGTGGCGTAGCTGTGTCCGTTCATACAAATCACGCGGCAATGTACGCGCCATCACACCACCAACACCGGTTCCCATCCCTTGCATTGCGCTGGCAGTAATCAATACCGTCAGGCTGGAGGTGGTGACCGCAACCAGCGTTGCTAACATAAAAATGGACATTCCGATGAGGATCACCGGGCGGCGACCTACCCTGTCGGAAATTGGGCCATAAAATAGTTGTGAGACACCGTAGGTCAGCAGATAAGCGCCCATTACGCTCTGCACCGCCCCTTCACGGACGTTGAGATCGCGCGCCATATCGGCAATAGCAGGAATATAAATAGTTTGCGCCATCTGACCGACGGCCACGAGTAATACCAACATCAATAATAAATTGACGTTTCTATGCCTTTTCATTATCACAGACGCTTATAAAAATATATTTAGAATAAGTTACTACGCATTCGAATAAATGCGGGAGAGAAATCTA
The DNA here is from genome assembly GCF_002965005.1 of Escherichia sp. MOD1-EC7011. NCBI lineage: Bacteria > Pseudomonadati > Pseudomonadota > Gammaproteobacteria > Enterobacterales > Enterobacteriaceae > Escherichia > Escherichia sp. MOD1-EC7011. The sequence continues at coordinate 74,774 of NZ_PTRD01000026.1, forward strand.
TCACATTGATAAATGTTAGCCAGATATATATGAGGAATAGTAATAAGAAAAACGGCAGAATATATAAACAAAAGCGGCAATAAATGTTGCCGGAATAGGGATAAAACCTTAACGCCACATCCGCCAGCATCGCATCCGACACCCATTTGCAAGCAGAATATAAAAGGGGAGCGGTTTCCCGCTCCCCTTTAGTGCGGCTTGAATCTGAATTACTTAAGATATTTCAGAACAGCATCAAGCAGTTGCAGTGCTGCAACAATGAGTTTGAGGATAAGAATGGCGATATCCACCAGGCTCATACGCGTCTCCTGTGGTTCAGGAGCACTACCAGCCGACGTACCTTTCCGCTGCCTGTTGCCAGCTGTTGTGCACGCGGTCTCTCAAGGAGAAACGTTGTGCTGTTGACATAACACAGTGTGCTCACGCGGGGTTAAGGCGCTGACGGCACCACCCGTTTCAGCCAGGACTTAGTGCGCCGGGTAACGATGCGGCCCCGCATAACACATTGCGTACAGTGATATTATAGAAACGCACTGTATAAATAAACAGTAATTTTTGGACAAATTGCAAACTGTGATCGATACTCGACTATGCGTTAAAAAAGTCAAAATTCGTGCCGAAATTGCGTGTTCTATGCGGAACACGTATACTTTCAGTGTTGACATAATACAGTGTGCTTTGCGGTTACCAGCCGCGAGCGGCTGACGAAACCTCGCTCCGGCGGGGTTTTTTGTTACCTGCGATTCAGTACAAAACGTGATCAATCCCTCAATTTTCCTTTGATGAAAAATTTTCCATTGTCTCCCCTGTAAACCTGTGCTTGTATAAATATTGTTAAACACAAAACCAACAAGGTTCCCAATGACTATTTCCATGCTCAACGCAAAACTACTACCAACTGCGCCATCCGCCGCAGTGGTCGTCGTGCGTGTGGTGGTGGTCGTCGGCAATGCGCCGTAGGGACTGGAACAACACACGATTCCAAAACCCCGCCGGCGCAAACCGGGCGGGGTTTTTCGTTTAAGCGCCCCCGGAAAGTCGGCTCAGAAGAAAAGGACTGGAGTATGGCAAGTTCGGGCATAATATCGACACGCAAGCGTTTTACTGGCGCAGAATTTATCGTTCATTTTCTGGAACAGCAGGGCATTAAGATTGTGACGGGGATACCTGGCGGCTCGATTCTCCCTGTCTATGACGCCTTAAGCCAAAGCACGCAAATCCGCCATATTCTGGCTCGTCACGAACAAGGCGCGGGATTTATCGCCCAGGGGATGGCGCGTACCGACGGCAAACCCGCAGTTTGCATGGCCTGTAGTGGGCCGGGGGCGACTAATCTGGTGACTGCCATTGCCGATGCGCGGCTGGACTCTATCCCGCTGATTTGCATCACCGGTCAGGTTCCTGCCTCAATGATTGGCACCGACGCTTTCCAGGAAGTCGATACCTACGGCATCTCTATCCCCATCACCAAACATAACTATCTGGTCAGACATATCGAAGAACTCCCGCAGGTCATGAGCGATGCCTTCCGCATTGCGCAATCAGGCCGTCCTGGCCCGGTGTGGATAGACATTCCTAAGGATGTGCAAACAGCGGTTTTTGAGATTGAAGAACAACCTGTTATGGCAGAAAAAGCCGCCGCCCCCACCTTTAGTGAAGAAAGCGTTCGTGACGCTGCGGCAATGATTAACGCCGCCAAACGCCCGGTGCTTTATCTGGGGGGCGGTGTCATTAACGCGCCTGCACGGGTGCGTGAACTGGCAGAGAAAGCCCGGTTGCCCACCACCATGACCTTAATGGCGCTGGGCATGTTGCCGAAAGCGCATCCACTGTCGCTGGGTATGCTGGGGATGCACGGTGTGCGCAGCACCAACTATATCTTGCAGGAGGCGGATCTGCTGATTGTTCTCGGAGCACGTTTTGATGACCGGGCGATTGGCAAAACGGAGGAGTTCTGTCCGAACGCCAAAATCATCCATGTGGATATTGACCGCGCAGAGCTGGGTAAAGTGAAGCAACCGCATGTGGCGATACAGGCGGATGTCGATGACGTGCTGGCGCAACTGATCCCGCAGGTGGAAGCCCAGCCACGAGCAGAGTGGCATCAACTGGTGGCTGATTTACAGCGCGAATACCCGTGTCCAATTCCAAAAGCGTGCGATCCGTTAACACATTACGGCCTGATTAATGCCGTTGCCGCCTGCGTGGATGACAACGCGATTATTACCACTGATGTTGGTCAGCATCAGATGTGGACGGCGCAGGCCTATCCGCTCAATCGCCCACGTCAGTGGCTGACCTCCGGTGGGCTGGGTACGATGGGCTTCGGCCTGCCTGCGGCGATTGGCGCGGCGCTGGCGAACCCCGATCGCAAAGTGTTGTGTTTTTCCGGTGACGGCAGTCTGATGATGAATATTCAGGAGATGGCCACCGCCAGCGAAAACCAGCTTGATGTCAAAATCATTCTGATGAACAACGAAGCTCTGGGGCTGGTGCATCAGCAACAAAGTCTGTTCTACAAGCAGGGTGTTTTTGCTGCCACTTATCCGGGCAAAATCAACTTTATGCAGATTGCCGCCGGATTCGGCCTCGAAACGTGTGATTTGAATAACGAAGCCGATCCGCAGGCCGCATTGCAGGAAATGATTAATCGCCCTGGTCCGGCACTGATCCATGTACGGATTGATGCGGAAGAAAAAGTTTACCCGATGGTGCCGCCAGGTGCGGCGAATACTGAAATGGTGGGGGAATAAACCATGCAAAATACAACTCATGACAACGTGATTCTGGAACTCACCGTTCGCAACCATCCTGGTGTAATGACCCACGTTTGTGGGCTTTTTGCCCGCCGCGCCTTTAACGTTGAGGGCATTCTCTGTCTGCCTGTTCAGGACAGCGACAAAAGCCATATCTGGCTACTGGTGAATGATGATCAGCGGCTGGAGCAGATGATAAGCCAGATAGACAAACTGGAAGATGTGGTAAAAGTGCAGCGTAATCAGTCCGACCCGACCATGTTTAACAAGATTGCTGTGTTCTTTCAGTAACCGCTCAAGGCTTGAACAGCGGCGCGCTTATCGTTAAGGTAAGCGCGTTTTTTTTACCCGCCAGGACAAGACCATGATAACCGTTGCCCTTATAGACGATCACCTTATCGTCCGCTCCGGCTTTGCGCAGTTGCTGGGGCTGGAACCTGATTTGCAGGTAGTTGCCGAGTTTGGTTCGGGGCGCGAGGCGCTGGCCGGGTTGCCAGGGCGCGGTGTGCAGGTGTGTATTTGCGACATCTCTATGCCGGATATTTCCGGTCTGGAGCTGCTAAGCCAACTACCGAAAGGCATGGCGACAATTATGCTCTCCGTTCACGACAGTCCGGCGCTGGTTGAACAGGCGCTCAATGCGGGGGCACGCGGCTTTCTCTCCAAACGCTGTAGCCCGGACGAACTGATCGCTGCGGTGCATACCGTTGCCACGGGCGGCTGTTATCTGACGCCAGATATCGCCATTAAACTGGCATCCGGTCGTCAGGATCCGCTGACCAAACGCGAACGTCAGGTAGCGGAAAAGCTGGCGCAAGGGATGGCGGTGAAAGAGATTGCCGCCGAACTGGGCTTGTCGCCGAAAACTGTGCACGTACATCGCGCTAATCTGATGGACAAACTGGGCGTCAGTAACGATGTTGAACTGGCTCGCCGCATGTTTGATGGCTGGTGATGAAGACATTTTTCTCCCGCTTAAATACTGTAATTTCCTGCTTTTTTATCTTCTCTGCCGCATGGTTTTGCCTGTGGAGTATTAGCCTGCATCTGGTTGAACGACCGGATCTGGCGGTATTGCTGTTTCCGTTTGGTCTGCGACTGGGGCTGATGTTGCAATGCCCGCGCGGATACTGGCCGGTGTTGCTGGGCGCGGAATGGCTGCTGATTTACTGGCTGACGCAGGCTGTCGGGTTAATGCATTTTCCGTTATTGATGATCGGTAGTTTCTTGACGTTACTGCCTGTGGCGTTGATTTCCCGCTTTCGCCATCAGCGCGACTGGCGCACATTGTTGTTACAGGGGGCAGCGTTGACGGCGGCAGCGTTGTTACAGTCGCTGCCCTGGCTTTGGCACGGGTATGGTAACGAATCGTGGAACGCGCTGTTATTAACCTTAACTGGTGGTCTGACGCTGGCTCCTGTTTGCCTTGTGTTCTGGCACTACCTGGCTAATAACACCTGGCTGCCGCTAGGGCCGTCGCTGGTTTCTCAGCCGATAAACTGGCGCGGGCGGCATCTGATTTGGTACTTGCTGCTGTTTGTTATCAGCCTCTGGCTGCAATTGGGACTGCCGAACGAACTGTCGCGTTTTACGCCATTCTGCCTGGCGCTGCCGATTATCGCTCTGGCCTGGCACTATGGTTGGCAAGGGGCGCTGATTGCGACGTTGATGAACGCCATTGCGCTGATTGCCAGCCAGACATGGCGCGATCATCCGGTAGATTTATTGCTCTCGCTTTTGGTGCAAAGTCTGACAGGGCTGTTACTGGGCGCAGGCATCCAGCGACTGCGTGAGCTTAACCAGTCGCTACAAAAGGAACTGGCGCGCAATCAGCATCTCGCTGAACGGTTGCTGGAAACCGAAGAGAGCGTGCGCCGCGATGTGGCGCGTGAACTGCACGACGATATCGGTCAGACCATCACCGCCATTCGTACTCAGGCGGGTATTGTTCAGCGGCTGGCGGCAGATAACGCCAGCGTGAAGCAGAGCGGGCAGTTAATCGAACAACTGTCGCTGGGCGTTTACGACGCGGTGCGCCGCTTATTAGGACGGTTACGTCCGCGCCAGTTGGATGATCTCACCCTGGAGCAGGCTATCCGTTCATTGATGCGAGAAATGGAGCTGGAAGGTCGCGGCATTGTCAGTCATCTTGAATGGCGGATAGATGAATCAGCATTAAGTGAAAACCAGCGTGTGACGCTGTTTCGTGTCTGCCAGGAAGGGCTGAACAACATTGTGAAACATGCCGATGCCAGTGCGGTCACGCTGCAAGGCTGGCAGCAGGATGAGCGATTAATGCTGGTGATTGACGACGATGGTAGCGGTTTGCCGCCAGATTCAGGGCAACACGGTTTTGGTCTCACCGGAATGCGTGAGCGCGTAACGGCGTTGGGCGGCACCTTGACCATATCCTGTCTGCACGGCACGCGCGTCAGTGTCTCTCTACCCCAACGTTATGTGTAAGGCTTGATGATGTTGCAGTTCCTGAAAGCACCTGCCGACGCGCCGCTGATAAGCGATAAACGTGAAATTGATGCCCGCTATCGTTACTGGCGTCGGCATATTTTGCTGACAATCTGGTTGGGCTATGCGCTTTTTTATTTCACGCGTAAGAGTTTTAACGCCGCTATGCCAGAAATCCTTGCCACTGGCGTGCTAAGTCGTAGCGATATCGGCCTGTTAGCAACCCTGTTTTACATCACCTACGGCTTGTCGAAGTTTGTTTCCGGCATTGTCAGCGACCGCTCAAATGCGCGTTATTTTATGGGGATGGGGCTTATTGCGACTGGCATCATCAACATTCTGTTTGGATTTTCCACTTCGCTATGGGCGTTTGCCGTGCTCTGGGTGTTGAACGCTTTTTTCCAGGGCTGGGGTTCGCCGGTTTGTGCGCGGCTGTTAACCGCCTGGTATTCACGTACCGAGCGCGGCGGTTGGTGGGCGTTATGGAACACGGCGCATAACGTTGGCGGCGCGTTGATCCCTATTGTGATGGCGGCAGTTGCGCTGCATTACAGCTGGCGTATCGGGATGATGGTTGCCGGTTGTATGGCGATAGTCGTGGGGATTTTTCTTTGCTGGCGACTGCGCGATCGCCCGCAGGCATTAGGTTTACCGGCGGTCGGCGAATGGCGGCACGACGCGCTGGAGGTCGCCCAGCAGCAGGAAGGCGCAGGGCTGACGCGTAAAGAGATCCTCACCAAATATGTGTTGCTGAATCCGTATATCTGGTTGCTTTCGTTCTGCTACGTGCTGGTCTACGTGGTTCGCGCAGCGATCAACGACTGGGGCAACTTGTACATGTCCGAGACGCTGGGCGTCGATCTGGTCACGGCGAATACGGCGGTGACGATGTTTGAACTGGGCGGATTTATCGGTGCGCTGGTTGCCGGTTGGGGTTCGGACAAACTGTTTAACGGCAACCGTGGGCCGATGAATTTGATTTTCGCCGCCGGGATTTTGCTATCAGTCGGCTCGCTGTGGCTAATGCCGTTTGCCAGCTACGTGATGCAGGCGACTTGCTTCTTCACCATTGGTTTTTTTGTTTTTGGCCCACAGATGTTAATCGGTATGGCGGCAGCAGAGTGTTCCCACAAAGAAGCGGCAGGGGCGGCGACGGGGTTTGTCGGCTTGTTTGCTTACCTGGGGGCGTCGCTTGCTGGTTGGCCGCTGGCGAAAGTGCTCGATACCTGGCACTGGAGCGGTTTTTTTGTGGTTATCTCCATTGCCGCCGGGATCTCGGCCTTGCTATTACTGCCCTTTTTGAATGCTCAGGCACCGCGCGAAGCGTGATACATCTCACCTTTTTACCTCATATCCGGCAAAACTAAGAAATTTTCCAGGTTTTGCCTGGACACTATCTCAGGCCTGATTGGCTGCTGATTTTTACAATGCCATCATTCATTAATTCTTTCCCCAATTAATTCAAGTTGCAGGAATACATGCAGCTAAAGCACCTGCGGCTTGAAGAATGATGGGAAATCAGGAGTAACCCATGCTGGCTTTCCTCAACCAGGTTCGCAAGCCGACTCTGGATCTTCCGCTCGAAGTGCGGCGCAAAATGTGGTTCAAACCGTTCATGCAATCCTACCTGGTGGTCTTTATTGGCTACCTGACGATGTATCTGATTCGCAAGAACTTTAACATTGCGCAGAACGACATGATCTCCACTTACGGGTTGAGCATGACGCAGTTGGGGATGATCGGCCTGGGCTTCTCCATCACTTATGGCGTGGGTAAAACGCTGGTCTCCTACTACGCCGACGGCAAAAACACCAAACAGTTCCTGCCTTTCATGCTGATCCTCTCTGCTATTTGTATGCTGGGCTTCAGCGCCAGTATGGGCAGCGGCTCGGTTAGCCTGTTCCTGATGATTGCGTTTTACGCCTTAAGCGGCTTTTTCCAGAGTACTGGCGGCTCATGCAGTTATTCCACCATCACCAAATGGACGCCGCGTCGTAAGCGCGGGACGTTTCTCGGTTTCTGGAACATTTCCCACAACCTCGGCGGTGCGGGCGCGGCGGGTGTGGCGCTGTTCGGCGCAAATTACCTGTTCGACGGTCATGTGATCGGCATGTTTATTTTCCCGTCGATTATCGCGCTGATTGTCGGTTTTATCGGCCTGCGTTACGGCAGTGACTCCCCTGAAGCGTATGGCCTCGGTAAAGCCGAAGAACTGTTTGGTGAAGAGATCAGCGAAGAGGACAAAGAGACGGAATCCACGGATATGACCAAGTGGCAGATCTTTGTTGAGTATGTGCTGAAAAACAAAGTGATCTGGCTGCTGTGCTTCGCCAACATCTTCCTGTACGTGGTGCGTATTGGTATCGACCAGTGGTCAACCGTGTACGCGTTCCAGGAACTGAAACTCTCTAAAGCGGTGGCGATTCAGGGCTTTACGCTGTTTGAAGCAGGCGCACTGGTCGGTACTCTGCTGTGGGGCTGGCTCTCTGACCTGGCGAACGGTCGCCGTGGCCTGGTAGCCTGCATCGCGCTGGCGCTGATTATCGCGACACTCGGTGTGTATCAGCACGCCAGCAATCAATATATCTACCTGGCTTCTCTCTTTGCATTAGGTTTCCTGGTATTTGGTCCGCAACTGTTGATTGGCGTGGCGGCTGTTGGCTTTGTACCGAAAAAAGCGATCGGCGCTGCCGACGGGATTAAAGGCACCTTCGCCTATCTGATTGGTGACAGCTTTGCCAAGTTAGGTCTGGGGATGATTGCCGATGGTACTCCGGTATTCGGCCTCACCGGCTGGGCTGGAACCTTCGCCGCGCTGGATATCGCCGCAATTGGCTGTATCTGTCTGATGGCGATAGTCGCGGTGATGGAAGAACGCAAAATTCGCCGCGAGAAAAAAATTCAGCAGTTGACAGTGGCATAAACGTAACTGGTGACTTTTGCCCGGCATGACGCCGGGCATTTTTTTATTCCGCAATTTCCAGCGTAGTGAAGGCAAACTTCTCGCCATCAAACAACCCCTGGCTGGTCAGTTTCAACGCGGGGATCACTGGCAGGGAAAGAAACGCCATCTGAATAAACGGTTCATCCGGTAACGAACCACATTTGCGGGCGGCAACTTTCAGGGCGTCAATTTGCTCCGCCAGCGACTGCGCCGTGTCGGTGCTCATCAGGCCGGCAATGGGCAACGGTAGATGGCTCTGCACCTGACCGTCACGCACTACACACAGCCCGCCGCCATCCTGAATCACCTGATTTACCGCCAGCGCCATCTCTTCCGTACTACGACCGATCACCACAATGTTATGGCTGTCATGGCTAACCGTCGCAGCCAGTGCACCTTCATTCAGACCAAAGCCCCCAAGCAAACCACAGGCCGGAGCCAGTCGTTGCCCGTAACGCTCAAGCACGGCAATAAAGCACACATCATCGCGATCAAAACCATTTTCGCTATAGACGCTGGAGCGGGAGTGCGTAATCAGCTCATTATGGATAACGTCAATGACCCGATAGCGTTTTCCGGGCGTAAATTGTAGGGCAAAGTCGCTGGCGGAAACCGGCTGGCGAGCAATAGTATTGCCATACGGTGGGGCGGATTGCGCCAGTCTCGCCGACTCTTGTGCTTGCAAGGTTTGCGCGTCAATCGGTTCGCCTTTCACCAGTACCTGCTGCACCGTGACCTTACGCGCATCACTTAACAGGACGATATCGGCCTGCTTGCCGGGCGCCAGTAAACCGAGATGATTAAGACCAAAATGGCGCGCTGTTGACCAACTGGCGACGCGATATGCCACATGCAGCGGCACATTGTGCTGTTCGATCAGGCGGCGAATTAAGGCATCGATATGCCCTTCATGGGCGATTTCCCACGGGTTACGGTCATCGGTACAGAGCATACATTGCGGGCTATTAAATTCGTTGATTAACGGAGCCAGCGCGTTGAGGTTGCGGGCAGCGGATCCTTCGCGGATCATCAACGACATGCCGAGTTGTAATTTCCGACGGCCTTCTTCCAGCAAATAGCTCTCATGGCAGTTTTCAATACCGGCAGCAATATAGGCGTTAAGTTCTTTACCGCCTAAACCGGGGCAGTGACCGTCCAGCGTCAGATAGCGAAACGCGTCCAGTTTATCGAGCAGCGCATCCTGCCCGCTAATTACGCCAGGATAGTCCATCATTTCCGCGAGACCGGTAACCTGCGGGTGATCTCGCCAGGCGAGCATCTGTTCGAGAGTAAAACTGGCGCCGTTTACATCGCAGCCTTCCAGTGCGGGTACGCAAGAGCTGACTTGCAAATACTGATTCTGCTTTGCCTGTTCTGCGCAGCGAGCAAACCAGGCGAATCCGGATTCGCCCATGACATTGACGATTTCATGGGGATCGCAAATAACAGTTGTCAGGCCGCGTGGCAGGGTGGCGGTTTCAAAGGTGACTGGCGTCATCATGCTGGATTCAATATGCAGGTGAGCATCAATAAATCCTGGTACTGCCGTTGCGCCGTTAGCATCAATTCGGTGCAAAGCCGGAGCGTTGACGTATTCTGCGCCAACACCAGCAATGTAACGCCCTTTAATCACAATCGGGCCGGAAATTTCTCCGCCATTGATCAGATCCAAAATAGAGACATTATCAATAATATAATCGGCAACGGCTTCGCCACGGGATACGGCTAACAATTCCTGGTATTCGCTCCGACTAATGTAATGAAATTTATGGCTAATAGAATTATTCATGTTTTTCTCATTTTGATTTTATCAAATTGATTATTATTTATCATAAAGAAACGTCGCGAGATTATTAAAGAATATCCATTAATGTGCAATTGAAATGTGATAATTATCACTGAACCAGTGTTGTCATTTGTTTTACAAAAGCAAGGATTTAAATTTCCTTCAATGGACAAAAAAATGAATAATGACAATACCGATTACGTGAGTAATGAATCAGGGACGCTTTCGCGATTATTTAAACTTCCTCAACATGGAACCACCGTCCGCACAGAATTGATTGCGGGGATGACTACTTTTTTAACCATGGTGTACATCGTTTTTGTTAACCCGCAAATCCTTGGCGCGGCACAAATGGACCCGAAAGTGGTATTTGTCACCACCTGTTTAATTGCCGGTATTGGCAGTATTGCGATGGGGATATTTGCTAACTTACCCGTGGCGCTGGCACCGGCAATGGGGCTGAACGCCTTCTTCGCGTTCGTGGTTGTGGGGGCGATGGGGATCTCCTGGCAGACCGGGATGGGAGCCATATTCTGGGGCGCAATCGGACTGTTTTTGCTCACGCTCTTTCGTATCCGTTACTGGATGATTTCCAACATTCCATTAAGTTTACGTATTGGTATCACCAGTGGTATCGGGTTATTTATTGCCTTGATGGGATTAAAAAATACCGGTGTTATTGTCGCCAATAAAGATACGCTGGTTATGATTGGCGATTTAAGTTCTCACGGCGTGTTGTTAGGTATTTTAGGTTTTTTTATTATAACCGTGTTGTCATCACGTAATTTTCATGCGGCGGTGTTGGTTTCTATTGTTGTTACTTCCTGCTGTGGATTATTTTTCGGTGATGTTCATTTTAGCGGCATCTATTCCATTCCACCCGATATTAGTGGTGTCATTGGTGAAGTCGATTTGAGCGGCGCGTTGTCGCTTGAACTTGCCGGTATCATTTTCTCCTTTATGCTGATCAACCTATTTGATTCATCAGGAACATTAATTGGGGTAACTGATAAAGCTGGCTTAATAGATAGTAACGGTAAATTCCCCAATATGAATAAGGCGCTGTATGTCGATAGCGTCAGTTCGGTGGCGGGTGCGTTTATCGGCACCTCGTCTGTTACCGCCTATATTGAAAGTACTTCTGGTGTGGCGGTCGGTGGCCGCACGGGGCTGACTGCGGTTGTGGTCGGCGTTATGTTCCTGTTGGTTATGTTCTTCTCACCGCTGGTGGCAATGGTTCCACCCTATGCGACTGCCGGGGCGCTCATCTTCGTGGGCGTGTTAATGACCTCAAGTCTGGCGCGCGTTAACTGGGATGATTTTACCGAATCGGTGCCCGCATTTATTACTACGGTGATGATGCCCTTTACTTTCTCGATCACTGAAGGTATCGCGCTGGGCTTTATGTCGTACTGCATTATGAAAGTTTGTACCGGACGATGGCGCGATCTGAACCTGTGTGTGGTGGTTGTAGCGGCGCTGTTTGCGCTGAAAATCATCCTGGTGGATTAGTATCTGATAAGTGTTTCCAGATATCATGAGGGCCGGTTACGCAGGAGAACTCATGATCTGGATAATGCTCGCTACGATGGCGGTGGTGTTTGTGATTGGTTTTCGGGTGCTGACATCCGGAGCCAGAAAGGCGATTCGCCGTCTCAGCGATCGGCTGAATATTGATGTCGTACCCATCGAATCGATGGTCGATCAGATGGGAAAGTCAGCGGGTGACGAATTTTTACGTTACCTGCATCGCCCGGATGAGTCGCACCTGCAAAACGCCGCGCAGGTGTTGCTCATCTGGCAAATTGTCATTGTCGATGGTAGCGAACAGAACCTGTTGCAATGGCATCGAATTTTACAAAAAGCCCGCCTTGCCGCGCCGATTACCGACGCTCAGGTCAGGCTGGCGCTGGGTTTTCTGCGCGAAACAGAACCTGAAATGCAGGAGATTAACGCTTTCCAGATGCGCTATAACGCGTTCTTTCAGCCTGCCGAGGGCGTTCACTGGCTGCATTAAAACTGCTTTGCCTGATGCGACGCTGGCGCGTCTTATCATGCCTACATACCCACGTCTAACCTGTAGGGCAAATAAGGCGTTCACGCCGTATCCGCTATGGGATCTGACAGTAGGCGGACGCATTCCTACGTTCTATTTACAGCAGCACCTCTAACCCGTGTTTTTGCACAATACTAAGCAGTTTTAATGACATACCGCTGGGGCGCTTAGCGCCGCTTTCCCATTTTTGTACAGTTGAAACGCTAGTATTGAGATAGTGAGCGAAGACGGGTTGACTCACTTTTAATTTTTCCCGCAGTGCTTTTATCTCAACAGGTTGTAAGTCTGGCACGCTGGTCAGGCAGGTTTTGTCAAAAGTACGCATTGTTTCGGCAGAAATGACATCAACGCGGGACAATCCAGCAGCCGCGCTGTGAATGGCCTCAAATGCAGGACTTTTGAATTTAGTTTTTGCAGTCATAGCAAATCTCTGTCAGTTCTTTACTGTTAATCATGACCGTCAGTTGGGCTTTCGTCAGGAAGGCATAATGCTTTGCGAGTTCACGAAATCCAGACAGTTCCTGACTATTGATGTTCGACATATCCTGTTTTGCATATAAAAACGTGTAAAACCAATTGCTAACCCCTTTCGCCAGAATAATTGCACGCTCACGATTTTGGTGAAGGCGCTTTTTAAAAACGCTACCACCAAGCGCATCAGCTTTACCCTGATCTGTTTCTAAAATGGCCTGGCACAACTCTTCATCTGTTATTGCATGAGACTTCGCTTCCCTTGCAAACCATTTAGTTTTAAACACACGCATATCGTTGAGGTACGGTTATTAAAGTGTATCACTAAGTGCGATACTTTATCCCTTGTTCCCAACTAAATCGCGTAAATGCATATCACCTTGCCATATGATTTTTATTTCCTCGAGCAGCCTCGAATTTTTCTCACGACACCGTAAAGGTTGCAAAAACGTTAAATGCGTCACACATTTCAATGCTAGACTGACCGGCTTTTCCCCTGAAACATGCCACGGGTAACACCATGAGTGAACATATCGAAGAAAACTGTGGCGCGGATGCCATCACCCGACCGAACTGGTCAGCCGTTTTCTCGGTGGCGTTTTGCGTCGCCTGCCTGATTATCGTTGAGTTTTTACCTGTCAGTTTGCTGACGCCGATGGCGCAGGATTTAGGCATTTCGGAAGGGCTTGCCGGGCAATCGGTGACCGTGACCGCCTTTGTGGCGATGTTTGCCAGTTTGTTTATTACCCAGACAATTCAGGCCACCGACCGCCGCTACGTTGTTATTTTGTTCGCCGTTTTGCTGACGCTCTCTTGCTTACTGGTTTCCTTTGCCAGCTCGTTCAGAATGTTATTAATCGGTCGAGCCTGTCTGGGGCTGGCGCTGGGCGGATTCTGGGCGATGTCAGCGTCACTGACCATGCGTCTGGTGCCGCCTCGTACGGTGCCGAAGGCGCTGTCGGTGATCTTCGGCGCGGTTTCTATTGCGCTGGTGATTGCCGCGCCGTTAGGCAGCTTTTTAGGCGAGCTTATCGGCTGGCGCAATGTCTTTAATGCGGCAGCGGTGATGGGCGTGCTGTGTATTATCTGCATTATCAAATCATTGCCTTCGCTGCCTGGCGAACCCTCGCATCAGAAACAAAATACCTTCCGTCTGTTGCAGCGTCCGGGGGTGATGGCCGGGATGATCGCTATCTTTATGTCCTTTGCGGGGCAATTCGCTTTCTTCACCTATATTCGACCGGTATATATGAATCTGGCGGGATTCGGCGTAGATGGCTTAACGCTGGTGCTGTTGAGTTTTGGTATCGCCAGTTTTGTCGGTACGTCGCTTTCGTCGATCATTCTTAAACGTTCAGTAAAACTGGCCTTAGCGGGAGCACCGTTAGTGCTTGCTCTTAGTGCACTGGTACTGACGTTGTGGGGAAGCGATAAAATTATTGCTACCGGTGTGGCGATTATCTGGGGGCTGACCTTTGCTTTAATTCCCGTGGGCTGGTCAACGTGGATCACCCGCTCATTAGCCGATCAGGCAGAAAAGGCGGGATCTATTCAGGTGGCTGTTATTCAGCTTGCCAATACCTGCGGCGCGGCAATTGGTGGTTATGCACTGGATAACATTGGTCTGACTTCGCCGTTAATATTGTCCGGCACGTTGATGTTGCTTACCGCGCTGTTGGTTACTGCAAAAGTGAAAATGAAGAAATCCTGATATCAGGTTAAAGAAGTGTTGGTCAGTGGCTGTTGCCGCTCTTACATATCCGGGCATTCTACCCTGCCCAACGCTTCCCAGTAGTTACTCTGATTATTACGCTCCATCGCCACGATGGCTTCGCGTATGTGTTGTTTATTGCTTTCATCAGACAACATTAACTTTTCCCACGCTTCATCTGATAACGATGCCTGCGGGGTACAAATTTTTCGCAAATCCTGTAATACCGTATTTTTCTCTTTCGCCGATTGTAACGAGCTAAAAGGCGACTCGGCATACACCATACCCGGCATCGCGAAAACAGCGAAAATAAGAAGCAGCGTCGTTGGTTTCATGAGTTCTACCTTTTTACAAATGGCATCGAATGAAGCATAAGTGTAGTTTGTTTTCATAGCTCTAATCATGCTGTACGAAACGCGTTTTAGTATTCAGTAAGAAGTGCCAGACCTTATATTCCTCTTTTATTCCTTTTTCTTCTTATCGATAGCATTTCGTTTTTTAACCGCAGCGACCTTACCGCTATAGTCAGGTCATCATTAATAAAAGGATAAAAAATGAAACTGACAACACATCATCTACGAACAGGAGCAGCGTTATTACTGGCAGGAATACTACTGGTAGGCTGCGACCAGCAAAGCAGCGATACCAAACACATTAAAGTTGGCGTCATAAACGGTGCCGAACAAGATGTGGCGGAAGTCGCAAAAAAAGTGGCTAAAGAGAAGTATGGCCTTGAGGTTGAACTGATTGGATTTAGCGGTTCATTGCTGCCGAACGATGCAACAGATCATGGTGAACTGGATGCCAATGTATTCCAGCATCGCCCTTTTCTTGAACAGGATAATCAGGCGCACGGTTATAAACTGGTGGCGGTGGGAAATACCTTTGTATTCCCCATGGCGGGATATTCGAAAAAAATTAAAACGGTCGATCAGCTAAAAGATGGGGCGACAGTGGCGATTCCGAATGATCCGACCAACCTTGGGCGGGCGCTGTTACTTTTGCAAAAAGAGAAACTGATTACGTTGAAAGAAGGGAAAGGTTTACTGCCAACGGCATTGGATATTACCGATAACCCGCGTCATTTGCAGATAATGGAACTGGAGGGGGCACAGTTGCCGCGTGTACTGGACGACCCGAAAGTGGATGTGGCGATTATCAGCACGACTTATATTCAGCAAACCGGGCTTTCCCCGGTGCATGACAGCGTATTTATTGAAGATAAAAATTCGCCGTATGTGAACATTCTGGTGGCGCGGGAAGATAACAAGGATGCAGAAAACGTGAAGGAATTTTTGCAATCTTATCAATCACCAGAAGTTGCTAAAGCGGCAGAAACTATCTTTAACGGTGGCGCGGTGCCGGGCTGGTAATTATCAACCGCGCCGCGCCAGACGATCACATTTTTCTGGCGCGGCGGCGGGAATCCATTGAAATCAAAATCACCGATGACAGAATCAGCAGCGTTCCCAGCCAGTCAGGTAATGTGAAAGTGATCCCCAGCAACAGCAAAGAGAGCAGCGCGCTACTTAATGGTTCTGCACAGCTCAAAATGCTGGCTTTTGGCCCGCCAATTAACTGTGCGCCTTTCAGATACAGACTAAAGGTTAGCGAAGTTCCAATTACCACCAGATAGAAAAATGCCAGAATCAGGCTGCCATTAACCACGAAATTTGTTCCTTGTCCGGCATAAAAGGGCAACAGGATCAGACCACCAATGAGCATACTCCAGCCGACCACTGGCAACGTGCCGTAACGGGAAATGAGCGTTGAGGGGTATGTTGTATAGAATGCGGCAGCAAATGCCGAGGCGATACCCCAGAATAACGCAGCAGGAGAGATCGATAATGACGTCGGATTACCGTGCGTCACCAATAAAAACGTACCAATCAGCGATGTCAGAATGGCGCAAAAAACCAGGATGCCGGGGCGTGATTTACGTACCAGTGAGAACCATGCCACGATAATCGTTGGTGATAAAAATTGCAGCACCGTTGCTGTAGCAGCATTGGATTTTTCAATTGTCAGTAAGAAAGTAAGCTGGACGGTCAGTGCGCCAACAACGGAAAAAATCAGCAGGCTGATGGCATCTTTATGATTTTTAATGATTGAGAAGACTTTATCGCCGTGGACAAAGGAGAGCGTTAGCAGAATAAAACCGGCAAATATCAGTCGCGTCATAGTCAGAAACTGCGATGACATCTGGCTTTGCTCCATGATGTATTGTGCGCAGACACCTGAACTTCCCCACAATACGGCGGCAATTAGAACGTTCAGCATCCCCTTTCTGGTGGAACCCATTTTTCCCCTCTACATACGGTTTTGTCATTTATGTATGCAGGCATGATAGCAAAAATGGCAAGGATGGCTCTGTTCATATAAGGCATATTTATGTTGCTTTTCAGCAATAGTTACGCATCTTGAGCAATTACAGGCAGGCCATTGATACGTCTGACATTATTATCGCCATCCAGAAGCAGTCTAAAAATAAAATCGACCGTAAGGCTTTTATATTATTCTCGTCGGAACCATGAATATTCTTCTCATAAGTATCCTTCATAGTTTGCGTAGGTCGTTATTCAAAAGCATCGAAATTTCTTATCACGTCGTAACGAAATATTTTGCATTAGCGTCGCTGACAAATAGCGTGGGTAATTTGATGAGGCCGAGCATTATTCTTTATCTTTATGAAACGCGTGAAATGCTTATTAAACCGTCATGTTATGGCGTTATCATTTTTTTCTGACAGCATGTTACTGTTCGCTTTTTAAACGCGAAGAATGTTATGCAAATCCATAAAGTGATCAAACCCGAGTTTGTGAAGAAGTTTTCCTGTGTCGGACCTGACTGCCTGATTTCCTGTTGTCAGGGATGGCAAATAGATATCGACAAGAAAACTCATCATGATTACCTCAACGCACACCATCCGGAAATCTCCAGCCTGGCGAAAGAGAATTTGATGCTGGTGCGAAAAGGTAAACAAAGATATTCGAGAATTAAGCTGGACGCGCAGGGGCAGTGTCCGTTTCTCGACGAAAATAAACTCTGCCTGGTTCATCGCGAGCTGGGAGGCAACGCGCTTTCAGTTACCTGTTCTACTTATCCACGTTGTAAAAAGCACTACGCGGATACAACTCGTTATTCGATGACGCTTTCATGTCCAGAAGTAGCCCGGCTGGTATTGTTCGATGCCGACAGCATGTTAGTGCATGAACAAGATGAGCTGCTGGCGAAGGCGAAAAACAATATCATCGCCCGGCAGCAGCCGGTTAATCAGATCCAACAGATTGTGCATCTCTTTGCCTGGCACCTTCTACAGGCGCCATCGTTGAACGTTGAAGAGAACCTGATGGCGCTGGCACAGTTTATGGTTTACTTGCAACGCATTGAGTTCGATCTGCATCGCCATTTTGCGCAGGCCGAACAGTATCATCAGGAACTATTAAGCGAGCTGGCGGCAGGTATAAGTTTGATTCATCGCTCAACGTCAACGGAGTCGGTTGGATTGAAGGTGCGCGCGCTGTCGGCATTGGGTTCACTTATCGCGAATGAAGGCGCCAGGGATAACATTATCGCTGGGGTGCATCGGAAGATGGCGGCGTATTTAAATATTACAGCCAGCACGGATAAGCAGGATCTGGTCGATAAGTTTGCAGTTCTGGATAAGCAATGGCAGCAGCTTTGCCAGGATTCTATCCTCAGCGCCCCGCATGTATTGCGCAATTTACTGACCTACAAAATTTACCACTGTCATTTTCCGGATGCTGATTTCTCAACGATCATGCGCCAGGTTTACCGTTTAATCCTCGATTATTTCTATATAAAGCATTTGTTGAGTGTGACATCGCTGGAAGCAACTCCTGATGAGGCAACGGTGCTGAAGATTGTGGCGAGCCTTGCCGAGAAAACCTTGCATTCGCCAATTATCAATCAGCGGATGGATAAAGCGATTGACATGATCAATGCCGGGGACGATCTCTCCTGCCTGCTGTTGATTTGTTAAAAGACAGGCGCATTCAACGAAGTGTCTGCGCCTTTTTATTTTGACTCTTTCAAACTTTAGCTTGTTACGACTTACCTGGCGGCTACCTTCCTGTTGAACTTGTAAGTAAGACTTACAGGTTGCGTTTTGGTCAAGCTCGCTTGCTTCATAGATCGCTTTAATGTGCTGTGTGACGGCCTGAGGAGTGATCTGATAAAGGTTTGTGATAGTAGCCTAAGGGAGCCAGAGTGTTTCTTGATCAAAGCGACATTCAACGCGCACTGCACCGTCACCGCTGGCAAACATAATAAATTCGCCTGCCGGGGACTGGGTTAAGTCTTTGTCTGACATGTCGCCGCCATTGCAATAAATGTTAAGAAAGAACTCGGTTAAGCCGATTGAATCATGAACAGAAGAAAATGTCTGGTTTTAATCGTATTACAAGGGATTGGCGAACGTCAGTAGAGGCATTTTGGCGGAAGATCACAGGAGTCGAACCTGCCCGGGACCGCTGGCGGCCCCAACTGGATTTGAAGTCCAGCCGCCTCACCGGAGACGACGATCTTCCGCGCCTCGATTGCTACATGGAGGCGGGGCGCATTATAGCTAGTTCCTCGCCTTATCACATCCCCCATCACACTTTTTTCCGTATCGTTTCGTCTTGCCATGATCCCTTTCACAGAAACCTTCAGCAAATCCATAAGTTACATTTTGGCGCTACCGCGATCACAGAAAACAAGAAACGTAAGTTGATAACAAAAAATAGCAATATCCGCACTCTTAAGGATGGTTTACTTTCGGGCTGTCTGACTGGCGCCTTCTTCACTTGTCATGCATGCGGTAACTAAAATTTCAGAACGAAAGGAACGGATTATGAAAATCAGCGATGGAAACTGGCTTATTCAACCTGGTCTTAATTTGATTCACCCCATCCAGGTTTTTGATGTTGAGCACCGGGGAAAGGAGATGGTGGTTTATGCCGCGCCGCGTGATGTGCGGGAGCGTACCTGGCAGTTGGATACGCCGCTGTTTACGCTGCGCTTTTTTTCACCTCAGGAAGGTGTGGTTGGCGTGCGGATTGAGCATTTTCAAGGGGCGCTGGATAGCGGTCCGCATTACCCGATTAATGTGTTGCATGACGTTCCGGTGGAGATGCAAAACACGAGTGAATATGCCGAGCTGAAGAGCGGTAATTTGAGTGTTCGCGTTACCAAAGGGGAATTCTGGTCGCTTGATTTTCTGCGCAATGGTGTGCGTATTACCGGTAGCCAGTTGAAAAATAACGGCTATATACAGGATACCAACACCAACCGTAGCTACATGTTTGAGCGGTTGGATCTCGGTGTCGGTGAAACGGTATACGGTCTGGGGGAACGCTTCACTGCGCTGGTGCGTAACGGTCAGACGGTGGAAACCTGGAACCGTGATGGCGGAACCAGCACCGAACAGGCGTACAAAAACATCCCGTTCTATATCACCAACCGTGGCTACGGTGTGCTGGTTAATCATCCGCAGTGCGTCTCGTTTGAAGTGGGATCGGAGAAAGTCTCCAAAGTACAGTTCAGCGTTGAGGGTGAATATCTCGAATACTTTGTTATCGATGGCCCGACGCCGAAAGCGGTGCTCGATCGTTATACCCGTTTTACCGGGCGTCCGGCGTTGCCGCCAGCATGGTCCTTTGGTTTGTGGTTAACGACTTCATTTACCACTAATTATGATGAAGCAACGGTAAACAGCTTTATCGACGGCATGGCGGAACGGAATCTGCCGCTACATGTTTTCCACTTCGACTGTTTCTGGATGAAAGCTTTCCAGTGGTGCGATTTTGAGTGGGATCCGGTAACTTTCCCTGACCCGGAAGGGATGATCCGCCGCCTGAAAGCGAAAGGGCTGAAAATCTGCGTCTGGATTAACCCCTATATAGGGCAAAAATCCCCGGTATTTAAAGAGTTGCAAGAGAAAGGATATTTACTCAAACGCCCGGACGGCTCGTTATGGCAATGGGATAAATGGCAGCCAGGTCTGGCGATTTATGACTTTACCAACCCAGATGCCTGCAAATGGTACGCCGATAAACTGAAAGGCCTGGTAGCGATGGGCGTCGATTGCTTTAAGACCGACTTTGGCGAACGTATTCCAACAGACGTTCAGTGGTTTGACGGTTCCAATCCGCAGAAAATGCATAACCATTATGCATACATCTACAACGAACTGGTGTGGAACGTGCTCAAGGAAACCGTCGGCGAGGAAGAAGCCGTCTTGTTTGCCCGCTCGGCCTCCGTCGGTGCGCAGAAATTCCCGGTACACTGGGGCGGCGACTGTTACGCTAACTACGAATCAATGGCGGAAAGCCTGCGCGGTGGTTTATCTATCGGCCTTTCTGGGTTTGGTTTCTGGAGCCACGATATCGGTGGCTTTGAGAACACCGCTCCGGCGCACGTTTACAAACGCTGGTGCGCATTTGGTTTGCTCTCCAGCCATAGCCGTTTACATGGCAGCAAATCTTATCGTGTGCCGTGGGCTTATGATGATGAATCCTGCGATGTCGTGCGCCATTTCACTCAGCTTAAATGCCGTATGATGCCGTATCTGTACCGCGAAGCCGCTCGTGCTAACGCGCTGGGTACGCCGATGATGCGCGCAATGGTGATGGAGTTCCCGGACGATCCGGCCTGTGATTATCTTGACCGTCAATACATGTTGGGCGACAGCGTGATGGTTGCGCCAGTGTTCTCTGAAGTGGGCGATGTACAGTTTTATCTGCCAGAAGGTCGCTGGACGCATCTGTGGCATAACGATGAAACAGAAGGCAGCCGTTGGCATAAACAGCAGCATGATTTTCTTAGTTTGCCGGTTTACGTGCGTGACAACACCTTACTGGCGCTGGGGAACAATGACCAACGCCCCGACTACGCGTGGCATGAAGGCACGGCTTTCCAGCTTTTTAATCTGCAAGACGGGCATGAAGCTGTCTGTGAAGTGCCCGCCGCCGATGGTTCGGTGATCTTCACCCTGAAAGCGGCGCGTACTGGCAATACGATTACCGTGACAGGCGCGGGCGAGGCGAAGAACTGGACACTGTGCTTGCGTAATATTGCGAAAGTAAATGGTTTGCAAGGCGGTTCGCAGACCGAAACTGAGTTGGGTGTGGTGGTGTCGCCAGTGGGTAACTCACTGACAATTATGCTGTAATTTGTTGAAAAAATGCCGGGTACGGCTATGTCGTGCCCGGCGAGATTGATTTTTACCGCACTGGCTCCGTTGACGTGACTTCGCCACTGGAAACTACGCCAGCATTCATGGTTTGGGTTACCTGCTGCTTTTCAGCGTTCACAGCATGGAGTTGTCCGTTAACCGTGGGTTTTAGCGGTACATCGGTCTGGATATCGCCGCTGGCGGTGAGCTGAATATTGCCATCGCCCGTAATAGGTAACTCTGGCCATCCCCACTGTTGCAAAATGTTCATCGGCACACCGCGTCCGTTCAGGCTGATATGGGTCTGGCGCTGCGGCGTTTGTGAGACACTGGCAGTGGCTTCAAGAATGCCTTTCTCGGTAAACGCGCTAAGTTCGCTGATATTCACCGTGCTGCTATTGGCGGTTAGCGCCAGCGACGGACGACGAACGTCGACACGATTGAACGTTGCGGCGGCGGCATTCAGGTTCGCCGTGCCACTCCACACCCCCCACTTATGCTCGGCAACCAGCGTCAGATTCGCGCCATAACCATCCAGCGCGGTGAGCTGCCACGGAAAGTCAGGGTCGATATCAATGATCAGGTTGCGGCTGGCGCTAAATCTCTTCAGTTGCAGAGTGTTTAACCAGGCGGGAGTTTGCTGCATCCACAACTGTTGCCAGTTTTTCGGCAAGGTAAATTCCAGCCCGACAATCGCTGCGTCGTCGAGGAGCAGCGTTTTTCCATCGCGTTGCCAGTTCCCTGACGTTCGTACCATTCCGCCTTCCCAGCGGCTGGTGAACTGGCGAAGCGCGACGCCCTGTGGGGAAAACTCCGCGTTCATAATGGGGTCAAATAAATGCAGCGAACCATAAATAAACTCGCTGGCGTTCATTGACAGCTTGCCTTCCTGCGTCTGCCAGTCATCTTTAATGAAGGTCATGTTGCGCAAGCTGAGATCGAGGTCGGTCACCGCCCAGTCCGGACCTTGCAGGCGAGCGTCGATCACTTCAAGGCGGCCAATCTGCAACGACGGGACAGAGCGCAAAGGTGCAAAGAAATCGGTCAGAGATTTTTCGCTTTGCAGACGGATATCGGCCAGGCGCAGATTTTCTACCTGCCAGCTACCATCGGCATTACGCTGCGCATTACCAGTTAATGAACCACGGGCGATATCGGCGCCCAGATTCGTAAGCGTGACGCGATCGTTATCAATAGTGCCTTCAATCAGTACATTGGTAGCAGCAACATCGTTGAGTGACAGAGAGCCGGCACTGAACTGAATTTGAGCCTTCGTGCCCAGGACTTTACCGGCTTCCGGCGACCACGGGACGACGCCGCCATTTACTCGCTGTGCGCTGAGATTCCACTCGCTATTGGGACTGTTAAACGCCATATCACGCAGTTGCAGCCGATCCGCTTTAAACGGTAACGGCGCGGTCTGGTCGGTGAGATTCAACGTCCCGTTTTCCAGCAGGATAGTATCGACATGGCGTGGTTCGCTCAGTTGCCGACTACTTAGCGCAATATCGACACTTTTCGCCACCAGAGTGGCGGGTTGACCATCGCGACCGAATGTGACGTTCTCCAGCACGATATGAGATGGTGCGGAAAACCGGTGATCCATCGCTCCGAAGGTCAAATGATAGTCGCTATTCCTGGAAATCCATGCGCTGATATGCTCTGCTCCCCAGCGGGTTTGCAGCAGGAAATAGAGGCCAGCGATCGCCACGAATAGCGCGATGAAAATGTAGAGAAGCAGCTTCCCAATAAATTTCATGGTCTTCCATCCCGTGAAATGCACATAAGGGAGTTATGCACGATTTACGCGCATTCCTCAAGGCGGGAATGGAGAAAGCGAGTGGCTACGGCGGTAAAGAATTTTACCGCCGTGAGTGGGTTACTGTTTTTCTGGCGGGAAAATCAGGTTCAGCACAATGGCAGTGATACCGCCAGCGGCGATCCCGGAGGAGAGCAGGTTTTTCAGCCAGTCAGGGGCAAACTGCAAAATCAGCGGCTGCTGAGAAACGCCCAGACCGACCGCCAGCGACAGCGCGATAATCAGAATGGCCCGACGATTCAGCGGTTCACGAGAAACGATACGCACACCTGATGCGGCGATAGTACCAAACATCACCAGCGTAGCGCCGCCAAGTACCGGTTCCGGAATATGCTGCACAAAACCGCTCACAGCCGGGAACAGGCCGAGCACAATCAGCATCAGTGCGACGACAAAACCGACATAACGGCTGGCAACACCGGTCAACTGGATCACACCGTTGTTCTGCCCGAAGCAGGAGTTCGGGAAAGTGTTAAACACCGCCGATACAAACGAGTTCAGGCCGTTTGCCAGTACGCCGCCTTTCAGGCGTTTCATGTACAGCGGACCGGAAACCGGTTGTTCGGAAACGTCGGAGGTGGCGGTGATATCGCCAATAGTTTCCAGCGAGGTGATCATAAAGACCAGCATCAGCGGCAACAGCAAACTCCATTCAATACCAAGCCCGTAATAGAGCGGTGTTGGCACCATAATCAGTTCTTGCGTCATCGGCTCGTTGCTTTCTGGCAACATGCCCATAAACCACGCCAGCGCATATCCGGCTGCCATCGCAATCACCAGCGAGGCCACGCGTAAGTAAGGGTTACGTTGACGGTTAAGCAGAATGATTAAAGCTAAGACCACGCCCGCCAGCAGCAAATTTTTCGGCGCGCCAAAGGTGTTATCGTTCATGGCCGCATAACCGCCGCCAATGGACGTTAACCCAACCTGTATTAGCGACAGGCCGATAATCATTACTACGACGCCAGAAACCAGAGGCGTAATAATGCGGCGCGCCAGATGTAAAACGCGGGAGATTACCATTTCGGTGCAACTTGCCAGCATCAGTGTGCCGAAGAGCGCCGCCATCATGGTAGGAACATCGGCGCCACCGGTCTTCAGTGCCGTTCCGCCCATAATTAGCGGAGCAACGAAGTTAAAGCTGGTGCCCTGAATAGACAATAACCCGGAACCAACCGGCCCCCAGGCTTTAATCTGAATAATCGACGCCACACCGGAAGCAAACAGCGACATACTAATAATGTGTTGCGTGTCCTGTGCTGGTAAACCCAGCGCCTGGCAAATTAACAGTGCTGGCGTGATTACCGCGACAAACATCGCCAGCAGATGCTGACAGGCGGCAAACAGAGTTTGAGCAAGCGGCGGACGATCTTCAAGACGATAAATCAGTTCGCTGTTTTGAGTCTGCGCAACCGGTTGCGCATTTTCTGACTCTAGGGTGGAAACAGACATCGAAAACAATCCCGTGGTGGCAAAGCGGGCATTTTAGCTGACCGAAAGGTAAAAGCAAACGTTTGCCATGCATTCTTCTAAATATTTAAATGCGATAAATGCACTTTTTTATATAACTTTTGGTTGTTTTCTGCTTAAAATCCATGCCATTTTTTTATTTTCAGCTGAGAATTCGAACCGGGATAGCATGACTCGATACTCGTCATATTTCGCCCTAATGCACATGCGCGATGAAGTATGACGAGTGTGAAAGAGTGGTGCGGACACAAAGGAGTAACTATGTTTCATCTCGATACTTTAGCAACGCTTGTTGCAGCAACCCTGACGTTGCTGCTCGGGCGCAAGTTGGTCCATTCCGTCTCCTTTCTGAAGAAATACACTATACCTGAACCGGTTGCCGGAGGGTTGCTGGTGGCACTGGCGCTGCTGGTGCTGAAAAAAAGTATGGGCTGGGAAGTTAATTTTGATATGTCCCTGCGCGATCCGTTGATGCTGGCATTCTTCGCAACCATTGGTCTGAATGCCAATATTGCCAGCCTGCGTGCCGGTGGGCGTGTGGTGGGGATTTTCCTCATCGTGGTTGTTGGCTTACTGGTGATGCAAAATGCCATCGGCATTGGGATGGCTAGCCTGTTAGGGCTTGATCCGCTGATGGGGCTGCTGGCCGGTTCTATTACGCTTTCCGGCGGCCACGGTACAGGTGCTGCGTGGAGTAAATTGTTCATTGAACGTTATGGCTTCACCAACGCGACGGAAGTGGCGATGGCTTGTGCAACGTTTGGTCTGGTGTTGGGCGGCTTGATTGGGGGGCCGGTGGCGCGGTATCTGGTGAAGCACTCCACCACGCCAAACGGTATTCCGGATGACCAGGAAGTCCCAACGGCGTTTGAAAAGCCGGACGTTGGGCGCATGATCACCTCGCTGGTGCTGATTGAAACCATCGCGCTGATTGCTATCTGTCTGACTGTGGGGAAAATTGTTGCGCAACTTTTGGCTGGCACAGCTTTTGAATTGCCAACCTTCGTTTGCGTGCTGTTTGTGGGTGTGATTCTGAGTAACGGTCTGTCAATGATGGGCTTTTACCGCGTCTTTGAGCGTGCGGTATCGGTGTTGGGTAACGTAAGTCTGTCGTTGTTCCTGGCGATGGCGTTGATGGGGCTGAAACTTTGGGAGCTGGCTTCGCTGGCGCTGCCGATGCTGGCGATTCTGGTCGCACAGACCATCTTCATGGCGTTGTACGCCATCTTTGTCACCTGGCGCATGATGGGCAAAAACTACGATGCGGCGGTGCTGGCTGCGGGTCACTGTGGTTTTGGCCTTGGTGCAACGCCCACGGCAATTGCCAACATGCAGGCGATTACCGAACGCTTTGGCCCGTCGCACATGGCCTTCCTGGTGGTGCCGATGGTCGGTGCGTTCTTTATCGATATCGTTAACGCGCTGGTGATTAAGCTGTATTTGATGTTGCCGATTTTTGCGGGGTAACCGATGAAGCGGCGGTATAAGTGCCGCCGCAACAAAGACAAATGCCTGATACGCTTCGCTTATCTGGCCTACGTAATAATTCTCAATTTATTGATTTTGTGAGTTTTTTGTAGGCCGGATAAGGCGTTCACGCCGCATCCGGCAGGAAGGTAGATCAATCTAAACGGCAGTCTTCTCTCCGCCGTCTTTATGCGTTCGAGTAGCGTTCCGTCTCCGGCATCCAGCGTTCTATCAGGGCTTTTGCCTGTTGTGGGTAACGTTCATGAATATGCCGTGCCAGGCGCTGAACTTCCGGGATCATGGCCTGATCGCGCAGTAAATCTGCCACTTTAAATTCGGCATTACCCGTCTGACGCGTACCTAACAGTTCGCCAGGACCGCGAATCTCTAAATCTTTCTGTGCAATCACAAATCCGTCGCTGCTGTCACGCAGCACTTGCAGGCGAATTTGCGCCGTTTTGGAGAGTGGCGTTTTGTAGAGCAGCACGCAGTGAGAAGCCACCGCGCCACGTCCCACGCGCCCGCGAAGCTGGTGTAACTGCGCCAGACCCAGACGCTCCGGGTTTTCGATAATCATCAGACTGGCGTTAGGCACATCAACACCGACTTCAATAACGGTAGTGGCAACCAGCAGGTGTAGCTCACCTTGTTTAAACGATGCCATCACCGCCTGCTTCTCGGCAGGTTTCATCCGCCCGTGTACCAGGCCAACGTTCAACTCTGGTAGCGCCAGTTTCAACTCTTCCCACGTGGCTTCGGCTGCCTGCGCTTCCAGTAATTCCGATTCTTCAATCAATGTACAAACCCAGTACGCCTGACGACCTTCAGTCATGCAGGCGTGACGCACGCGGTCAATGATGTCGTTACGACGCGTATCCGGGATTGCCACTGTCGTCACCGGGGTACGCCCTGGCGGCAGTTCATCAATGACCGAGGTATCGAGATCGGCATAGGCGGTCATTGCCAGCGTGCGGGGGATCGGCGTGGCGGTCATGATTAACTGATGCGGATGGAACCCTTGCTGCTGGCCTTTCTCCCATAACGCCAGGCGTTGATGCACACCAAAACGATGCTGTTCGTCGATAATCACCAGCGCCAGACCGTTAAATTGCACCTGTTCCTGGAAGATGGCGTGCGTACCAACAATCATCTGCACCTGACCGCTGGCGATGGCTTCTTGCTGAGCCAGTCGTGCTTTACCTTTCTGTTTACCGGCGAGCCAGCCCACTTCGATACCGAGCGGCTCAAACCAGTTGCGAAAGTTATTGGCGTGCTGTTCGGCGAGCAACTCGGTTGGTGCCATCAGCGCCACCTGTTTCCCGTGAGCAATTGCACGCAGCGCGGCAAGGGCAGCAACCAGCGTTTTACCGGAACCTACATCGCCTTGCACCAGACGCATCATCGGAACATCGAGCGCCATATCGCGCTCGATTTCCGCCACCACACGTGCCTGAGCACCCGTTGGTTTGAACGGTAAGGCGGCAAGGAGTTTATTTTTCAGCGAGTCATTGGCGCTAAGCGGTTGGGCATGAAAACGTTGTGCTCCAGCGCGTAACGCCAACATACTGAGGTTGTGCGCCAGCAGTTCTTCCAGAATCAGACGACGTTGTGCCGGATGCTGCCCGCTTTCCAGATCGCTAAGTTGCAGCGTCGGCGGCGGGCGATGCAGAGTTCTCAAGGCTTCCGGCAGCGTCATCATCCCCTGTGACAGTTCCGGCGGCAACAGTTCTTCAATAGCGCAGGTATCCAGCAGATCCAGCGCCTGGTCGGTTAATTTACGTAGCGTTGCCTGTTTAACGCCTTCAGTCGTTGGGTAAACCGGCGTGAGCGTTTCCTGTAGCTCCGGAGTACTGAGATCACCCTGTACGCGATATTCCGGATGGATCATCTCCGCGCCATATTTGCCGCGCTTTGCTTCGCCGTAGGCCAGCACACGTCGTCCCGTCGCCAGGCTATTTTTCATCGCCGCGCTGAAGTTGAAAAAGCGCATGGTGAGAATGCCGGAACCGTCGCTAATCTGGCAGGTCATCATCCGTCGACCGCCGAAGGAGATATTACAGTTCAGCACTTCGCCTTCAACCGTGGCATAAACGCCGGGTAGCAGCTCGCCAATGGGATAAAGATGGGTGCGATCTTCGTAGCGCAGGGGAAGGTGTAAGAGTAAATCCTGCACGGTATGCAGGTTGATTTTCGCCAGCTTGTTACTTTGTGCCGCGCCAACGCCCGTTAGGGAACTGAGCGGGACAGCATCTAACAGGCGACCTTTCATCGCACTTACCCTGCAGCCTGCATGGTGGCCCACCAGTCGGCATCAGCTTCGATCTCGCCTTGCTGATTGACGTGGGGGTAAGGCAGGCCTTTGCGTTTTGCGACTTTCGCCAGCACCGGATAGCCGCCTTCAAACAGCAGGCGTTGTTGTTCTGATTCCGGTAACATGCTGTTTTCACGAAGGTACATGCCTGCGTTTTGCCGCTGACGTTGGGCTTCGTAAAGAATGAGTGCCGATGCGACGGAGACGTTCAGCGACTGCACCATGCCGATCATCGGGATAATGATGTCCTGATCCGCCAGTGCTAACGCTTCCTGCGTGATGCCCGTTTTCTCCTGACCCATCAAAATACAGGTCGGGCGGGTGTAATCAATTTCGCGAAAATCGACGGCGTTATCAGAAAGATGTGTAGCCAGAATCTGCATTCCCTGGCCTTTCAGATGGGCGACGGCATCGCCAATGGTGCGGTGCGTTTTCACCTGTACCCAACTGTTGCTGCCAGCCGCAGCCGAAGCCATAGTGCGCATCCGGCTGCCAGGCCAGACGGCATGAACTTCATGTACGCCAACGGCATCTGCGGTACGAATAATCGCAGAAACGTTATGGGGTTTGTGAACCTGTTCCATGCAGACGGTCAGGTCAGGCTGCCGCCTGGCGAGCATTTCACAGATGCGTGCATAACGTGTTGGGTTCATAAAACATTAATTTCTGTTTCGGGTGACTTTAATCACGTCTGGCATCACACGGATTTTGCGCATGATATTTGCCAGATGTACGCGATCCCGGGCGGTCAGGCGAATAAAGGCACTATAGACGCGACCATCTTTCTCTTCCGTATTCAAACTTTGAATATTGGAATTGGTTGTGTTGATCGCCGCAGTCAGGTTTGCCAGCGCACCCTGATGGTTGAACATTTCCACCTTGATTTCAGTAATGAACTCCTGCGCCGTTTCTTTATCCCATTCTACAGCCATAAACTTCTCTGGCTCTTTCTGGTAGCCACGGATGTTACGGCAGGACTCATGGTGGATCACCAGACCTTTACCGGGGCTAACGTGGGCGATGATCGGGTCGCCGGGAATAGGGCGGCAGCATTTCGCAAAAGTGATCAACACGCCATCAGCGCCTTTAATCGGTAGATGCCCGTGGCTTTGGGTTGCTGGTGGAATGGAACCGTCTCCCTGCTGGAGATTCTTCGCTACCACTACGCTCATTGCATTGCCAAGACCGATTTCTGCCAGCAAATCGTCAAGTGTCGCCAGTTTCATGCGATCCAGTTCGCGCTGAATATTTTCCTGCGGGATTTCATTCAGCTTACGGCTGCCACCCAACGCGTGGTTGAGCAGGCGACGCCCCAGGCTAACGGAATCATCACGCTTGAGGTTTTTCAGCAACTGGCGGATTTTGGCGCGTGCTTTCGAGCTGACGACAAAGTTCAGCCAGGCGGCATTCGGGCGAGCGCCCGGCGCGGTAATGATTTCAACGGTTTGTCCGCTGGAGAGTGGCTGCGACAGCGGGTAAGGCTGGCGATCAACTCGCGCACCCACGCAGGCATGACCGATATCGGTATGCACCGCGTACGCGAAATCGACAGGCGTGGCACCGGCAGGCAGTTCGACAATGCGCCCTTCCGGTGTGAAAACGTAAATCTCATCCGGGAAGAGATCGGATTTAACGCTCTCGATAAATTCAAATGAGCTACCGGCGCTCTGTTGAAGCTCCAGCAGGCTCTGCATCCAACGCTGGGCGCGGATTTGCGCAGTGGTGCTGGTCTCGCCGTGCTCTTTATAAGCCCAGTGTGCGGCAACACCCATCTCCGCCATTTGATCCATATCTTCGGTACGGATCTGGACTTCAACCGGCACGCCGTGGGGGCCAATCATCGAGGTGTGCAAAGACTGATAGCCGTTCGCTTTTGGAATGGCGATATAGTCTTTCACGCGACCTGGACGCGGCTTATACAGGCTGTGCATCTGGCCGAGCACGCGATAACAGGTATCGGAATCATTGACGATCACGCGGAAGGCGTAGATATCCATGATTGAGTGAAAACGCTGCTCTTTGAGCACCATTTTGCAGTAAATCGAATAAAGATGTTTCTCGCGACCACTGACGCGGCACGGTATTCCCGCTTCCTGCAAGCGCCCTTCGATTTCTGAGAGGATTTTTTGGATCATCTCTTTACGGTTACCGCGCGCGGCTTTCACCACTTCTTTAATCACGCGGTAACGGTTGGGATACAGCGCCTCAAAACCCAACTCTTCGAGTTCGGTTTTAATGTGGTGGATACCTAAACGGTGTGCCAGCGGGCTGTATATTTCGAGAGTTTCACGGGCGATGCGGCGACGTTTGTCCGGGCGAAGTGAGCCCAGCGTGCGCATGTTGTGGGTACGGTCTGCGAGTTTGATGAGGATGACGCGGATATCCTGCACCATGGCCATAATCATCTTGCGAAAGTTTTCGGCCTGCGCCTCTTTCTTATCGCGGAACTTGAGTTTATCAAGTTTCGACACCCCCTCTACCAGCTCGGCGACGCTTTTGCCAAAAAGCTGTTCCATGTCCTGGTAGGTGGCGGGAGTATCTTCAATCACGTCATGAAGTAGCGCCGCCATTAGCGTTTCATAGTCGAGTTTCATCTCGGCCAGAATGCAGGCAACCGCTACCGGGTGCGTGATATAGGGTTCACCGCTTGAACGTGTTTGCCCCTCGTGAGCATCACGTGCAACGAGATACGCCTGCCGCAGACGCTTAATTTGGTCTTCTGGCAGGTAGTTTTGAATCAGTTGATTCAGGCTTTCAAACAGATACAAGGGCGACCCGCTTTGTGATTAACGACGACCTTCAGCAATAGCGGTAACGGCTTGAATTTCAGCGGCTTCCTGCTCTTGCTGTTCCTGGCGTTCGCGAACGTCGAGGATCTGGTTGTTGATCAGACCTTCTTCGATTTCGCGCAGCGCGATTACTGTGGTTTTATCGTTTTCTTCCGGTACTAGCGGATCCTTTCCGCCTACCTGCATCTGACGAGCGCGACGCGCGGCGACCAGTACCAGGTCAAAACGGTTACCAATTTTCTCTACAGCGTCCTGAACAGTTACGCGTGCCATACTTAAAAAGCTCCACAGGTGAAGAAATGACTGGGCATGATACTGAAAGAAGGTTCAGTCTGCCAACAATTTGCTGATTAAAGCGTCATGACGTTGCTTTTGGCGACTCATGCGCAAGCGTTCGGCGCGAATAATGGTCTTCAGATCACCCAGTGCGGTGTCAAAATCATCATTCACAATCAAATAATCATATTCGGCGTAATGGCTCATTTCTGCAACTGCTTGCGCCATACGCTTTGCAATGACCTCTTCGCTGTCCTGACCGCGACCGCGTAGACGGCGATCCAGCTCGATTTTGGACGGCGGTAAAATAAAGATACTACGCGCATGTGGCATCTTCTGGCGAATTTGTTGCGCGCCCTGCCAGTCGATATCCAGAAAAACATCTACGCCACTTGCCAGTACTTGCTCAATGGCTTCGCGCGAAGTGCCATAGTAATTACCGAACACTTCCGCGTGCTCAAGGAATGCATCTCTGCTAATCATCTCTTTAAATTCATCATGATTAACAAAGAAGTAATGCTCACCGTGTACTTCACCTGGACGCGGTGCGCGCGTGGTGTGTGAAACAGAAACCTGGGTGTCATACAACGGTTGGGTTTTTAATAAAGCCTGAATCAGGCTGGATTTACCCGCGCCACTGGGGGCAGAAACAATATAAAGCGTGCCTTGAGCCATGAGTATCTTTCGTATGTGATTAGCGAAATAAAGCCTACATACGAGCTTATTATACACGGCGCGGTCACGTGACGTAGCCCTCGCTCATACTTTTTGCGCAAAGTTGTTGCGTTTTGCGTAGCTGTTTCCGCAATTCCCTGTCATTTACTGCAATCAGAACGATTCTCTGGAAGCGTCCTCGCACACTTCGTTTTTGCCACTCGGATTTACATTCACCACGTTGTATACCTGCCCGCCTGACTACAGCGGAGGTGATGATGAAAGTATGGATAGCGGTATTAATGGGGATTTTGTGCTGGCAATCATCGGCGCAGGCGGTCTGCCCAGCCTGGTCGCCCGCCAGAGCGCATGAAGAAATTTCCCGCCTGCAACAACAAATAAAACAGTGGGACGATGATTACTGGAGAGTAGGAAAAAGTGATGTGGAAGACAGTGTTTACGATCAGATAAGTGCCCGTCTTACGCAGTGGCAACGTTGTTTTGGTGAAGAGACGCATCGTGACGCCATGATGCCGCTTTTAAACGGCACGGTTATCCATCCGGTTGCGCATACGGGCGTACGTAAAATGGCGGATAAAAATGCGTTAAGACTGTGGATGCGTGAACGCAGCGATCTTTGGGTGCAACCAAAAGTTGATGGTGTTGCGGTAACTCTGGTCTACCGTGAGGGAAAACTGATTAAAGCGATCAGTCGTGGTAATGGCCTGAAGGGCGAAGACTGGACGCAGAAAGTTCGCTCGATTCCTTCTGTACCACAATCCGTCAGCGGACCTTTAGCCAACAGTACGCTGCAGGGCGAAATATTTCTCCAGCGTGAGGGGCATATCCAACAACAAATGGGGGGAATGAATGCGCGCTCGAAAGTCGCGGGCATGATGATGCGGCAGAACAATACTGACGCGCTAAATTCACTTGGCGTGTTTATCTGGGCGTGGCCGGATGGACCGCAGTTAATGACCGAGCGATTGCAACAGCTTGCAACCGCAGGGTTTAGTCTGACGCAGATGTACACTCGCGCAGTCAAAAATGCTGATGAGGTTGAGCGGATACGTAATGAGTGGTGGAAAACAGCGTTACCCTTTGTTACCGATGGTGTCGTTGTACGAGCGGCGAAAGAACCCGAATCCATCCATTGGCTACCGGGTCAGGCGAATTGGTTGGTGGCGTGGAAATATCAACCCGTGGCACAGGTTGCCGAAGTGAATGCGATTCAGTTTGCGGTGGGTAAGAGCGGCAAAATATCGGTGGTGGCGTCACTCGCGCCTGTCATGCTGGATGATAAAAAAGTTCAGCGGGTGAATATTGGTTCCGTCAGGCGCTGGCAGGAATGGGATATTGCGCCTGGCGATCAAATTCTCGTTAGTCTTGCCGGTCAGGGTATTCCACGCATTGACGATGTGGTCTGGCGCGGAACGGAACGTACTAAACCAATGCCGCCAGAAAACCGCTTTAATTCGTTGACCTGCTACTTTGCTTCTGATGTTTGTCAGGAGCAATTCATTTCACGGCTAGTCTGGCTGGGGTCAAAACAGGTTTTGGGGCTGGACGGCATTGGTGAAGCTGGCTGGCGTGCGCTGCATCAGACTCATCACCTTGAGCATATCTTTTCCTGGCTTCAGTTAACGCCAGAGCAATTGCAGAACACGCCGGGGATAGCGAAAAGCAAAAGCGAGCAGTTATGGCATCAGTTTAATCTGGCACGTAAGCAGCCTTTTACCCGCTGGGTGATGGCAATGGGAATACCCTTAACCCAGGCGGCGCTTAACGCCAGCGATTCCAGCACCTGGGAGCAAGTTTTGCAGAGAAGCGAACAGCATTGGCGGCAACTGCCAGAGACAGGACCTCGTCGTGCCAGCCAGGTTATTGAATGGAAAGATAATGGGCAAATCAAGATGCTGGGCAACTGGCTGGCTGCCCAGCAGGTCACAGGTTTTGTGCCTTAGTGACCTTCGTGGCTGTAGTAAAAGACGGGTAAACCCAGCTTAAGACGTAGCGCCAGCAAGCGAGCGAAAAAGCCAAACACCAGAGTGGAAATAATCACCACATCATGGTTAGAGACGTAGTGTTGCAACGCGATATAGAGTACGGCGGAGGCAAATGAAACCCCAGCATACAGCTCTTTCTGAAAGACCAGCGGGATGCGTTTACAGAACATGTCTCGCAAAACGCCGCCAAACACGCCGGTCGTCACCGCTGCGACAACGGCAATGATCGGACCGTGCCCCATATCCAGCGCGACTTGTGCACCAATAATAGAAAAAACTACCAGCCCGAGCGCATCAAGCACCAGAAAGACTTTGCGCAGATAAGGCATCACCGGGGCAACAATAGTGGTCAGTACGGCGGCTGTGGCAACAATAATCACATATTCCGGATGCTTGACCCAACCGAGCGGATAGTGGCCTAAAAGAATATCCCGCACTGAGCCACCACCGATTGCGGTGGCGGTCGCAATGATAATTACGCCAAATGTATCCATTCGGCGTCGCCCAGCCGCCAGCGCCCCCGTCATGGCTTCGGCGGTAATACCAACCAAATACAAAATGTGTAACAGCATGGTTCTCTCCCTAAAAATCTGTCTGGCAGGGTAGCGATTTGTGTGCATCGTCACGATTGAGATTTTTTAAGGTGAGTTTGGATTGATAATTTATAGTTATGTGAAATAGGTGCTTTCTGCAAAGCTAATGCATTTTTCTGATGTTGTGTTAAGAAAAATGCATTAGAAAAAGTATGGGATTTTTGACGTTTTTTAGGTAGATGTATGTAGAGCCGCTGAAATTAACAATGGCCTACAATGCGATGTCGCTTACTCGATATTCTGGATCTGTTCGCGCATCTGCTCAATCAACACCTTCAACTCAATCGCGGAGTTCGTCACTTCGGCATTGATAGATTTCGAAGCAAGAGTGTTCGACTCGCGGTTGAACTCTTGCATCATAAAGTCCAGACGACGACCAACGGCTTCTTTTTTCTTGAGAATGTTGTAGGTCTCTTTGACATGCGCTTCGAGGCGATCCAGTTCTTCGGCAACATCAATTCGTTGCGCCAGCAGCACCAGCTCTTGCTCCAGACGATTGTTCTCCAGCTGAACCTGAGCATCTTCCAGCTTCGCGACCAGACGTTCACGCTGCCATTGCAGAATTTCCGGCATATGGGCGCGCACTTTAGCTACTTCGGTGGTGACGCCTTCCAGACGCTGCTCGATCAACGCTTTCAGCGCCTGACCTTCGGTTTCGCGCGCGACGATAAAGTCGTCCAGCGTACCATCAAGAGCAGCAAGAATTTCAGCGGCAATAGCGTCGAGATCCTGTTCCTGGGCTGCCATTACGCCCGGCCAGCGCAGAATATCAACCGGGTTTATTTCCCCTTCGTCGCTCTGCATTTTTACCCAGTTCGCAGCAGTTACCAGCTGTTTAGCCAGTTTTTCGTTGAGAATCAGTTCTCCTTGTGCGCTGACATCTGGCTCATAGCGCAGGGTACATTCCACTTTACCGCGCGTCAGGCGAGAACGAATACGCTCGCGAACGACAGGTTCCAGGCTACGGAACTGCTCCGGCAGACGAAAGTAAGTTTCCAGATAACGCTGGTTTACCGAGCGCATTTCCCAGGTTGCGCTCCCCCATTCACCCTTGATTTCACGCCGGGCGTAGGCGGTCATACTGCGGATCATAGACGTTCCTGTTTATAAAAGGAGAGGTGGAAGGATTATAGCCATCGATGCCTTGTCAGGATAGGAATAACCGCCGGAAGTCCGTATAATGCGCAGCCACATTTGTTTCAAGCCGGAGATTTCAATATGCGTCCAGCAGGCCGTAGCAATAATCAGGTGCGCCCCGTTACCCTGACTCGTAACTATACAAAACATGCAGAAGGCTCGGTGCTGGTCGAATTTGGCGATACCAAAGTGTTGTGTACCGCCTCTATTGAAGAAGGCGTGCCTCGTTTCCTGAAAGGTCAGGGGCAAGGCTGGATCACCGCAGAATACGGTATGCTGCCGCGCTCTACCCACACTCGTAACGCTCGTGAAGCGGCGAAAGGTAAGCAGGGCGGACGCACGATGGAAATCCAGCGTCTGATTGCCCGTGCATTGCGTGCGGCGGTTGATTTGAAAGCGTTGGGTGAGTTCACCATTACGCTGGATTGCGACGTACTTCAGGCCGATGGCGGCACGCGCACTGCTTCAATCACTGGTGCCTGCGTGGCGCTGGCAGATGCACTGAATAAGCTGGTTGAGAATGGCAAACTGAAAACCAATCCGATGAAAGGCATGGTGGCAGCGGTTTCGGTGGGTATCGTTAACGGCGAAGCGATTTGCGATCTGGAATACGTCGAAGACTCTGCCGCAGAAACGGATATGAACGTAGTGATGACCGAAGATGGGCGCATCATTGAGGTTCAGGGTACGGCGGAAGGCGAGCCGTTCACTCACGAAGAACTCCTCACCTTGTTGGCGTTGGCCCGAGGGGGAATCGAATCCATTGTAGCGACGCAGAAAGCGGCGCTGGCAAACTGATTTTTAAGGCGACTGATGAGTCGCCTTTTTTTTGTCTGTAGAAAAGTAAGATGAGGAGCGAAGGCATGAAACCATATCAGCGCCAGTTTATTGAATTTGCGCTTGGCAAACAGGTATTAAAGTTTGGCGAGTTTACGCTGAAATCCGGGCGCAAAAGCCCCTATTTCTTCAACGCCGGGCTGTTTAATACCGGGCGCGATCTGGCACTGTTAGGCCGTTTTTACGCTGAAGCGTTGGTGGATTCTGGCATTGAGTTCGATCTGCTGTTTGGCCCGGCTTACAAAGGGATTCCGATTGCCACCACTACCGCTGTGGCGCTGGCGGAGCATCATGACCTTGACCTGCCATACTGCTTTAACCGCAAAGAAGCAAAAGACCACGGTGAGGGCGGCAATCTGGTCGGTAGCGCGTTACAAGGGCGCGTAATGCTGGTGGATGATGTGATCACCGCCGGGACGGCGATTCGCGAATCGATGGAAATTATTCAGGCCAATGGCGCTACGCTTGCTGGCGTGTTGATTTCGCTCGATCGTCAGGAACGTGGTCGCGGTGAAATTTCCGCGATTCAGGAAGTTGAGCGTGATTACAACTGCAAAGTGATCTCTATCCTCACTCTGAAAGACCTGATTGCTTACCTCGAAGAGAAGCCGGAAATGGCGGAGCATCTGGCGGCGGTTAAGGCTTATCGCGAAGAGTACGGGGTTTGATAAGAAACGCCGGATGGTAAGTCATCCGGCGTTATATTACTGCAACTGCGCGGCAATCAGCGGCCAGCGGGCGTCAAAGTCATCCGTCGGGCGATATTTAAACTCGCTACGAACAAAACGAGACAGCATACCTTCGCAAAACGCCAGAAGTTGGCTTGCCAGCAACGTTTCATCGGTGGTGTAACCTTCACCCTCACGCATTCTCTTTTCACGCAATACCTGACGCAGCTGCGCTTCGATACGCTCGAACAGTTGGTTGATGCGCCCTTGCAGGCGATCCTGTTCGAACATTAGCGCATGACCAGTGAGGATGCGGGTCAGGCCTGGATTACGTTCGCCGAAACCGAGAAGCAGCAACACAATCAGGCGCAGGCGCGCAGTAGTGTCCTTTTCATCTTTCAGAATCAGGTTAATACGAGTAATCAGGCTATCTTCGATAAACTCAATCAGGCTATCGAACATGCGGGTTTTACTGGGGAAGTGGCGATACAGAGCCGCTTCGGAAACGCCGACAGAGGCGGCCAGTTTCGCCGTCGTGATACGCTGGCTTCCATCGCTGGATTCCAACATCAACGCCAGAGACTGAAGTATTTCTTCGCGACGGTTCCTTTTCGCAGTTTGTTTTTCTGCCATGTTACAAAATACCCCTGAAAATAAGCACTTACCAGGCGGCACCCACGCTATGACCGCAAACGAAATGTTTGCGGCGATGTTATGACGTTATTTGGATGCGTATGCGTTACTGACGACCAGAGTGACCAAAGCCGCCTTCACCCCGATCAGTGGCGTCAAAATCTTCCACCAGATTAAATTCGGCCTGTACCACCGGAACAAAAATCATCTGCGCGATACGTTCGCCAGGTTGAATGGTGAAACTGTCCTGACCACGGTTCCACACGGAGATCATCAGCTGACCCTGATAGTCGGAATCGATCAATCCCACCAGGTTACCGAGCACGATACCGTGCTTATGGCCCAGCCCGGAGCGCGGCAGCATCATCGCCGCCAGTGAAGGGTCGGCAATATGAATCGCCAGTCCGGTCGGCACTAGTGTAGTGTCGCCCGGTGCCAGTTCTACGGCGTCGTCGAGACAGGCACGCAGGTCAAGTCCGGCAGAACCAGAAGTGGCATAAGTCGGGAGTGGAAATTCCTTCCCAACGCGCGGGTCCAGAATCTTAACGTCGATTTTCTTCATCATAACGGGTCACAATCTCGTCGAGTAATAATTGGCCAAGGAGCTCTTTTCGCTCAAGCGGTAAGATTTTATCGCCATCCTGCCAGAAAAGGTGTAATGCGTTTTTGTCGCTATTAAATCCCTGATTTTTTCTGGAAACATCGTTAGCGCAGATCAGATCAAGGTTTTTGCGGATACGTTTTTGCCGGGCGTATTCTTCCACATTATTTGTTTCGGCGGCAAATCCAACAACATAAGGCCTATGGTCTTTTAATGCGGCAACACCGGCGACGATATCGGGGTTTTTAACCATTTTTATTGTTAATTCATCACCCGGTGTGGCCTGCTTTTTGATTTTTTCGCTGGCAACGGTGGCTGCACGGTAATCCGCGACGGCGGCACAACCGATAAAGATATTTTGCTGTTGCACGGATGCCTTCACGGCGGCTTCCATCTCCAGTGCGGTTACCACATCAACACGTTTAACAAACGGTGGCGTCGGTAGTGAAACCGGGCCAGAAATCAGCGTGACGTTCGCGCCACGACGTGCAGCGGCTGCGGCAATGGCGAATCCCATCTTGCCGGAGCTGTGATTAGAGATATAACGCACCGGATCGAGCGGTTCACGTGTCGGGCCTGCGGTAATCATAATGTTCAGATGTTTCAAGTCGTTGACGGGCGAAAAATGGGCGACCGCCATATCAACAATGGTTAACGGATCGAGCATTCGCCCAGGGCCGACATCACCACAGGCCTGGCTGCCGCTATCGGGCCCCCAGATCAGCAAACCGCGCGAGGCAAGCACCTCTAAATTATGCTGGGTGGCAGCAGCACGATACATCTGTTGGTTCATCGCTGGCAGCACGGCAACAGGCGCAGGAGTCGCAAGGCAAATCGTCGATACCAAATCATTCGCCATACCGGCAGCAACGCGGGCAATCAAATCCGCCGTGGCTGGGGCAAGAATCACTAAATCAGCCCATTTACCCAGCTCAATGTGGCCCATTGCCGCTTCGGCTGCCGGATCCAGCAGACTGTCGGAAACGGGATACCCAGAAACCGCCTGCAAGCTAAGTGGGGTGATAAAGGCTTTTGCCGCTTCGGTCATGGCTACGCGGACGTCGGCCCCGCGATCGCGCAAACGACGCACCAGTTCAGGGGTTTTATAGGCAGCAATACCGCCGCTGACGCCGAGAACGATTTTTTTACCGGCCAGGCTCATGATGATTTTTCCTGTAGGGTGACACCAGAAGTTGGCGATTTTATCACAATACTTTTGTTGTCGTGCCTTCACCTGAGAATCACTTTGCGAGGCGCTTTCCAGGATTGAAAACTGGCCGTCGATTTAACGGAACGGCTATGACAGGATGCGAGCATCACAAAGGAGGTGAAGGTGAAAAACAATGCACAGCTGTTGATGCCACGCGAAAAAATGTTGAAGTTTGGCATTGGTGCGTTAACGGATGTCGAGCTGCTGGCGTTATTTCTGCGTACAGGAACGCGCGGTAAAGATGTGTTAACCCTGGCAAAAGAGATGCTGGAGAATTTCGGCTCTCTTTACGGCTTGTTAACCTCTGAATATGAACAATTTAGTGGGGTTCATGGAATTGGCGTGGCGAAATTTGCCCAGTTAAAGGGGATTGCCGAACTGGCGCGGCGTTACTACAACGTGCGGATGCGTGAAGAAAGCCCGTTACTCAGC
This sequence comes from Escherichia sp. MOD1-EC7011, assembly GCF_002965005.1. Classification (NCBI taxonomy): domain Bacteria; kingdom Pseudomonadati; phylum Pseudomonadota; class Gammaproteobacteria; order Enterobacterales; family Enterobacteriaceae; genus Escherichia; species Escherichia sp. MOD1-EC7011. Next base: position 115,041 of record NZ_PTRD01000026.1, read on the forward strand.
CCGGAGATGACGAGGGAATTTTTACAAAGCCAGCTCACGGGCGAAGAGCGGGAGATCTTTATGGTGATCTTTCTCGACTCACAACACCGGGTTATAACGCATAGCCGTCTTTTTTCCGGCACGCTAAACCATGTTGAAGTCCATCCTCGGGAAATTATCCGCGAAGCGATAAAAATAAACGCCTCGGCGCTGATCCTTGCGCATAATCACCCTTCGGGTTGTGCTGAACCCAGTAAAGCGGATAAACTCATCACCGAACGGATAATAAAAAGTTGTCAGTTCATGGAATTACGCGTGCTCGACCATATCGTGATTGGGCGTGGAGAATATGTTTCTTTTGCCGAACGCGGCTGGATTTAACCCGCTATGCGCGATCCTTCGGGATCTTTGTCTGTTCGGGACTTGAGCACATCGCCGAGTCAGCGTATACTACGCCACCTTTGAGAATCTCGGGTTTGGCATTTGGGCCTGGCAATCGAGAGTTCACATAGAACTGCGATGACCGGGCTGTAAAGCCTGACGAGGCGCCAATACCCCATACGAAGCTCGAGCTAATTTGATTTTTGGAGAATAGACATGTCCCGAGTCTGCCAAGTTACTGGCAAGCGTCCGGTGACCGGTAACAACCGTTCCCACGCACTGAACGCGACTAAACGCCGTTTCCTGCCGAACCTGCACTCTCACCGTTTCTGGGTTGAGAGCGAGAAGCGTTTTGTCACCCTGCGCGTATCTGCTAAAGGTATGCGTGTAATCGATAAAAAAGGCATCGATACAGTTCTGGCTGAACTGCGTGCCCGTGGCGAAAAGTACTAAGTACTTAGAGGAAATAAATCATGGCTAAAGGTATTCGTGAGAAAATCAAGCTGGTTTCTTCTGCTGGTACTGGTCACTTCTATACCACTACGAAGAACAAACGTACTAAGCCGGAAAAACTGGAACTGAAAAAATTCGATCCAGTTGTTCGCCAGCACGTGATCTACAAAGAAGCGAAAATTAAATAATTCTCGCTTTAATGTAACGAAAAACCTCGCTCCGGCGGGGTTTTTTGTTATCTGTTTGCCCCCATATTGACTGCATCTGTTCATTCCTGGAGATGCTATGCCTGAATTACCCGAAGTTGAAACCAGCCGTCGCGGGATAGAACCGCATCTCGTTGGTGCAACTATTCTTCATGCGGTGGTGCGCAATGGACGCTTGCGCTGGCCGGTTTCGGAAGAAATCTACCGTTTAAGCGACCAACCAGTGCTTAGCGTGCAGCGCCGGGCTAAATATCTGCTGCTGGAGTTGCCAGAGGGCTGGATTATCATTCATCTGGGTATGTCTGGCAGCCTGCGCATCCTTCCAGAAGAACTTCCCCCTGAAAAGCATGACCATGTTGATTTGGTGATGAGCAACGGCAAAGTGCTGCGCTATACCGATCCGCGCCGCTTTGGCGCCTGGCTGTGGGCCAAAGAACTGGAAGGGCACAATGTGCTGGCCCATCTTGGGCCGGAGCCGCTTAGCGACGATTTCAATGGCGAATACCTACATCAGAAGTGCGCGAAGAAAAAAACGGCGATTAAACCCTGGCTGATGGATAACAAGCTGGTGGTGGGTGTGGGAAATATCTACGCCAGCGAATCACTGTTTGCTGCGGGGATCCATCCTGATCGGCTGGCATCGTCTCTGTCGCTGGCTGAGTGTGAATTGTTGGTGCGAGTGACTAAGGCAGTGCTACTGCGTTCTATTGAACAGGGCGGCACGACGCTGAAAGATTTTCTACAAAGTGACGGTAAACCGGGTTATTTCGCTCAGGAATTGCAGGTTTACGGGCGTAAAGGCGAGCCGTGCCGGGTGTGCGGTACGCCGATTGTGGCGACTAAACATGCGCAGCGGGCGACGTTTTATTGCAGGCGGTGCCAGAAGTAATTCATGCGCGCCGGATGGCATACCATCCGGCATAAATGCTACGCTAACTTCGCCATCAGCGCCTGATGGACATTCTCCGGCAGGAAATGGGTGACATCACCCTGATGGCGAGCCACCTCTTTGACCAGCGATGAAGAGATAAACGACCACTCTTTTGAAGGCATCAAAAAGACACTTTCCAGTTCCGGCATTAAGTGGCGATTCATATGCGCCAGCTGCATTTCATATTCAAAATCCGCCACCGCACGCAGACCACGAATCAGCACCGTAGCGTGTTGATTACGCGCGAAGTTTGCCATCAAATCACTAAACCCGACCACTTCCACGTTTCCCAGATGCGCGGTTGCCTGCTGTGCCAGTACCACGCGCTCTTCCAGGGTAAACATCGGTTTTTTACTGGGGCTGGCGGCAATCGCCAGAATAACGTGATCGAACATCTGCGTGGCGCGCGTCACGATATCGATATGACCATTGGTAATGGGATCGAAAGTACCCGGATAAATCGCCCGTTTTTGCATAACAACCTCAATGCGTTTTCGGTGGCAGGTAAGGTTCCAGCAGTTGAAGCAGACGCTGCAGCGCGCCCTGGTTTTGATACAGCACTTCAACGGCATGACGGCCATAAAAACTACGGTAATCGGCGTCGGTGAGTAAAGAGGATATCTCTTTTGCCAGCGACGCGGCATCAGTGACGGTAATCAGCCCGCTTGCCTGCTCCAGCCGTGCGCAAATGTCTTTAAAGTTAAAGGTATGCGGCCCCATCAGTACCGGAATAGCGTGTGCAGCAGCCTCCAGTGGGTTATGCCCACCTCGTTCAACCAGTGAACCGCCAACAAACGCGAGATCGGCAATGCCGTATAGCAACATCAGCTCGCCCATCGTATCGCCAACTACCACTTGTGTACTGGCGGAAGGGATTTCTCCGGAAGAGCGTGTGATATAGCTTAGTCCAGCCTGGCGGACCAGGTTAATCGCATCCGGGAAGCGTTCCGGATGACGTGGAACAAGAATGAGCAATAAATTAGGGAACTGCTTTAACAGCGCCTGATGCGCGGCAATTACCACGCTCTCTTCACCATCATGAGTACTGGTGGCAATCCATACCGGGCGATGTGGCGCCCACTGGCGGCGCAGCGTCACTGCTTTAGCAGCCAGTTGTGGTGTTACAGAAATATCGAATTTCAGGCTACCGGTAACGGTCACCTGATTATTTTTTGCGCCCAGCGCCACAAAACGTGCACCATCTTCTTCATTTTGGGCGGCAATCAGCGTAATACGACGCAGTAAGCGACGAACGAATTTGCCCAGTTTGGCGTAACCTGCCGCAGAGCGCGCAGAAAGTCGCGCGTTGGCGATGACCAGCGGAATTTTACGTTTATGTAGCGCCGCAATCAGGTTTGGCCACAACTCGGTTTCCATAATCAACACCAGTTTAGGGTCTACTTTATTAAGGAAACGGTTGAGCGCATCGGGCAGATCGTAAGGCAGATAAACGTGTTGAACATCCTTCCCAAACGCTGATTGTACGCGCTCCGAACCGGTTGGCGTCATGGTTGTAACGGTAATCGGCAAATCAGGGTAGCGATGACGCAGCGCGCGCACCAACGGGATCGCCGCCAGAGTTTCACCGACGGAGACGGAGTGCAGCATAATGCCGCCTGGTTTCAGCGGATGGCGGTAAAAACCGTAACGTTCACCCCAGCGTTTTCGATAGGCCGGAGCCTTACGTCCGCGCACCCAGAGCCGTATCCAGATCAACGGCTGAATAAGGTAGAGAAGGGCGGTGTAAAGCAATTCGAGCATAATAAATAGCTGACTTATGGATGTGCTGGGGATTCTATGTATTTAGCTGGGGCTTTACCATTACTTTTCCCGTTTTTGACTTAAATAGCTTCTGTTTGGTCTGAACTACCACGACATCTCCATTTTTTTTGTATTTTTATGCGATTCATTGAAGCCCGAACCAATTTGCAACTCTATATAGGCATCGTCCGTACCAGAATTATCTGCATGTGGTTTTTTATCTGCATGATTTTTATGATTAAAAACCATTTTGTGTATGAAAAACATTCGGGTCGGATTGCTGCGAAAGAAATGATACACTAGCACGCCAAAGTAAGTGCGTTATCAGTATTCAGGTAGCTGTTGAGCCTGGGGCGGTAGCGTGCTTTTTTCTGCTTAACTTAACCAGACAATCATACAAAAGAGTCGCTAGTGGAAAAGCCATTTCGAAATATCCTGGTCATAAAGATGCGATATCACGGAGATATGTTATTAACTACTCCTGTCATCAGTACGCTCAAGCAGAATTATCCCGATGCAAAAATCGATATGCTGCTTTATCAGGATACAATTCCTATTTTGTCTGAAAACCCGGAAATTAATACGCTCTATGGCATAAGCAATAAAGGTGCGGGAACATTCGATAAAATTAAAAATGTGCTTTCGTTGATAAAAACTCTGCGTGCGAATAATTATGACCTGGTCATTAATCTTACGGATCAATGGATGGTAGCACTGCTGGTGCGTTGTTTACCGGCACGTATGAAAATATCGCAACTTTATGGTCATCGGCAGCATAGTATTTGGAAAAAAAGCTTTACACACTTAGCGCCAATACACGGTACACATATTGTTGAGCGTAATTTATCGGTTCTTGAGCCATTAGGTATTACCGATTTCTACACCGACACAACAATGAGTTACGCCGATGATTGCTGGAAGAAAATGCGGCAGGAATTAGATGCTCTGGGCGTGAAAGATCATTATGTCGTCATCCAACCGACAGCTCGTCAGATATTTAAGTGCTGGGATAATGATAAGTTTTCTATGGTTATCGATGCTTTGCAACGGCGTGGTTATCAGGTTGTGCTGACCTGTGGGCCTTCGGCAGATGATCTCGCCTGTGTAGATGAAATAGCACAAGGCTGCCAAACAAAACCTATCACTGGCCTTGCAGGTAAAACACGGTTTCCTGAACTGGGTGCGTTAATTGATCATGCCGTACTCTTTATTGGCGTGGATTCTGCGCCAGGGCATATTGCGGCGGCGGTGAAGACGCCAGTTATTAGCCTATTTGGGGCCACTGATCATGTATTCTGGCGTCCATGGACCGATAATATTATTCAGTTCTGGGCGGGTAATTATCAACAAATGCCCACCCGGCACGAACTTGACCGCAACAAAAAATATCTTTCTGTTATTCCAGCGGAAGATGTCATTGCCGCTACGGAAAAGCTGTTGCCAGAAGATGCTCCTTCAGCTAACAGGAATGCATAATTATGATCGTGGCGTTTTGTTTATATAAATATTTTCCATTTGGTGGTCTACAGCGTGACTTTATGCGTATTGCGTCAACAGTTGCCGCACGGGGCCACCATGTTCGGGTATATACACAGTCGTGGGAAGGCGATTGTCCGGAAGCATTTGAGCTTATTCGCGTACCGGTTAAATCCCATACTAACCATGGACGTAATACAGAATATTATGCCTGGGTACAAAATCATCTCAAAGCGCATCCTGCTGATCGTGTCGTTGGGTTTAATAAGATGCCTGGGCTGGATGTCTATTTTGCCGCCGATGTCTGTTACGCTGAGAAAGTCGCGCAAGAAAAAGGTTTTTTCTATCGTTTAACATCACGCTATCGGCATTATGCCGCATTTGAGCGAGCGACTTTCGAACATGGTAAATCGACGAAACTCATGATGCTGACCGATAAGCAAATCGCCGATTTCCAGAAGCATTACCAGACTGAACCAGAACGTTTTCAAATTCTTCCCCCCGGCATCTATCCGGACAGGAAATACAGCGAGCAAATCCCAAACAGTCGTGAAATATATCGTCAGAAAAATGGCATAACCGAACAACAAAACTTATTGCTACAGGTTGGGTCAGATTTCGGTCGTAAAGGTGTGGATCGCTCAATTAAGGCTTTGGCATCGTTACCAGAATCATTACGCCACAATACGCTTTTGTTTGTCGTTGGTCAGGATAAACCACGCAAATTTGAAGTGCTGGCAGAAAAACTTGGGGTACGTAGCAACGTGCATTTCTTTTCCGGGAGGAATGACGTGTCTGAATTAATGGCTGCGGCAGATCTCTTACTGCATCCCGCTTACCAGGAAGCTGCCGGTATTGTTCTCCTTGAGGCGATCACCGCTGGATTACCTGTTTTGACAACCGCAGTATGTGGATACGCGCATTATATTGCAGATGCTAATTGTGGAGCGGTTATCGCGGAACCATTCCGTCAGGAAGAATTAAATGCGATCTTACGCAAAGCATTAACACAGTATTCGCTACGAATGGCCTGGGCGGAGAATGCTCGCCATTATGCAGATACTCAGGATTTGTACAGCCTGCCAGAGAAAGCCGCAGATATTATTACAGGTGGTTTAGATGGTTGAATTAAAAGAGCCGCTTGCCACACTTTGGCGTGGTAAAGATGCTTTTACAGAAGTTAAAAAACTGAATGGCGAAGTCTTTCGCGAACTAGAGACACGTCGAACATTACGCTTTGAATTGGCTGGGAAAAGCTATTTCCTTAAATGGCACAAAGGTACGACCTTAAAAGAAATTATAAAAAACCTGCTCTCATTGCGTATGCCCGTTTTAGGCGCAGACAGAGAGTGGCACGCTATTCATCGACTGCATGATGTCGGTGTTGATACGATGCACGGTATAGGGTTTGGTGAAAAAGGGTTAAATCCATTAACCCGTACATCATTTATTATTACCGAAGATCTTACTCCTACGATTAGCCTTGAAGATTATTGTGCAGATTGGACAGTTAATCCGCCTGATATATGTGTTAAGCGTATGCTGATTACACGAGTGGCAACTATGGTGCGTAAAATGCACGCAGCAGGAATAAATCATCGTGATTGTTATATCTGCCACTTTTTGCTTCATTTACCGTTCACTGGCCGGGAAGATGAATTAAAAATTTCGGTAATAGACCTGCATCGCGCGCAGATACGGGAAAAAGTCCCACGTCGTTGGCGGGATAAAGATTTGATTGGTCTATATTTTTCATCGATGAATATTGGCCTGACGCAGAGAGATATATGGCGATTTATGAAGGTTTATTTTGGGATGCCTTTACGAAAAATATTATCTCTTGAACGGAATTTATTGAACATGGCAAGCATTAAGGCCGAGCGTATTAAAGAGCGAACACAACGCAAAGGATTATAAAAATATTTATCAGTATGTACTGGAACTAACTTCATTATGACTATTTATTTTATAAACTGGGTTGCAGATTATGAATTAAAAATGATCCAGTACTTGAAAAAAAAGTATAAGATAAAAAATATAACAACTCCAAAAAAATACAACTGGATTAATAAGAAACTTTCGAAGTTAGGGATGGATAATGCATGGTTGGGACGATTATTCATAAAACATAATCTCAATTCTGTTAAAAA
>NZ_PTRD01000027.1:0-183900 GCF_002965005.1 Escherichia sp. MOD1-EC7011
TTTAATGATGTTTGCAGAGAGTTTGATCTATATATATGATTTCCTTATATTAAATTTAGCTAAACGAAAATTTTCGCTCTGATAATTCCTCTCAGTGGCTTCGCTAAAACACAGATTCAGACGTCCAGAAAGCTAATAAGAAGTATAAAAATTGTGCTATCAGCTAAGAAATAACTAATCCGCAATAAGAATGCGGATTATTTTTTGTTCATAAATATTACGTGGAAATATTCCGTAACAGGAAGGTTGTTGTGACAGGGTTGCAAATAGATTGATTGACTTAACAAACAGATAACTTGACAGAAGGGAATAGAAAAGAGCCAGCGGACGCTGGCTCTCGGAAAAACTAAATTAGAAGCTGGCGTTACGCGGAGTACGCGGGAACGGAATCACGTCACGCACGTTTTGCACACCAGTCACGTAGGCGATCAGACGTTCAAAACCAAGACCGAAACCGGAATGCGGAACAGTACCGTAGCGACGCAGATCGCGATACCACCAGTAATCTTCTTTGTTCAGGCCCATCTCCAGCATACGCTCGTCCAGCACGTCCAGACGTTCTTCACGCTGGGAGCCACCAATAATCTCACCGATGCCCGGTGCCAGAACGTCCATTGCCGCGACGGTTTTACCGTCTTCGTTAAGACGCATATAGAACGCCTTAATATCTTTCGGATAGTTTTTCACCACGACCGGCGCTTTAAAGTGTTCTTCTGCCAGGTAACGCTCATGCTCGGAAGAGAGATCCACGCCCCAGTAAACCGGGTTTTCAAATTTCTTACCGCAATTTTCGAGGATGGTTACCGCATCGGTGTAATCAACCTGCGCAAAGTCGGCTTCAATGAAGCGTTCCAGACGGCTGACAGCATCTTTATCTACGCGTTCAGCGAAGAATTTCATGTCGTCTGCACGTTCTTCGAGAACCGCTTTGAAGACATATTTCAGCATGGCTTCAGCCAGACCGGCGATATCGTTCAGGTTAGCAAACGCCACTTCCGGCTCCAGCATCCAGAATTCCGCAAGGTGACGGCTGGTGTTGGAGTTTTCTGCACGGAAAGTCGGGCCGAAGGTATAAATTTTGGACAATGCGCAAGCGTAGGTTTCACCGTTCAACTGACCAGATACGGTCAGGAAAGACTCTTTACCGAAGAAGTCTTTGTCGAAATCCACTTTGCCCTGATCGTTACGCGGCAGGTTTTCCAGATCCAGCGTTGAAACGCGGAACATTTCGCCAGCGCCTTCGGTATCAGATGCGGTAATCAGTGGCGTTGAAACCCAGAAGAATCCCTGCTCGTTAAAGAAGCGATGCAGCGCCTGTGCCAGCGTGTGGCGAACGCGCGCAACAGCGCCAATCAGGTTGGTACGTGGACGCAGGTGAGCGACTTCACGCAGATACTCAATGCTGTGGCGCTTTGCTGCCATCGGGTAAGTATCTGGATCTTCAACCCAGCCGGCAACTTCAACGTTGCTGGCCTGAATTTCAAATTGTTGCCCCTGACCCGGCGACGCCACGACTTTACCCGTCACAATGACCGAGCAACCGGTGGTCAGACGCAGGACGTCTTCATTGTAATTGGGCAGAGAATTATTGATGACAGCCTGTACAGGATCAAAGCAGGAACCGTCATAAACGGCGAGGAAGGAGATGCCAGCTTTTGAATCTCGGCGGGTACGCACCCATCCGCGCACGGTGACTTCGCTGTCAACGGCTACGCGGCCCTGGAGTACGTCGGCTACAGGCACAACGCTCATAATATTCTCTCTGTTAATAGTCGGAAAAAATAAACACTTGTCCACCCGTCAATGGGGGGATACCTATGTTACCTGGCATCTGCAATCAGACAAGCAGAATTCGCAGATGGGACAAAAGATTTCGGAATAAAAGGCAAAAAAGGGAGCCGTTATGGCTCCCTGATGATATTAACTGGCTTTTTTAATATGCGGAAGGTCGAACGCTTTACGCAGCGCACGGACAAACGCTTTGTCATGGCAGATAGTTTTGCCAGGGCTGTCAGAAAGTTTCGCCACCGGTTTACCGTTACACTCCACCAGCTTAATCACAATATTCAGTGGTTTGACCTGGGGGATATCGCAGGTCAGGCGTGTACCGATACCAAAACTTAATTGCACACGGGAAGAGAAGTGGCGATAAAGCTCGACCGCTTTGCGTAAATCCAGATTGTCAGAGAAAACCAGCGTTTTGCTCTGCGGATCAATTCCCAGCTTCTCATAATGTGCAATGGCTTTTTCGCCCCATTCTACCGGGTCGCCGGAATCATGGCGAAGCCCCTGGTAACGACTGGCAAATTCCACGCCGAAATCACGCAGAAAGGCATCCATAGTAATGCAGTCGGTTAACGCAATGCCAAGTTGGTCAGGATATTCTTCCAGCCACGCAGCAAGTGCAGCGCGCTGACTATTGGCAAGATCCGGGCTGATTTGTTGATGCGCCTGGAACCATTCATGCGCCTGTGTTCCCATCGGGGTGAGGGAAAGCCGACGTGCCAGATCGTAGTTACTGGTGCCAACGAACCAGGGTTCCTGTTGCAAACGTTTAACGATGGTTTCTTGTACTTCGCGGGAAAAACGGCGACGAGTGCCGAAATCCATCAGATGGAAGCGCGACATCTCGAGATCGGCGGTTAATGCCGAAAAGTCGACTAATTTGCTTTCCAGGGTATCGAGGGCTTGCGCAACGTCGGCCTGCGGTGAGCGATAGCGATGTACCATTTCACTGATGACCGCCAGCAGAGGAACTTCCCAGAGGATGACTTCACGCCACGGGCCGGTTAAACGAATATCCAGCTTACCGTTATCGTTGGTGACGGTGACCTGTTCCGGATTAAAGCGGAACTCGCGCAGCCAGTTGAGATAGTCGGCCTTAAAAAAAGGCAGGGCAGAGAGCCATTGATATTCATCATCCTGCAGGCGCAGGTGCTGCATCGCCTGAACCTGTTCACGAATAGCATCGGCATAAATACCCAGCAGATCGTCACCTCGGCAACGAAACTCCGCCGCGACATGCACATCATAATAGTGATGAAACACGGCTTGCTGCATATGCAACTTATAAGCATCTGTATCCAGCAACGAGTGCAGAACAGGAGAAGCGAATTGTGTCATAGGTGCGCAGTAGCGTCCTCGTACGGGAGCGTTTAGTACAATAAACATCTTCAGGAACTGCTGGAGTATACCTTGTTTCGCAATTTATTGAACCCCGATCACACCATATGCCACCTTTATGGTCGATGGCATTGCGCACCTTATGTTATAAAAATGTAGCAATAAAAGCGTTTGTACCTGAAAAGATGAAGATTCTGCGTAGCGAGATTTATGCAACAGGAATAGACTGAACACCTGACTCTATAAAAGATGCTAAAGGTTATTTATGACTCAACAGCCACAAGCCAAATACCGTCACGACTATCGTGCGCCGGATTACCAGATTACTGATATTGACTTGACCTTTGACCTGAACGCGCAAAAGACGGTGGTTACCGCGATCAGCCAGGCTGTCCGTCATGGTGCATCAGATGCTCCGCTTCGTCTGGACGGCGAAGCCCTTAAACTAGTCTCTATTCATATTAATGATGAGCCGTGGACAGCCTGGAAAGAAGAAGAGGGCGCACTGATCATCAGTAATTTACCGGAACGTTTTACGCTCAAGATTATTAATGAAATTAGCCCGGCGTCCAACACCGCGCTGGAAGGGCTTTACCAGTCAGGCGATGCGCTCTGCACTCAGTGTGAGGCTGAAGGTTTCCGCCATATTACGTACTATCTTGATCGCCCGGATGTGCTGGCGCGTTTTACCACCAAAATTATTGCGGATAAAACCAAATACCCGTTCCTGCTTTCCAACGGTAACCGTGTTGCGCAAGGCGAACTGGAAAATGGACGTCACTGGGTACAGTGGCAGGATCCATTCCCGAAACCGAGCTATCTGTTTGCGCTGGTAGCTGGTGACTTCGATGTACTTCGCGACACTTTCACTACCCGCTCCGGTCGCGAAGTGGCGCTGGAGTTGTATGTCGATCGCGGCAATCTTGATCGCGCGCCGTGGGCGATGACCTCGCTGAAAAATTCCATGAAGTGGGATGAAGAACGCTTTGGTCTGGAGTATGACCTCGACATCTATATGATCGTTGCAGTGGATTTCTTCAACATGGGCGCAATGGAGAATAAAGGTCTCAACATCTTTAACTCCAAATATGTGCTGGCGCGTACCGACACTGCAACCGATAAAGATTATCTCGACATTGAGCGTGTCATCGGTCATGAATATTTCCATAACTGGACCGGCAACCGCGTTACCTGCCGTGACTGGTTCCAGCTCAGTTTGAAGGAAGGCTTGACTGTTTTCCGCGATCAGGAGTTCAGTTCTGACCTTGGTTCCCGCGCGGTAAACCGTATCAACAACGTGCGCACCATGCGCGGATTGCAGTTTGCGGAAGACGCCAGTCCGATGGCGCACCCAATCCGTCCGGATATGGTCATTGAAATGAACAACTTCTACACCCTGACCGTTTACGAGAAGGGCGCGGAAGTGATTCGTATGATCCACACTCTGCTGGGTGAAGAAAACTTCCAGAAAGGGATGCAGCTCTATTTCGAGCGTCACGATGGTAGTGCTGCGACCTGCGACGATTTCGTTCAGGCGATGGAAGATGCGTCAAATGTCGATCTTTCCCATTTCCGTCGCTGGTACAGCCAGTCCGGTACGCCGATTGTGACTGTTAAAGACGACTACAATCCGGAAACCGAGCAGTACACCCTGACCATCAGCCAGCGCACACCAGCCACGCCGGATCAGGCAGAAAAACAGCCGCTACATATTCCGTTTGCTATCGAACTGTATGACAACGAAGGCAAAGTGATTCCGTTGCAGAAGGGTGGCCATCCGGTCAATCCGGTATTGAATGTCACCCAGGCGGAACAGACCTTTGTCTTCGATAACGTCTACTTCCAGCCTGTGCCTGCGCTGCTTTGCGAATTTTCTGCGCCGGTGAAACTGGAATATAAGTGGAGCGACCAGCAACTGACTTTCCTGATGCGCCATGCGCGTAATGATTTCTCTCGCTGGGATGCGGCGCAAAGCCTGCTCGCAACCTACATCAAACTGAACGTCGCCCGTCATCAGCAAGGTCAACCATTGTCTTTACCAGCACATGTTGCCGATGCTTTCCGCGCGGTACTGCTCGATGAGAAGATTGATCCGGCGCTGGCGGCAGAAATCCTGACGCTGCCTTCCGTCAATGAAATGGCAGAACTGTTCGATATCATCGACCCGATTGCCATTGCTGAAGTGCGCGAAGCTCTCACCCGTACTCTGGCGGCTGAACTGGCGGATGAGTTGCTTGCTATTTATAACGCGAATTACCAGAGCGAGTACCGCGTTGAGCATGAAGATATTGCAAAACGCACTCTGCGTAATGCCTGCCTGCGTTTCCTCGCTTTTGGTGAAACGCATCTGGCTGACGTGCTGGTGAGCAAGCAGTTCCACGAGGCCAACAATATGACCGATGCGTTGGCGGCGCTCTCGGCGGCGGTTGCTGCGCAGTTACCATGTCGTGATGCGCTGATGCAGGAGTACGACGACAAATGGCATCAGGACGGTCTGGTGATGGATAAATGGTTTATCCTGCAAGCCACCAGTCCGGCGGCGAATGTACTGGAGACGGTGCGCAGCCTGTTGCAGCATCGTTCGTTCACCATGAGCAACCCGAACCGTATTCGTTCGTTGATTGGGGCGTTTGCGGGCAGCAACCCGGCTGCGTTCCATGCCGAAGATGGCAGCGGTTATCAGTTCCTGGTGGAAATGCTCACCGACCTGAACAGCCGTAACCCGCAGGTGGCTTCGCGCCTGATTGAGCCGTTGATTCGCCTGAAACGTTACGATGCTAAACGTCAGGCGAAAATGCGTGCGGCGCTGGAGCAGTTAAAAGGACTGGAAAATCTTTCTGGTGATCTGTACGAGAAGATCACCAAAGCTCTGGCTTGATACAAACATGCCTGATGCGACGCCTTATCAGGCAACCTGTTGAAATTGCTGGTTTTGTAGGCCGGATAAGGCGTTCACGCCGCATCCGGCAACCATGCCCAACGGCCTGATGCGACGCTTGACGCGTCTTATCAGGCCTACAATTCCATTGAAATTGCTGGTTTTTTGCGCTGTATCCGGCATGTTAACCATGACGCCGAATCGGTTGTTCAGAGTGCCCACGCTGCATCACCCGCTGTAATACTTCCGCTTCCAGCTCCGCTAATCGCACCGACCCTAACCGGCGCGGACGGGGGATATCCACCGTCAAATCCAGACCAATTTTTCCCTCTTCAATCAACAACACCCGGTCAGCCATCGCCACCGCTTCGCTCACATCATGCGTTACCAGCAAGACGGTAAAACCGTGCTCCTGCCAAAGTGACACAATCAAATCCTGCATCTCCAGTCGCGTTAAGGCGTCCAGTGCCCCGAGCGGTTCATCAAGCAACAATAAACCCGGTCGATGAATCAACGCTCTTGCCAGCGCCACACGCTGTTTCTGCCCGCCAGACAGCGCCGCAGGCCATTCCCCGGCGCGATTCTCCAGCCCTACCGCAGCCAGCGACTGACGCGCGGCATCGCGCCACTGGCCTTTCAGACCTAACCCAACGTTATCAATTACCGATTTCCACGGCAGCAGACGGGCATCCTGAAACATCATGCGTGTATCGTCCTGAATTTCGGCAAGTGGCGTTGTACCCGCTAACACATCGCCTGCGGTTGGCGTTTCCAGCCCCGCCAGCAGGCGCAGCAGGGTACTTTTGCCACCACCGCTGCGACCGACCACTGCCACAAACTGACCCGCTGGAATATGCAAATCCAGGTGGTTCAGGACGATATTATCCGCGTAATGTTTGCATACCGCATTGAGCAACAGCGGTGTGCCCTGGTTCAGACGAGCAGTATTCATACCGTGGCCTCCTTCAGATGATAAGCCGGGTTCCAGCGCAACCAGAGGCGCTCTAATAGTTGCGCGCTGACGTCAGCAAGTTTGCCGAGCAGGGCGTAAAGAATAATGGCGACCACCACCACGTTCGTTTGCAGAAACTCCCGCGCATTCATTGCCAGATAACCAATGCCTGAATTGGCAGAAATGGTTTCGGCAACAATCAGCGTTAGCCACATCAGACCCAACGCAAAACGCACGCCGACCATAATTGAGGGCAGGGCTCCGGGCAGGATCACATGGATAAACAGCGGCACGCCGGATAAGCCATAGCTGCGCGCCATCTCTACCAGCCCGCGATCGATATTACGGATCCCATGCCAGGTGTTGATATAAATGGGGAATAGCGTGCCAAGCGCCACCAGGAAAATCTTTGCGGACTCATCAATGCCAAACCACAAAATCACCAGCGGGATCAGCGCCAGATGCGGTACGTTGCGCAACATCTGAATTGAGGTATCCAGTAGTCGCTCACCCCAGCGTGACAGCCCGCTAATCAGCCCCAGAATCAACCCCAGCGATCCGCCAATGGAAAAACCAATCAGCGCCCGCCAGGAGCTGATCGCCAGATGCTGCCACAATTCGCCGCTGGCTGAGAGCGTCCAGAACGCCGTCACCACCCCTTGCGGAGAGGGCAAAATACGCGTCGACAACCAGCCAACTGACGAGGCCAGTTGCCACACCGCCACGATGCCCACCGGTAAAAACCAGGGGGCAACGCGCAATAACCACTTTTTCACTGGCGTTGCCATCATCTTGTTCCTTAGCTTTGCGCGACTTTACGTGGGATAAACTCATTTGCCACCGCTTCGCCTTGCAGGTTCAGCGGCTGCGGTTGGGGAATCTGTGGGATGGCGACATCCAGATGTGGGAACAACAACTCGCCAACCCGATACGCTTCTTCCAGATGTGGATAGCCAGAAAGGACAAAACTGTCGATGCCAAGCGCGGCGTATTCGTTGATTCGCGCAGCGACTGTCGGCCCATCGCCCACCAGCGCCGTTCCGGCACCGCCGCGTACTAAGCCAACTCCCGCCCATAAATTGGGGCTGATCTCCAGATTGTCGCGCTTACCGTTATGCAGCGCCGCCATTCGTTGTTGACCGACTGAATCCGTCCGGGCAAATGCTTCTTGTGCTTTGGCAATCGTCTTATCATCAAGATGGGAGATTAACCGTTCGGCGGCCTGCCAGGCTTCGTCGTTGGTTTCGCGGACAATTACATGCAGACGAATACCGAAACGAATTTTGCGCCCATGCGCGGCAGCTTTTGCCCGCACTTGTTCGATCTTCTCTTTTACCCGCTCCGGCGGTTCGCCCCAGGTGAGATAAAGATCAACCTGTTCAGCAGCCAGATCCTGAGCAACGTCGGACGATCCGCCAAAGTAAAGTGGCGGATACGGCTGTTGAATCGGCGGGAAGAGCAGTTTTGCTCCGCGCACATGAATATGTTTACCGTTGAAATCGACGGTTTCTCCCTGCAATAAACGTCGCCAGACCTGAGTAAATTCCGCCGAGGCTTCGTAACGCTCGCTATGATCAAGGAACACGCCGTCGCCTGCCAGCTCTTGCGGATCGCTGCCTGTGACCAGGTTAAACAACGCGCGTCCATTAGAGAGGCGATCAAGCGTGGCAGCCTGGCGAGCGGCTACGGTAGGCGATGTCACACTTGGGCGTAGGGCGACGAGGAACTTAAGCCGTTGCGTCACCGGGATCATCGATGCCGCCACCAGCCACGCATCTTCGCAGGAACGGCCTGTTGGGATCAGCACGCCGGTATAGCCAAGACGATCCGCCGCTTGTGCAATCTGTTGCAGATACCCATGATCAACCGGGCGAGACCCTTCTTCCGTTCCCAGATAATGACCGTCACCGTGCGTGGGTAAAAACCAGAACATATTCAGACTCATAATTGTTTTCCTTCCAGTTGAGTGGGCTGCCAGATGCGTTGGCGGATATCGACTTTTTTCGGCACCAGACGATTTTCATAAAACAGGTCGGCAGTGTGTTGCTGTAAAGCGGCAACCTCGGCGTTCACGGGTTTGATGGTGGTAGGGGGACGATGGTCAAGATATGAGGCAATGACCGGCGCCGGTAAACCCATTGTTTTTGCCAACAGGGCGATGCTTTGTTCGCGCTGGCTATGGGTTAACGCATCGGCCTCGCTAAAGGTTGCCAGTACGCCCTGAATAAATGCGCCGTTTTTTTCTGCATACGGACGGGCTGCCAGATAAAACGATCCGGTTTGATTGAGATCGGTGCCATCTTTCAGCACCCGCACGCCGCCCTGCAATAACGCAGCGGAGTAGTAGGGATCCCAGATAGCCCAGGC
The DNA here is from genome assembly GCF_002965005.1 of Escherichia sp. MOD1-EC7011. Classification (NCBI taxonomy): domain Bacteria; kingdom Pseudomonadati; phylum Pseudomonadota; class Gammaproteobacteria; order Enterobacterales; family Enterobacteriaceae; genus Escherichia; species Escherichia sp. MOD1-EC7011. The sequence continues at coordinate 9,321 of NZ_PTRD01000027.1, forward strand.
GTCGACGTTACCCTGCTGGAATGCAGCGCGCGCATCGGCGGGCGTCAGATAGGTCGGCTGGATATCAGTGAAATTAAGCCCGGCTTGTTGCAGTGCGCGCAGTAAAAGGTTGTGCGAACTTGAACCTTTCTGAAACGCGACTTTGTGGCCCTTTAGTTCAGCCACAGTTTTGATCGGGCTGTTTTCGGGCACCAGAATCACTTCGGCTTTTGGTTTCGGTGGCTCGACACCGACGTAGACCAAATCAGCACCGGCGGCCTGAGCAAAAATTGGAGGAATGTCCCCCGTACTGCCCAGATCGATACTGCCGACGTTTAACGCCTCCAACATTTGCGGACCAGCGGGAAACTCCACCCACGAGATTTTGGTTTGCGGATAGCGTGTTTCCAGTAACTGGTGGCTTTTTGCCAGCACCATGCTGATGCTGCCTTTTTGATAACCTATCCGTAACGCTTCAGGAGAAGACTCCGCAGCAATCGTGAGCGTAGAGACGCTGAATAATCCCATCAGCACCAGTTTAAAAATATTACGCATGAGCGTTACCTCGCAGAGAGAGAAGGTCAGGAACCTGGACATCGCGGCGGTGCAGCGCCTGCCAGAAGGTATCGAGCGCGGTATCTAGACGGGATTGCAGATTCGGCGTGAATTGCGGCTTATGTTGGAAATCAAGCACCTGCGAGTCATCGGCAAATACGCCGTGTAGGATCTCCTGCGCTTTTAAGGCGCTTAGTACCGGTTTGAGGGCATAATCGACAGCCAGTAGATGAGCCACCGTGCCACCTGTCGCCAGCGGCAACACCACTTTTCCTTGTAGTGCGCGTTCTGGTAGCAGGTCGAGAAGCGTTTTCAGTGCGCCGGAATAGGCGGCTTTGTAGACGGGAGTGGCGACAATCAGCCCATCAGCCTGTTGCAACTGATCGGTGAAAGTCTTGAGTGCCGGACTATCGAAACGGGCATAAAGCAAATCTTCCGGGGCGAAGTTTTGCAGATTCCAGTGATAAACTTCCACATCCAGGCCATTCAATTTTTCCCGCGCATATTCCAGCAAAGAGCTGGAGCGAGAAGGAAAGCGAGGACTTCCTGCCAGGGTAATGACACGCATACTCTCTCCTTATAACCAATAGTTCTTGTTTTGTTAAAATTGATAACAATTCGGTCAGTCTGACAGAGAGAGCTTGTGAGTCGAAATGATTTATCTGATGAAGAAAAGCCAAAAAAAGCATAAAAAAAGCACAACAAGAAAACGTTTGCTATTTATTGCCACAGGTCAATTCCCTTTTGATCCGAACTCGCACATAATACGCACCCGGTTTGCACACCGGGAATCCAGGAGAGTTCATGTACTACCCCTTCGTTCGTAAAGCCCTTTTTCAGCTCGATCCTGAGCGCGCTCATGAGTTTACTTTTCAGCAATTACGTCGCATTACCGGAACGCCGTTTGAAGCACTTGTTCGACAGAACGTTCCAGCGAAACCGGTTAACTGCATGGGACTGACCTTTAAAAATCCGCTTGGTCTGGCTGCCGGTCTTGATAAAGACGGGGAGTGTATTGACGCTTTAGGCGCAATGGGATTTGGATCGATCGAGATCGGCACTGTCACCCCTCGTCCACAACCAGGAAATGACAAGCCGCGTCTCTTCCGTCTGGTGGATGCTGAAGGTTTGATCAACCGTATGGGCTTTAATAACCTCGGCGTTGATAACCTCGTTGAGAACGTTAAAAAAGCACATTATGACGGCGTTCTGGGAATTAATATCGGTAAAAATAAAGATACACCGGTTGAGCAAGGCAAAGATGACTATCTGATTTGTATGGAAAAAATCTACGCCTATGCAGGATATATTGCCATCAATATTTCATCACCGAATACCCCAGGATTACGTACTCTGCAATATGGCGAAGCACTGGATGATTTATTAACAGCAATTAAAAATAAGCAAAATGATTTGCAAGCGATGCACCATAAATATGTGCCGATCGCAGTGAAGATCGCGCCGGATCTTTCTGAAGAAGAGTTGATCCAGGTTGCCGATAGTTTGGTACGTCATAATATTGATGGCGTTATTGCGACTAATACCACCCTCGATCGTTCTTTAGTTCAGGGAATGAAAAATTGCGATCAAACCGGTGGCTTAAGTGGTCGTCCGTTGCAATTAAAAAGCACAGAAATTATTCGCCGCTTGTCGCAGGAATTAAACGGTCGTTTACCGATCATTGGTGTTGGTGGTATTGACTCGGTTATTGCTGCCCGTGAGAAGATAGCTGCGGGGGCTTCACTGGTGCAAATTTATTCTGGTTTTATTTTTAAAGGACCACCGCTGATTAAAGAAATCGTTACTCATATCTAATTATTTCTTTCACTTTCTCTTTATAAGATAATCAGGGCTTTATTTTCAGCCCTGGTTGTTTTATATTCATTCCTGTTACTTATTTAGACATTTTGTACTTTTCTTGTTGAGGTTATTAAGCAAAGCGACAATGGAATGTGTTGCAGTGAATTTATAGGGTAGAGGAGAGGCATATGCGAATTAAACCAGACGATAACTGGCGTTGGTATTACGATGAAGAGCATGATCGAATGATGCTTGATTTAGCCAATGGTATGCTGTTTCGCTCACGTTTTGCGCGTAAGATGTTGACGCCGGATGCTTTTTCTCCTGCGGGATTTTGCGTTGATGACGCCGCGCTCTATTTCACGTTTGAAGAAAAATGCCGCGACCTTAACTTATCAAAAGAACAAAAAGCTGAACTGGTGCTTAATGCACTGGTAGCGATTCGTTATCTCAAACCGCAAATGCCGAAAAGCTGGCATTTTGTTTCTCATGGCGAAATGTGGGCACCAGCGTCAGGTGATGCTGCCTGTGTCTGGTTAAGCGACACCAATGAGCAGGTCAATTTACTGGTTATTGAATCTGGCGAAAATGCCGCACTGTGCCTGCTGGCACAGCCTTGCGTCGTCATCGCCGGGCGCGCCATGCAACTGGGTGACGCCATCAAAATTATGAATGACAGGCTGAGACCGCATGTGAGTTATGACAGCGTCAGCCTTGAACAAGCCGTTTAACTTTTCAGTTTCAATGCAGTCTTCGGTACGCAACTACAGCAAAGAATTGTTCCATCGTCGCTCATAGCTGATTTTTTCAGCGGGGTGACTTCGCCTTCGAGAAGCTGAACACGACAACTTCCGCATATGCCGGCACGGCAAGAATAGGGAATACGAATCCCTTGATTTTCTAATTGTTCCAGCAGTACCTGTTGGTTATTACCGCGAAATGCCCGCCCTTGCCAGTTGATATCAACATTCGCGTTTGGTTGTTGTGTCGCGGAGAAAGCATCGTCGGCTGCGGCCGCACCGTAGACTTTTGCCGGTGCTGTCGCCAGGATTTCCACCTCATCGCCAACACGGATAACACCACTGTTACGGGCAATTAAGTTTTGACCGAAATCGACATCGCCGTTATCCTGGGCTGTACGGAAAGATTGCAGCGTTTTTAATGGTTCGCCAGCCGGATGCTTTTGCCCTTTTTCCGGGCTAACGGTGGTGAAAATACAACGGCTACAAGGTTTCACCACATCGAACACCACATCGCCAATACGAATCACTTTCCAGGTGTCTTCTTCCCACGCGGCTACGCCAGAAACAACCAGATTGGGGCGGAATTGTTCCATTTTGACGCTTGCCGGACAGCGTTGTTGGAGATCGCGCAATGAAGCTTCATTGACGAGCAGATACGGATAGCCATCAGCGAATGACAGGGGTACAGTGTTGTGGCGTTTTACGCGCCGCGTCATCTGTGGCCCCACCCAGCGCAATTGCACGTCGCGGGAGAAAAATCCGCTTAACCATTTGTTTATCTCATCTGGCGCAATGCGCGCAGTAAAATGGTTACCCCACACTTCCGTTGGTGCGTCCTGTTCGGCGAAATCGGCAAAGCGTACCCACGCACTACTACCATCGGGCGCAGTGAGATGCAGACCGTCATGAACGGGAGATGGGGTAAAGCGCACCATCTGTGGAAACTGACGGGCGGTAATAAATGTACCGTCGGGTTCTGTCAGCATAAAAATGCGATCGAAGGCCAGCCCGCTGATATCTGCAAGAGCGTGCGTCAGACCGATGCCACGCATGGATTTAACAGGATGAATAAAAAGCCGGGTTAATGTCGCCACGGTGCGGTCCCCAAATGAAAATAAGCCCTCAACTTTATGACATGACGGACTTATTAGCTATAATGCGCAACAATTTTCTTAGAGTAAAAGTGACGATATGAATTCTCTGTTTGCCAGTACGGCCCGTGGGCTGGAAGAGCTGTTAAAAACTGAACTGGAAAACCTGGGGGCCGTTGAATGCCAGGTGGTTCAGGGTGGGGTCCATTTCAAGGGCGACACGCGGCTTGTATACCAGAGCCTGATGTGGAGCCGCCTGGCCTCGCGTATTATGTTGCCGCTGGGCGAGTGTAAGGTTTACAGCGATTTAGACCTCTATCTCGGCGTTCAGGCGATCAACTGGACAGAGATGTTTAATCCTGGCGCGACCTTTGCTGTCCACTTTAGCGGTCTGAATGACACTATCCGCAACAGCCAATACGGTGCGATGAAAGTTAAAGACGCAATTGTTGATGCTTTCACGCGTAAAAATCTGCCGCGACCAAATGTTGATCGCGATGCGCCGGACATCCGCGTTAACGTCTGGCTGCATAAAGAAACCGCCAGTATCGCCCTTGATCTCAGTGGTGATGGTTTGCATCTGCGTGGCTATCGTGATCGTGCAGGTATTGCGCCAATCAAAGAAACACTGGCGGCAGCCATTGTGATGCGATCTGGCTGGCAGCCGGGAACACCACTGCTCGACCCGATGTGTGGTTCCGGTACGTTGCTGATTGAAGCCGCGATGCTGGCGACCGACCGCGCGCCGGGCTTGCACCGTGGGCGTTGGGGATTTAGCGGCTGGGCGCAGCACGACGAAGCCATCTGGCAGGAAGTGAAAGCGGAAGCACAAACTCGCGCCCGTAAAGGTCTGGCAGAATACAGCTCTCATTTCTACGGTTCCGACAGCGATGCGCGGGTGATTCAACGTGCGCGTACTAACGCCCGCCTGGCGGGGATTGGCGAACTGATCACTTTTGAGGTGAAAGATGTCGCGCAACTGACCAATCCGCTACCAAAAGGACCGTATGGCACCGTACTGAGCAACCCGCCGTACGGTGAGCGTCTGGACAGCGAACCGGCGCTGATTGCGCTGCATAGCCTGCTGGGTCGAATCATGAAAAACCAGTTCGGTGGCTGGAATCTCTCTTTATTCAGCGCCTCGCCGGATTTGTTAAGTTGTCTGCAATTGCGCGCAGACAAACAGTACAAGGCGAAAAATGGCCCGCTGGACTGCGTGCAGAAAAACTACCACGTTGCCGAAAGTACCCCGGACAGCAAACCGGCGATGGTGGCGGAAGATTACGCCAACCGTCTGCGTAAGAACCTGAAGAAATTCGAAAAATGGGCGCGGCAGGAAGGGATTGAATGCTACCGCCTGTATGACGCCGATTTGCCAGAATACAACGTCGCTGTTGACCGCTACGCCGACTGGGTGGTCGTGCAGGAGTACGCGCCGCCGAAGACCATCGATGCGCACAAAGCGCGTCAACGTTTGTTCGATATTATCGCTGCGACCATTTCGGTACTGGGGATTGCGCCAAACAAACTGGTGCTGAAAACCCGTGAACGCCAGAAGGGCAAAAATCAGTATCAGAAACTGGGCGAGAAGGGCGAGTTTCTTGAAGTCACCGAATATAACGCGCACCTGTGGGTGAACCTGACGGATTACCTTGATACGGGTTTGTTCCTCGATCACCGTATCGCCCGTCGTATGCTCGGTCAGATGAGTAAAGGCAAAGATTTCCTCAACCTGTTCTCCTATACCGGTAGCGCCACTGTGCACGCGGGCTTAGGCGGCGCGCGCAGCACCACCACGGTGGATATGTCGCGTACTTATCTGGAGTGGGCAGAACGCAACCTGCGTCTGAATGGCTTAACCGGTCGTGCGCATCGCCTGATTCAGGCCGATTGTCTGGCGTGGTTGCGTGAAGCTAATGAACAGTTCGATCTGATTTTTATCGATCCGCCAACCTTCTCTAACTCAAAACGAATGGAAGATGCGTTTGATGTTCAGCGCGATCATCTGGCGCTGATGAAAGATCTGAAGCGTCTGCTGCGTGTTGGCGGGACTATCATGTTCTCGAACAACAAGCGTGGCTTCCGTATGGATCTCGACGGCCTGGCCAAACTGGGACTGAAAGCACAAGAAATTACGCAAAAAACGCTCTCCCAGGATTTCGCCCGTAACCGCCAGATCCACAACTGCTGGCTGATTACCGCAGCCTGAAAGGAATAGTAATGTCATTAATCAGTATGCATGGCGCATGGCTGTCGTTCAGCGACGCGCCGCTTCTCGATAACGCAGAACTGCATATCGAAGATAACGAACGTGTTTGTCTGGTGGGCCGCAACGGCGCAGGCAAATCGACGTTAATGAAAATCCTCAACCGTGAACAAGGGCTGGATGACGGTCGCATTATTTACGAGCAAGATTTGATTGTAGCTCGTCTGCAACAGGATCCGCCGCGTAACGTTGAGGGTAGCGTTTATGATTTCGTTGCCGAAGGCATTGAAGAACAAGCGGAATACCTGAAACGCTATCACGATATTTCGCGCTTGGTGATGAATGACCCGAGCGAGAAAAATCTCAATGAACTGGCGAAAGTCCAGGAGCAGCTTGATCACCATAATCTGTGGCAACTGGAAAACCGCATCAACGAAGTATTGGCACAGCTGGGATTAGACCCCAATGCTGCGCTGTCGTCACTTTCCGGCGGTTGGTTGCGTAAAGCGGCGTTGGGACGCGCGTTGGTGAGCAATCCGCGCGTGTTACTGCTCGACGAACCGACTAACCACCTGGATATCGAAACCATCGACTGGCTGGAAGGGTTCCTTAAAACCTTCAATGGGACGATTATTTTCATCTCCCACGACCGTTCGTTTATTCGCAATATGGCGACGCGCATTGTTGATCTCGATCGCGGCAAGCTGGTGACCTATCCAGGGAATTACGACCAGTACCTGCTGGAAAAAGAAGAAGCCCTGCGCGTGGAAGAGCTGCAAAACGCCGAGTTCGACCGCAAACTGGCGCAGGAAGAGGTGTGGATCCGTCAGGGGATCAAAGCGCGTCGTACCCGTAACGAAGGTCGCGTGCGTGCATTGAAAGCGATGCGTCGTGAACGTAGCCAACGCCGGGAGGTAATGGGTACGGCGAAGATGCAGGTCGAAGAAGCCAGCCGCTCCGGTAAAATAGTCTTTGAAATGGAAGATGTTTGCTATCAGGTTGAGGGCAAACAACTGGTGAAAGACTTTTCCGCTCAGGTACAACGTGGCGACAAAATTGCGCTGATTGGCTCGAATGGCTGCGGTAAAACCACGCTGTTAAAACTGATGCTGGGGCAACTTCAGCCAGACAGCGGACGTATTCACGTTGGCACCAAACTTGAAGTGGCTTATTTCGATCAGCACCGCGCGGAACTGGATCCCGATAAAACGGTGATGGATAACCTTGCCGAAGGTAAGCAAGAGGTGATGGTTAACGGTAAACCACGCCACGTGCTGGGTTATTTGCAGGACTTCCTGTTCCATCCGAAACGGGCGATGACGCCGGTACGTGCGCTTTCTGGCGGGGAACGTAACCGTCTGCTGTTAGCACGTTTGTTCCTTAAGCCAAGCAATTTACTGATCCTCGACGAACCGACCAACGACCTTGACGTCGAAACGCTCGAACTGCTTGAAGAGCTAATCGACAGCTACCAGGGGACGGTGTTGTTAGTAAGCCACGATCGTCAGTTTGTCGATAACACTGTGACAGAATGCTGGATCTTTGAGGGCGGCGGCAAAATTGGTCGTTATGTTGGCGGTTATCATGATGCCCGTGGTCAGCAAGAACAGTATGTGGCGCTTAAACAGCCGGTGGTGAAAAAAACCGAAGAAGCGGCAGCGCCAAAAGCAGAAACTGTAAAACGCAACACTAGCAAACTAAGCTATAAATTGCAGCGCGAACTGGAACAGCTTCCGCAATTGCTTGAAGATCTGGAAGCGAAGCTGGAAGCCTTACAGGCGCAGGTGGCGGATGCCTCCTTCTTCAGCCAGTCTCATGAACATACGCAAAAAGTGCTCGCTGATCTGGCTGCTGCGGAGCAGGAGCTGGAGCAGGCTTTTGAACGCTGGGAGTATCTTGAAGCGTTAAAAAATGGTGGCTGATCGCAAAACAGTTGATTGATATAGAGGCTGATGACAAAGGTAAAATTGCCTGATGCGCTACGCTTATCAGGCATGGGGGAAATCATTTGTATTCTCTCAGACCGGTAAAGGCACCAATGCTGCATCCGGCATGAAAAAAGGACACTTTGTCAGCAATCTGTAGAATAGCGCATCATTAAGGAGTACCAATGTGCGAACATCATCATGCCGCGAAGCATATCTTGTGCTCGCAGTGTGACATGCTGGTGGCATTACCCCACCTTGAGCATGGTCAGAAAGCGGCATGTCCTCGGTGTGGCACAACGTTAACCGTTGCGTGGGACGCGCCCCGGCAGCGTCCTACCGCCTATGCGTTGGCCGCACTGTTCATGCTGTTGCTGTCCAACTTATTCCCTTTTGTGAATATGAACGTCGCAGGAGTTACCAGTGAAATTACATTACTGGAAATTCCGGGCGTGCTGTTTTCTGAGGACTACGCCAGCCTCGGCACTTTTTTCTTGTTGTTTGTGCAACTGGTTCCTGCATTTTGCCTGATTACCATACTGCTTCTGGTGAATCGCGCCGAATTACCGGTACGTCTGAAAGAGCAACTGGCACGGGTGCTCTTTCAACTCAAAACCTGGGGAATGGCAGAGATTTTCCTCGCGGGTGTGCTGGTCAGTTTCGTCAAACTGATGGCCTACGGCAGTATTGGTGTGGGCAGCAGTTTTCTCCCCTGGTGTTTATTTTGTGTGCTGCAACTGCGCGCCTTCCAGTGCGTTGATCGTCGCTGGTTGTGGGATGATATCGCGCCGATGCCAGAGCTACTTAAGCCGTTAAAACCGGGCATTACGGGTATCCGACAAGGATTGCGCTCTTGCTCTTGCTGTACGGCGATCCTTCCCGCCGATGAAACGGTGTGCCCGCGTTGCGGTACGAAAGGATACGTTCGGCGCAGAAATAGCCTGCAATGGACGCTGGCGCTGCTTGTTACGTCCATCATGCTGTATCTCCCGGCTAATCTTTTACCCATCATGGTGACTGATTTATTAGGCTCTAAGATGCCGTCAACGATTCTCGCCGGGGTCATCCTGTTGTGGAGTGAAGGCTCTTATCCTGTTGCTGCAGTTATCTTTTTAGCCAGTATCATGGTGCCAACGTTAAAGATGATCGCCATCGCATGGTTGTGCTGGGATGCCAAAGGGCACGGCAAGCGTGACAGCGAAAGAATGCATTTGATTTATGAAGTTGTTGAGTTTGTAGGCCGCTGGTCGATGATTGACGTTTTCGTGATTGCGGTGCTCTCGGCGCTGGTGCGTATGGGAGGTTTAATGAGTATTTATCCTGCAATGGGTGCGTTAATGTTTGCTTTAGTCGTCATAATGACAATGTTTTCTGCAATGACGTTTGATCCACGCTTGTCGTGGGATCGTCAACCTGAATCAGTGCATGAGGAGTCCTGACAGTATGGAATCTAATAATGGGGAAGCCAAAATCCAGAAAGTGAAGAACTGGTCTCCCGTGTGGATATTTCCTATCGTCACGGCGCTTATAGGGGCGTGGGTTCTTTTTTATCATTACAGCCATCAGGGACCGGAAGTTACCCTGATCACCGCGAATGCGGAAGGGATTGAGGGCGGCAAGACTACCATTAAAAGCCGTAGTGTTGACGTCGGCGTGGTCGAGAGCGCAACGCTAGCCGATGATTTGACGCACGTTGAAATCAAAGCGCGCCTGAACGCCGGTATGGAGAAGCTGCTGCATAAAGATACCGTCTTCTGGGTGGTAAAACCGCAGATAGGTCGAGAAGGTATTAGCGGCCTGGGCACACTGCTTTCCGGTGTGTATATCGAACTGCAACCGGGGGCGAAAGGCAGCAAACAGGCAAGTTATGATTTGCTCGATTCGCCACCGCTGGCACCGCCTGATGCGAAAGGTATTCGTGTGATTCTTGATAGCAAAAAAGCCGGACAACTCTCGCCGGGAGATCCGGTGCTGTTCCGTGGCTATCGGGTAGGTTCGGTTGAAACCAGCACCTTCGATACGCAAAAACGCAATATCAGCTATCAACTGTTTATCAATGCACCTTATGACCGGTTGGTGACCGGCAATGTTCGCTTCTGGAAAGATAGTGGCATTGCGGTTGATCTGACGTCAGCGGGAATGCGCGTAGAGATGGGATCGTTGACAACGCTACTCAGCGGCGGCGTCAGCTTTGACGTGCCTGAAGGTCTGGATTTAGGGCAGCCTGTTGCGCCGAAAACCGCATTCGTTTTGTATGACGACCAGAAGAGCATTCAGGATTCGCTATACACCGATCACATTGACTATCTGATGTTCTTTAAAGATTCGGTACGTGGCCTGCAGCCTGGCGCTCCGGTAGAATTCCGGGGTATTCGCCTGGGTACAGTAAGTAAAGTTCCTTTCTTTGCGCCGAATATGCGTCAGACATTTAATGATGATTACCGTATTCCGGTACTCATACGCATCGAACCGGAACGGCTGAAAATGCAGCTTGGCGAAAATGCGGATGTCGTTAAGCACCTTGGAGAGTTGTTGAAACGTGGCTTGCGCGGATCGCTGAAGACCGGAAATCTGGTCACTGGTGCGCTCTATGTTGATCTCGATTTCTATCCAAATACGCCTGCAATAACCGGTATTCGTGAATTTAATGGTTATCAGATTATCCCGACCGTTAGCGGCGGTCTGGCGCAAATCCAGCAACGTCTGATGGAAGCATTAGATAAGATCAACAAGCTGCCGTTGAATCCGATGATTGAGCAGGCGACCAGTACGCTGTCTGAAAGCCAGCGCACGATGAAAAACCTGCAAACGACGCTGGATAGTATGAACAAGATCCTCGCCAGCCAGTCGATGCAGCAGTTGCCAACGGATATGCAGTCAACGTTGCGTGAGCTGAATCGCAGTATGCAGGGCTTCCAGCCAGGCTCCGCAGCCTACAACAAGATGGTAGCGGATATGCAGCGGCTTGATCAGGTGTTGCGTGAACTGCAACCGGTGCTGAAAACGCTTAACGAGAAGAGTAACGCGCTGGTATTTGAAGCGAAGGACAAAAAAGATCCAGAGCCGAAGAGGGCGAAACAATGAAAAAGTGGCTAGTGACGATTGCGGCACTGTGGCTGGCCGGATGCAGCTCCGGCGAGATCAATAAAAACTATTACCAGTTACCTGTTGTGCAGAGCGGTACGCAAAGTACCGCCAGCCAGGGCAATCGCCTGTTATGGGTAGAGCAAGTCGTTGTTCCAGACTATCTGGCGGGGAATGGGGTGGTTTATCAGACCAGTGATGTGAAGTATGTGATTGCCAACAACAACCTGTGGGCCAGCCCGCTGGATCAACAGTTGCGCAACACCCTGGTGGCGAATCTGAGTACGCAACTCCCCGGTTGGGTGGTTGCCTCCCAGCCTCTGGGAAGCGCACAGGACACGCTCAACGTAACCGTAACGGAGTTTAACGGTCGCTATGATGGCAAGGTCATTGTCAGCGGCGAGTGGTTGTTGAATCACCAGGGACAATTGATCAAACGACCGTTCCGTCTGGAAGGGGTGCAAAATCAGGATGGCTACGATGAAATGGTCAAAGTGCTGGCCAGTGTCTGGAGTCAGGAAGCCGCTGCTATTGCGCAAGAGATAAAGCGTCTACCTTAATTATAAATATTTGTAAATATAACCGTCTCCGGCATGTAGCCTGAGGCGGTTTTTTTGTTTAACTCACCGAGAAAAACTTGTTCCGCTTCACATTTTTTGTACAACCAACATGCCCGTGTGGCTCACAAATATGACAGTGGCGTGAATTTTGCGCATTGACGGCAGTTATGATTCGCGGTATTGCTTAACTGTGATTGCACATTTAGTAATCACTGTTTTCTTTTCCACCAGAAACCAGTATGAGGGAAACGAGGCATGAAGAGACAAAAACGAGATCGCCTGGAACGGGCACATCAACGTGGTTATCAGGCCGGCATCGCCGGACGCTCAAAAGAAATGTGTCCCTATCAGACGCTGAATCAAAGGTCACAATGGCTGGGAGGCTGGCGAGAAGCCATGGCGGACAGGGTAGTAATGGCCTGATTCTGTCTCTTTAAAAAGAAACCTCCGCAATGCGGAGGTTTCGCCTTTAATATGTAGCCTGATTTAAATCAGAATGCAGAAGTATCCTGGAACAGACCGACTTTCAGGTCGCTGGCGGTGTAGATCAGACGACCATCTACCAGTACTTCGCCGTCTGCCAGACCCATGATCAAGCGACGGTTAACAATGCGTTTAAAGTGAATACGGTAGGTCACTTTTTTCGCGGTAGGTAGAACCTGACCAGTGAACTTCACTTCGCCTACACCCAGTGCGCGGCCTTTACCTTCGCCGCCCAGCCAGCCAAGGTAGAACCCTACCAGCTGCCACATCGCATCCAGACCCAGACATCCCGGCATTACCGGATCGCCGATGAAGTGGCAGCCGAAGAACCATAGGTCTGGATTGATATCCAGTTCTGCTTCGACATAGCCTTTGTCGAAGTTACCACCGGTCTCGGTCATTTTGACCACTCGATCCATCATCAGCATGTTTGGTGCTGGCAATTGCGGGCCTTTAGCGCCAAACAGTTCTCCGCGACCAGAGGCAAGAAGGTCTTCTTTTGTATAGGATTCGCGTTTATCTACCATGTTCTCTGTAAGCCTTATTTTAGTGAAGCACGCAGGATAGCTAACACGTGTACGCTGAACAAGTCCGATCAGTTCGGAATAAACCAGTTCAGCCAACGTAATGGCCATGGAAAACGGTGACGTCCTTCCTGTTGCGATGCTTGCGCAATACGTTCCTGGATAGTTTGCATCAGCGTTGTCTGGCCTTCACCATCCCACACAAGATTTAATAATAAAGGCAGTGCGTCAGTCACATCGTCTACTGCCCAGATGGTGAATTTGCCTTCCTCTACCGCTTTCACCAGTTCACTGTGAAGACTTAAATGGCGAACGTTAGCGGTGGGGATAATGACACCTTGTTTCCCCGTTAACTCACGTTGCTGACAAATAGCAAAGAAGCCTTCGATTTTCTCATTCAAACCACCGACCGGCTGGGCGCGACCGAACTGATCGACTGAACCTGTGATAGCGATACTCTGATTCACCGGCACATCGGCAAGGGCACTTATCAGGGCGCAGAGTTCCGCCATCGAGGCGCTATCGCCGTCCACTTCGCTATATGACTGCTCAAACGTCAGCGATGCTGAGAAAGGGATCTGTTGCTCAAGCTGAAGCTCCGACATTAGGAACGCCTGCATGATCATCATCCCCTTAGCGTGTATGTTGCCGCCAAGCTCGGCCTTGCGTTCGATATCGGTAAATTCGCCATCACCAATATGCACAACGCAGCTAATGCGAGAAGGTTCGCCAAAAGCGCGCGGATGGCCCGGAAATTCGATGACCGAAAGGGCGTTAATTTGCCCGATGCGTTCGCCTTCGGTTTCAATCAGGATCTGCTCCTGAAGGATCTCATCCTGCATTCGTTCGGCAAGGAAGCCTTCGCGCCATTCCCGTTGTTGTAGCATTAAGTTTAGCTGCTCGCCGGTAAAGCTATTGCCTTCGCACAAGGATGCGACCTCTTTACACTGGCGGAGGATCCACTGCGGGCTAAGCGGCAGTGTTTCTTGTTCACCGGTGTAGCGTGCTGCTTCGCGGATAAGTACCGGCCAGGCATCCGCTCCCGGTGCAGGTAAGTGGTTATGTCTGGCGGTAAATGTCACCCAGCGACACCACTGGTTTACTGACTCCGCATCGACAATCTGCAGAGTATCTTCAAATTCGCTATAAATAGCCTGCTCAGAAAGCTCTGGCTCCATCTCCTGGAAATCAGCCAATGATTCGCGTTCGCCTACCAGAATGACTTTCAGCTTCAATGGCATCGAAGGCACAGAGACGGGGAGAGGGCGCGACTCATCAAACGCTATCCAGTCAAAACGCTCGCGGTTAACGATGTTTTTCAACCGCATCCACAGCAGAGGTTGCGCCAGCAGAGTACGCAAAGAGATGATGAGAATACCGCCATTTGCCTGATGCACCAGGCCTGGCTGCAAGGTAATGTCGCCATTAAACTGGCGCAGGCAGCCAAAGAGTTGTTCCGCTTCTACCCAGTCGGCAGCGACAACCTGCGTTAAAGTCGCAAAATTATCATCTACGCTCACTGCGTTACTTAAGCGAATGGTGTGGCCGGAAACCTCATAGTGACCACCCACCAGTTGGCCTGCATCGCTTTGTAGCGCACGTGCGGCATCGGCAATAAGATTCAGATACTCAGACTCTTCCGGGGCCTTTGCCAGCATAAACGAGGAGGATGCTCGCGTATGCAGCAACTGCTCCAGCGCAAATTGCAGTCGCGGTTGAGTATCACTGAATAAAGGATCGTTTTCGTCAATCAAATGTGGCTGAGCAAATATTTCCTGATAGCTATCGGTATCAGGAACCAGGTCACGCCATGCAAGTTTCGTAATGGTCAAAGTTGATGTTTTTTAGTCTGTTGTCAAAGCCGCGATTATACCGTAACCGGCACTGCAGCACACGTAGAAAGCACCGACAATACTCCTTGCATGGGCGTTAAAGCTCACAGGATGGAGATTCTTTTCATCACACAGTTAAAAAACTGATATTCTGTAAAGAGTTACACGGTAACATTGAGATCGCTATGAAATATCAACAACTTGAAAATCTGGAAAGCGGTTGGAAATGGAAGTATCTGGTGAAGAAACACCGTGAAGGGGAGCTAATTACCCGTTACGTAGAAGCCAGTGCCGCCCAGGAAGCCGTTGACGTGTTGCTATCGCTGGAAAATGAACCCGTGCTGGTAAATGGCTGGATTGACAAGCATATGAATCCTGAGCTGGTCAATCGCATGAAGCAGACTATTCGAGCCAGACGGAAACGCCATTTTAATGCGGAACATCAGTACACGCGTAAGAAATCAATCGATCTGGAATTTATTGTCTGGCAACGGCTGGCTGGTCTTGCACAGCGGCGCGGTAAAACACTTTCCGAAACGATTGTCCAGCTGATAGAAGATGCGGAAAACAAAGAGAAATATGCAAATAAAATGTCTTCTTTGAAGCAGGATTTGCAGGCTTTACTCGGAAAGGAATAACTTGCCAGGGTTATTTATTTTACTGAAGACGAAAAAAACCCCGCATGAAGCGGGGTTTTTTTACCAGACGAGAACTTAAGCCTGCGGCTGAGTTACAACGTCTTTGATGCCTTTAACTTCGATCTCTACGCGACGATCCGGAGCCAGGCAGTCAATCAGTGCAGCGCGTTGTTTCACGTTGTCACAGGTGTTGCCGGTAACCGGGTTGGATTCGCCCATACCACGTGCGGAGATCTTGTCAGACGGGATACCTTTAGAGATCAGGTAATCAACGACGGACTGAGCACGACGCTCGGACAGACCCTGGTTGTAAGCATCAGAACCGATGCGGTCAGTGTAACCCAGAACAACTACGGAACCGTCTTTCGGATCCAGGTTGCTCAGCTGGCTGTACAGCTGATCCAGAGCAGCCTGACCTTCCGGTTTCAGGGTTGCTTTGTTGAAGTTGAACAGAACGTCAGACTTCAGAGTGAAGTGCTTGGTCTGTACTTCCGGAGCTGGAGCCGGAGCCGGAGCAACTACCGGAGCTGCTTCGCCCTGACCGAAACGGTAGGAAACACCCAGGCTCAGCAGACCGTTGTCCGGACGAGTACCGATGGTGTGTGCGTCACCGATGTTGTTGGTCCACTGGTATTCCAGACGGGTAGCGATTTCAGGAGTGATCGCGTACTCAACACCACCTGCGAATACCGGAGAAACGCCGGTGTCGTGGTCTTTATAGGATGCGCCACCAGGTACGTTAGCCTTGGTGTCTGCACGCCATACCATACCACCCAGACGAGTGTAGATGTCCAGATCGTCAGTGATTGGGTAACCCAGTTTAGCGGTCAGCTGAACGCCCTGAGCTTTGTATGCGCCATTGATGTTGTCGCCTTTGTACGGCATACGACCTAACCAGTCGTAACCCATTTCAAAGCCAACATACGGGTTAACCTGGTAACCACCAAAAGCACCTGCACCCAGTTGGTTTTCGTGGGTCGGACCATTGTTAGGAATGAAACCAGTGTCATGGTACTGGGACCAGCCCAGTTTAGCACCAGTGTACCAGGTGTTATCTTTCGGAGCGGCCTGCGCTACGGTAGCGAAACCAGCCAGTGCCACTGCAATCGCGATAGCTGTCTTTTTCATTTTTTGCGCCTCGTTATCATCCAAAATACGCCATGAATATCTCCAACGAGATAACACGGTTAAATCCTTCACCGGGGATCTGCTCAATATTAACTCTACCGATATCTTCGGCTTATGCCGAGCACCCCTGGCGATGTAAAGTCTACAACGTAGTTGAAAACTTACAAGTGTGAACTCCGTCAGGCATATGAAAAAAAAGATTTGTATAAGGCGCGTTTAACCTTTTTTGTTAACGACACTTTACAGCATAAAATCGCGGAAACCGCTTCAGACAAGCCTCCGCAGGGAAAGTTAGCCATGAGTGAAATCATCAGACGGGCGATAAAAAAAGTTCCAGGATTAATCCTAAATTTACTTAATGATACAAATTAGAGTGAATCTTTACCACGGAAAGTTGTCTCGTGGCGTGAGAGGTTGTGCTTACTGGACGCATAATAAACCCCATTGCGTTACCTTCATTAGCGGCATCCACAAGCTCTGCATGTTCTTCTTCTGTCAGATCATCTGCTAACCAACCGATCACCACGCTGTAATTTCCCGTGCGTAAAGCGCGAACCATTGATTCCACCGTGTGGCAAGGGGAAAGCTGGTTTATCTGCATCACTTTCGTTAAAGGTAGCCCAGCAGCCTGAACCCATTCACGACTCAGTTTTTGTTTTGGTGTTAACCATAGTTGCCAACGTGATTGCTGACCGAGTTGCTGCAACAATGGCAAAAGCAGCAGTTGCGTCATCATGGGCTGATCTTCGCGATAGACAACTTCACTAATTAGCCCAGCTGTAGTGTTTTCCGTGGAGACACGCGCAATTTTGCTTGCTGCGGATGAGAACAACGAAGAACGATGTGCATAGCCTGAAGTGTACATAATCAATCCAGCCCTGTGAGTTACTGTATGAATATACAGTACATCCAGTGGCAACAAAGATCAACCCTAATTTCGGAAAGAGCCTCGCAAATTTTGTCGTTCGTGACCTGAAAACTTAAATTAATCTTGCCCCTTGATAATAAGTTGCCTATTTTCGTATTTAACGGATCCGTTAATGTGAATCATTCTTTTATATTATGATTTTAAAAGGAATTTTATGAAAAGCCTCTCTTATAAGCGGATCTATAAGTCACAAGAATACCTGGCTACGCTGGGCACTATTGAATACCGATCATTGTTTGGTAGTTACAGTCTGACCGTTGATGACACGGTATTTGCAATGGTTTCTGATGGCGAGTTGTATCTTCGGGCTTGTGAACAAAGTGCACAATACTGTGTAAAACATCCGCCAGTATGGCTGACATATAAAAAGTGTGGGCGGTTTGTTACCCTCAATTACTACCGGGTCGATGAAAGCCTATGGCGAAATCAACAAAAGCTGGTGCGCCTGTCGAAATTTTCTCTGGACGCCGCGCTTCAAGAGAAAAGTACGCGCAATATCCGGCAACGGCTGAAAGATTTACCCAATATGTCTTACCATCTTGAGGCTATTCTCGGGGAAGTGGGGATTAAGGATGTACGGGCGTTACGTATTCTTGGGGCGAAAATGTGTTGGCTGCGACTGCGGCAACAAAACAGTCTGGTGACAGAAAAAATCTTATTTATGCTTGAAGGCGCAATTCTCGGTATTCATGAAGCTGCGCTCCCGGTGGCACGCCGCCAGGAGCTTGCAGAATGGGCAGATTCTCTTACGCCGAAACAGGAGTTTCCTGCGGAACTTGAGTAATTCTGCGCTGCAGACGACCAATTTCTGGTAGTAATGCAATCAATAATCCGACTTGCTGTACAACCAGAGGTTCTTTGCTGTCTGCCCGTGGTTCAAGTTGCTGCATCTGTTGTTTCAGGTCAGCTAATGCCTGATTGACGCGTTCTTCATCGGCAGGTTGATGATGTAGCGCGTCATCCACATAGCAAACTGCGTCATCAAGAAACGCCAGAATTTCAGGGTTAGTTAACTGCTCACGGTGTGCTCCGAGGGCAGAAATGTAACTGGTAAACGTATGGTTAAGGCAGAGTAACCGGAACGCGTCCTCGCGAATTTGCGGTGTGACATTCGGTTCGCTGGACATATTCGACACCACCGACGCCAGCTCTGCATCACGATTGTGTGCATCGCGACGAGCAATACGATATGCCAGACGGTTATCGCGCCCCTGGTGGTATTGTTCGAGAATAGCATCGAGATAACGGCAGTTAGCATCGGTTGCGCGCTCAAGCATTCGGGGCAGATTACGAAACCGCCAGTCTGGCCAGATGTAACTTACCGCTGCCCATGCAATGGCACATCCGATTAGCGTATCGATTACGCGAGGCAATGCCACTTCAAAACCTTCACCCAGCAAGTTAAAGCACAGTAGCACCAGAAGCGTAATGAACATCGTTGCATGAGCGTATTGCACGTTACGGAAGGCAAAAAAGAGAACACCGGTAATGACCAGCAGCACCAGTTGCCCTTCCAGTGACGGCACAAACCACAGCACAGGAATGCCAATCGCAATACCCACCAGCGTACCAATAATCCTTAATTTCAGGCGGTGGCGCGTGGCGTTATAGTTTGGCTGGCAGACAAACAAACTTGTCAGCAAGATCCAATATCCGTGATGCATCCCGGTTATCTGAATGATGGCGTAGCCGAAGCACAAGACCAGTGACATTCTTACCGCATGACGGAAGAGGGCGGATTCCGGCGTGAAGTGACGGCTAAGACGCAGCCAGATATCGCTCAACCCGTGCGGGCTGTCATCTGCGAGTTCATTTTCGTCATTATTATGGGGCAGCGCCTGAGCCTGTTCTGATTCAATTGTTGCCAGTTGGGCATCAATGGCACGTAAATTGTTCAGCAAAAATCCCAGTGTTTTGAGTAAATCGGCGGGCGCGCCGTTATCGCGCATTCGCTCCAGCGCAGCATCAATATGCGTAAAAGCGCGATCAAAATGCGGATCGTGTTGATAAGGCTGACGCAGCAAAATACAGCGTGACAGTTGCTGGCAGGCCTGTCCCTGCATTGACATCAGTCGCTGGAAACGGAACAGCACGTCGCTGTGGCGAAAATGTTCCCGCAACGTTTGATACTGAATATGGGAAGAGCTGGCACGTTCGTGGATATCCTGCGCTACAAAGTAGTAATGCAATGTGCGACGTGTCCCCCGCTGACCACGATCGCCGCGTAAACGAGTCAGCAACGAGAGTTTCGTCTGATTCAGTGTCGCCATCAGTTGCCCGTTGGCGAGAGCCAAATCGTACAGCGGTGCCTGGCTTTCATCCTCTATATCAGGATCGAACATGCGTGATTTCAGTTCCAGATAACGCGCCAGTTGTTCATAGCAACGCGCCAGATTGTCCTGCAATGGGCGGACAGGGAACAGTAGATGACCAATAAGCGTCAGAACGTTGTACCAGACGGCACCAGCAAGCAGATACATCGGCTGCTGATACCAGTGCTCATAGAGAGACGTCCCCAGCATGGTGTAAATGGCGATCAGCAACGCACCAAAGGCGATTGTTGCATAGCGTTGACCCAAACCGCCAAGCAAAATGAAACCGCTGGTGGAGAGCGTTAAGCCAATGGCAAATAACCAGGGCCAGGGGAAAAGGAGTTCTACCGAGGCCGAGGCAATAAAAAAGCAGAACAGCGTAATGATGAGGTTACGCAGACGCCCAGCCAGTCGGTCGTCGAGATCGGTTAGCGCCGCTGCCACCATTCCCAGCGTCAGCGGAATCGTCAGTTTTACATCACCCAGCCACCACGGAAACGCTGTGGTTCCACAAAGCGCAATAAAAATACGCACGTAATACAGCCAGGCGCTGTTCCAGGTATAGCGTTTGAGCAAAGGACTTAGCATAAAAGCCATAATGTTAGATTATTCAAAACGACGTCGCGCATTGGCTTCACGCGCAGCACGAGCTGTTTCCACAGAAACTACGCGGCGACCGACCGGCCACAGTGCAATAGCGGCAATTTTAAAATTCGCAATGCCAACCGGAATGCCAATGATGGAAATGCATTGTGCGATACCTGTCGCAATGTGCATCAGGCATAACCACCAGCCAAAGAAAATCAGCCAGAAAATATTCAGTACCGTACCGCCAGTATTCAGCAGTACATTTTTACCTGCCGGATTCAGTTCATCGACATGAATGGCCTCATTGCCGTAAGGCACCAGAGACAGTTTGGTGATCTCCCAGCAGGATCGTGTCAGCGGTAAGGTAAAAATCAGCACAATACTGACCAGGGTTGCCAACAGCCAGCCCAGAGTGGTGGCAAATCCGCCAAGCACAAAGTTCAGAATGTTCAAAACGGTACGCATAAAACCTCGCTTTACTGTGGTTTTCAGTAATGGGCGGCAATTGTAACGTTTTTTTGGGCTGGAGCACGTTTTCTCTGACGGTTACACTGATAAGAAATAACATCGTGTGGATCTACAGAGTCATGGAACTGAAAGCGACAACTCTTGGCAAACGTCTGGCACAGCACCCTTATGATCGGGCGGTGATCCTCAATGCCGGGATAAAAGTCTCCGGCGATCGTCACGAATATCTCATTCCTTTCAATCAATTACTGGCAATTCACTGCAAGCGCGGTCTGGTATGGGGTGAGCTGGAATTTGTACTACCTGATGAAAAAGTAGTGCGTCTGCACGGCACCGAATGGGGTGAGACGCAGCGTTTTCACCGCCATCTTGATGCTCACTGGCGGCGCTGGAGCGAGGAGATGAGCGAAATTGCGGCTGGCGTATTACAGCAGCAATTGGATCTTATCGCCGCACGCACCAACGATAATAAATGGCTGACGCGGGAGCAAACTTCTGGCGTGCAGCAACAAATCCGCCAGGCTTTGTCGGCGTTGCCGTTGCCGGTTAATCGACTGGAAGAATTCGATAACTGCCGTGAGGCGTGGCGCAAATGTCAGGCCTGGTTGAAAGATATTGAAGGCGCTCGGTTGCAGCATAATCAGGCGTATACCGAAACCATGCTTAATGAGTATGCGGATTTTTTCCGCCAGGTTGAATCTTCACCGCTTAATCCGGCGCAGGCTCGGGCAGTCGTTAATGGCGAACATTCTCTGTTAGTGCTGGCAGGCGCAGGAAGCGGTAAAACATCGGTGCTGGTAGCGCGTGCAGGCTGGTTGCTGGCGCGTGGTGAAGCGTCCCCTGAGCAAATTTTATTGCTGGCGTTTGGTCGCAAAGCTGCTGAAGAGATGGACGAGCGTATTCGCGACCGGCTACATACCGAAGACATTACCGCACGCACGTTTCATTCACTGGCGCTACATATTATTCAGCAATGTAGCAAAAAAGTACCCACAGTCAGCAAACTGGAAAATGACACCGCTGCCCGACATGAACTCTTTATTGCTGAGTGGCGCAAGCAATGCAGCGAGAAGAAAGCGCAGGCGAAGGGCTGGCGGCAATGGCTGACGGAAGAAATGCAGTGGTCAGTGCCAGAAGGTAACTTCTGGGATGATGAAAAATTACAGCGTCGTCTTGCCTCACGCCTCGATCGCTGGGTAAGTCTGATGCGGATGCACGGCGGTGCACAGGCAGAAATGATTGCCAGCGTGCCCGAAGAGATTCGCGCTCTGTTCAGTAAACGTATCAAGTTGATGGCCCCGTTATTAAAAGCCTGGAAAGGTGCGCTGAAGGCAGAAAACGCCGTCGATTTTTCGGGCCTTATTCACCAGGCGATTGTGATTCTGGAGAAAGGTCGCTTTATCAGCCCCTGGAAGCATATTCTGGTTGATGAATTTCAGGATATCTCGCCGCAGCGCGCAGCGTTGTTAGCGGCATTACGCAAGCAAAACAGCCAGACGACGTTGTTTGCCGTTGGCGATGACTGGCAGGCGATTTACCGCTTCAGTGGCGCGCAAATGTCGCTCACCACGGCTTTCCATGAAAACTTTGGTGAAGGCGATCGCTGTGATTTAGACACGACTTACCGTTTTAACAGTCGTATCGGTGAGGTGGCAAACCGGTTTATTCAGCAGAACCCAAGTCAGTTGAAAAAGCCGCTAAATAGCTTAACCAATGGAGACAAAAAAGCCGTCACGTTATTGGATGAGAGCCAGCTTGACGCTTTGCTGGATAAGCTCTCTGGTTATGCCAAACCGGAAGAGCGCATTCTGGTTCTGGCGCGTTATCACCACATGAGGCCTGCCAGCCTGGAAAAAGCGGCAACACGCTGGCCGAAGTTGCAAATCGACTTTATGACTATTCATGCCAGCAAAGGGCAACAGGCGGATTACGTCATCATCGTTGGCTTGCAGGAGGGGAGTGATGGTTTTCCGGCTGCGGCGCGGGAGTCGATTATGGAAGAGGCGCTACTGCCACCGGTTGAGGATTTCCCGGACGCTGAAGAACGGCGATTAATGTACGTGGCGCTGACCCGCGCACGCCATCGGGTATGGGCACTGTTTAACAAAGAGTATCCCTCTCCCTTTGTGGAAATACTGAAAAATCTGGATGTGCCGGTGGCGAGAAAACCGTAAGAAACAGGTGGCGTTTGCCACCTGTGCAATATTACTTCAGGCGTTCTGCGAGATAACGCTGATAATCGGGGATCAGAATATCGACCGCGTCGTTGAAATGCGGCGACTGGATGATGAAATCTGCCGTTGCCACGTTGGTAGCGACCGGAATGTTCCACACCGTCGCCAGTCGCAGTAACGCTTTCACGTCAGGATCGTGCGGTACGGCGTTTAATGGATCCCAGAAGAAAATCAGCACATCAATTTTTCCTTCCGAAATCAGTGCGCCCACCTGCTGGTCACCGCCCATTGGGCCGCTCAACATGGCGTTAACATTCATACCGGTAGCGCGGGAAATTAAGTTACCCGTGGTGCCCGTCGCATAAAGCTCGTGCTGTTCCAGTAATGGTTGATGCCGTTCCACCCAGCTCATGAGCATTTGTTTACAGTGATCGTGTGCCACCAGCGCAATATGTTTCCGCGCTGGTAAAATGCGAGTCGTCAGTTCCATAATTTACATCCATAGTTAACTTTCCTACAGATTACTGTAAGCACTTATCGCTGCAAGATAAAGACCGAAAAAGCCTGCGCACAGGCACAAAAATCTCAGGAAGATGGTTGTTTTTCCGCCCATTGCAGGAAGTTATTGCGCGTTTGCGGATCTGCCAGTTTAAACCAATACTTCAGCCGTTGTTCAGTGAGCACCTGGGACTGTGGTGGGATGGCATCCAGTTCGGAAACACCAGAGAGCAGTGTACTGTCATCTGCCATCATGGTGGCAAATTGCGGTAGAGAAGCGCGTTTCGCGGATTTGTTATAACGCTCGACCTCGACTTCATAATCAATCGTTTTTGCGGTTGAAGTAATAGCCAGAATATCCAGCTTTACCGGAATCGGCGTCGCATCGCCATCTAACAATTCAAGGCGCGGCGTTGTGTCGAAATGATTGGCTTCCCGTTCATTCTCCAGGCGTGGCAGGCGAAAGTTCACCTGGCTAATGAGCTGTGTATTAAAACTGACGACCAGCGGCGGGGAGATATAAAGCCGTTCTTCACTACTGGAAAGATGGATAGTCTTCTCGACGCGAAACACTAACTGATGCGGCCCATTATCCAATTCAATGCTATCCGCTCCGCGTAACAGAGAGCTTGAAACCTTTTTGCCGTCGAGTACCAGAAGATCAATATCGCTGGACAGCCGTAGCGTGGTGGCAAAAACGGATACCGGCAAACATAATGCAATCAAGGTGGTCAAAATGCCGGTTTTCATAGATAGCTCCTGTCTAATGACCGCCTGAATAATAATGTATCAAAATTTTTCTTTAATCATACTTACTAACATATAGACATGTTTTCCGCTTTTGCTCTCATTCATTCGTATTAGCTGCATGGTTGGTATGTTGGGATTGTCGTACACTTTGATAAATAGTCTGGAGGAAATGATGAAAGAGACCGATATTGCAGCCATTTTAACGTCCACTCATACCATTGCGCTGGTAGGGGCAAGTGATAAACCCGACCGTCCAAGTTATCGCGTGATGAAATACTTGCTTGATCAGGGCTATCACGTTATTCCGGTCTCACCTAAAGTCGCCGGTAAAACGCTGCTGGGTCAGCAGGGCTACGGCACGCTGGCAGAGGTTCCGGAAAAAATCGATATGGTCGATGTTTTCCGTAATTCAGAAGCCGCGTGGGGCGTGGCGCAGGAAGCTATCGCCATTGGTGCGAAAACCTTATGGATGCAGCTAGGGGTGATTAATGAGCAAGCGGCTGTACTGGCACGTGATGCCGGGTTACAGGTAGTCATGGATCGCTGCCCGGCAATTGAGATCCCTCGCCTGGGGCTGGCTAAATAAAAAATACCCGGAAGGTTTTTGCCTTCCGGGTATTTGTATGAGGGTTAGTTACGCAGACGCGGCGCCTGGAGTTGTTTGCGGATGGTCTGCGCCAGCTCATCCATGGATGGCTGTTCAGGATGTTCATCCTGCAATTCGCTACTTAGCTGGGCTTCAGCCAGGTAGGTATGAACCGGTAGGCCGTTGTCATCCTCCATCACCACGTGATACCACGGAGCGGCGCGAAGCTCATCGTTCACCGCCAGCTCATCAGGCGACGGTTCAGAGAGCGAATAAACCGGGTCGATATCCACGACCACTCCGAGATAACCTAACAGGGAATGGCGGACCTGCTGGCCGATACCGAATTTGCTGGCAATCATAGTCACCTCCCGGGAAATCTTCACCTTTGATATAAGGGTAAAATTCCACATTTCAAGTTACATGACGCGACAGGCAAACCCTTTCAGATATAGCCCTTCCGGGTAGGTAGCGATCACCGGATGATCGGCTGCCTGACGGAACTGCTCTATAAATTGTATATCACGACCGGCATCAATTGCGGCATCCGCGATGATTTTCTGAAATAAATCGCTGGTCATCAGGCCTGAACAGGAGAACGTCAGGAGAACACCGCCCTCATTCAGCAACTGAATCGCCAGCATGTTGATGTCTTTATAGCCCCGGCAGGCGCCCATCAACTGGCTTTTGTTCTCAACAAACTTCGGCGGATCCATCACGATAACGTCAAATTTCTCCCCGCGATCGCGATAAGTTCGCAGCAATTTAAAGACGTCATCACGCACGAACTCTGCCTTGCTCAGATCCAGTTTGTTCAGCTCAACGTTCTGCCGTGCAATGTCCAGTGCTTCCTGGGAGGTATCAACACTAACAACGTTGCTGCAACCGCCCATTAATGCCGATACCGCGAAACCACCGGTATAGGAGAAACAGTTCAGTACGCGTTTATTTTCAACGTAGCGGCGGGTTGCCAGGCGGCTGTCACGCTGATCCAGGTAGTAGCCCGTTTTGTGCCCGTGCTGAATGTCCACCAGCAGCTTCATACCGTGTTCTTCTATCGGCAGCAGGGCAGGAGGCAACTCGCCGGTGACGGGGCCCTGGGTCAGCTCCATCCCTTCTTTTTTACGTACCGCGACGTCGCTGCGATCGTAAATCGCACATTCCGGGTATAGCGTTTGCAGGGCGCTGATCAATGCCGCCCGCTGATATTCTGCGCCAGCACTCAGCAGTTGCAGCACCAGAAAATTACCGAAACGATCGATAGTTATACCCGGCAGGCCATCAGACTCACCGGCAATTAAACGATAGCTATCGAGGCCATCTTTTTGCGCCAGCCAGTCGCGCCACTTTTGCGCCTGTTGTAAGCGTCGGGTGAAAAAGGCAATGTCGATGGATTCCGAAGGATCGAAAGTCCAGACGCGAGCGCGGATTTGCGAAGCCGGCGAATAAGCGCCGCGTGCTAACCATTTTCCCTGATGATCAACAATATCGATGGTTTCACCGAGGCTGGCTTTACCTTCCATGCGGGCAACGGCCCCGGAAAAGACCCACGGATGGCGACGAAGTAATGATTTTTCGCGCCCTTTGGCTAACACTAAACGTACACTCATAATTTACTATTCTGTCGATGCAAAGAAATGGGCGCCATTGTCCGGAGTTTTCCATGGATTTGCAACGCAGCTATAAGAATAAGGAGAGCGGTGATGTCGAAAGTATGCATAATTGCCTGGGTTTTCGGGCGAGTTCAGGGGGTAGGCTTTCGCTATACCACGCAGTACGAAGCGAAAAAACTGGGATTAACCGGGTACGCCAAAAATCTTGACGATGGCAGCGTGGAAGTGGTTGCCTGCGGTGAAGAAGGGCAGGTGGAAAAATTAATGCAGTGGTTAAAGAGTGGCGGCCCGCGTTCTGCGCGTGTGGAACGGGTGCTCAGCGAGCCGCATCATCCCTCGGGGGAATTAACCGATTTTCGTATCCGTTAAATACATTTTACCGGTTTTGGCAGGCCAGCAATTTTGGTGGCTTGCTTAGCCGGACCTTTCGGAAACAGTCGGTATAAGTATCGGCTGTTACCTTTTTCTTCGCCAAATTTATTCGCCATCGCTTTTACCAGCATACGAATTGCCGGAGAAGTATTAAATTCCAGATAGAAATCACGCACAAAACGCACCACTTCCCAGTGTTCTGGCGACAGCGAAATCCCTTCGTTCTCTGCAATCACCACTGCCAGCGGCTCACTCCACTGGCTGCTTTCTTTGAGATAGCCTTCGGTATCGGTCTCTATCTCTTTACCTTCGAAGATCAGCATAATTATTACTACCTTAATCAGACTGGCGGCAGTGTAACAAAAAACAAAGCCCCGCATAAAGCGAGGCTATGAAAGTGTTAGCGGGTGAGATTAATCGCGGCTGGCGAAGCCCAGAATGCTCAGCAGGCTGACGAAGATGTTGTACAGCGACACATACAGGCTAACCGTGGCACGAATGTAGTTCGTTTCACCGCCATGAATGATGTTGCTGGTTTCAAACAGAATTGCGCCAGAGGAGATCAGAATGAATACCGCACTGATTGCCAGATGCAGGGCAGGCAGTTGCAGGAAGATATTCGCTACCATTCCAATCAGTACCACCACAATACCCGCCATCAGCATACCGCCGAGGAACGACATATCTTTGCGGGTGGTCAGCACATAGGCAGAGCAGCAGAAGAACACTAACGCCGTGCCGCCCAGTGCCATAGCGATTACGTTGCCCATTCCGGCAGACAGATAGGTGTTCAGAATCGGGCCGAGGATATAACCCAGAAAACCGGTAAAGGCGAACGCGGAGATAATCCCGGTCGGCTTATTCGCCGTTTTATAGGTCAGGAACATCAAACCATACATACCTACCAGCGTCAGAATCAGACCCGGAGATGGTAGCATCAGAACCGTACTGGCCGTCGCGGTAATCGCAGAAAAGGCCAGCGTCAGGCTCAGCAAGAAATAGGTATTACGCAGCACCTTATGGGTGCTAAGTAGCGATGTACGGTCATGTGAAGAACTAACTATACGATCCATGGAGTCACTCTCTATGACAGGTGTAATTAATAAAGCAGCATAATGATATTGCCGAAAGCTACCCAGAGGTTTTACCCATCTTTACGCATTTGATCTGGAACAGGTTTAGCAAAGACAGATTAAGTCATTGGGATGGCATAACGGCATGGCGATTTTGACAGGTAAAAGAAAAAGGGGTTAGCATTTAGCTAACCCCTTATCTTATTTGGCGGAAGCGCAGAGATTCGAACTCTGGAACCCTTTCGGGTCGCCGGTTTTCAAGACCGGTGCCTTCAACCGCTCGGCCACACTTCCGGAATGACGCGAACTATAAACATCCCGATGCGTCGTGTAAACCCCCAATGTGTTTGTTTGCCTGAAAAACAGACAAAATCGTGTTGATTGCGTGAAATAACAGCAATTTGCGCATTCCATCGCCATAAAAATCGCTTCATAACCTTCCTGCGGTAAACCTTAAGGAAAATAAGGTTCATTTTTATCGCTAAAAGATAAATCCACACACTCTGTGTTGTTTTGTGCAAAAGTTTCACTACGCTTTATTAACAATACTTTCTGGCGACGTGCGCCAGTGCAGAAGGATGAGCTTTCGTTTTCTGTCTCTCTCGTGAAGCGATGGTTTGCCTTGCTCCAGGGACGTCGCTTGCCGACCAAAAGCGCCCGGCACTCCAGTCGGTGTCGCAAGGAGAAGAGACGTGCTATATGAATAACGAGGAAACCTTTTACCAGGCTATGCGACGTCAGGGGGTTACCCGGCGAAGTTTTCTTAAATATTGCAGTCTGGCTGCCACGTCGCTGGGATTAGGCGCGGGGATGGCACCAAAGATTGCCTGGGCGCTGGAGAATAAACCGCGCATTCCAGTGGTGTGGATCCACGGTCTTGAATGCACCTGCTGTACCGAATCTTTTATCCGTTCTGCTCATCCGCTGGCGAAGGATGTCATTCTTTCCCTTATTTCTCTCGACTACGACGATACTCTGATGGCTGCCGCAGGCACTCAGGCAGAGGAAGTCTTTGAAGACATCATCACGCAATACAACGGCAAATATATCCTCGCAGTAGAAGGTAACCCGCCGCTGGGCGAGCAGGGGATGTTCTGTATCAGTAGCGGTCGACCGTTTATTGAGAAACTCAAACGTGCAGCTGCCGGAGCCAGTGCAATTATTGCCTGGGGCACCTGTGCGTCCTGGGGCTGTGTGCAAGCCGCCCGACCCAATCCGACGCAGGCCACCCCCATCGACAAAGTCATCACCGACAAACCGATCATTAAAGTGCCCGGCTGCCCGCCGATCCCGGATGTGATGAGCGCCATCATTACTTACATGGTGACATTCGATCGTCTGCCGGATGTCGACAGAATGGGGCGTCCGCTGATGTTCTACGGTCAGCGAATCCACGATAAATGCTATCGCCGCGCTCACTTTGATGCCGGAGAGTTCGTCCAGAGTTGGGATGATGACGCCGCGCGTAAAGGTTACTGCCTGTACAAAATGGGCTGCAAAGGGCCTACCACCTATAACGCCTGTTCCTCCACACGCTGGAATGATGGCGTTTCTTTCCCAATCCAGTCTGGTCATGGCTGCCTGGGCTGTTCTGAAAATGGTTTCTGGGATCGCGGTTCGTTCTATAGCCGCGTGGTCGATATTCCGCAGATGGGAACGCACTCTACCGCCGATACCGTGGGCTTAACCGCGCTTGGTGTCGTGGCTGCGGCTGTTGGCGTACATGCAGTCGCCAGCGCCGTTGACCAGCGCAGACGTCATAACCAGCAACTTGCAGAAGCCGAACAACAGCCGGGCAACGAGGATAAACAGGCATGAGCACTCAGTACGAAACTCAGGGATACACCATCAACAATGCCGGACGCCGCCTGGTGGTCGACCCGATTACGCGCATCGAAGGTCATATGCGCTGCGAAGTGAATATTAACGATCAGAATGTGATCACCAATGCTGTTTCCTGCGGCACTATGTTTCGCGGGCTGGAGATCATCCTGCAAGGCCGCGATCCGCGTGATGCGTGGGCGTTCGTTGAGCGTATCTGCGGCGTCTGCACTGGCGTACACGCTCTGGCTTCGGTCTATGCAATAGAGGATGCCATCGGCATTAAAGTGCCGGACAACGCCAATATCATCCGTAATATTATGCTGGCGACGCTCTGGTGCCACGACCATCTGGTGCACTTCTATCAGCTCGCCGGGATGGACTGGATAGATGTGTTAGATGCGCTGAAAGCCGACCCACGGAAAACGTCAGAACTGGCGCAAAGCCTCTCCTCGTGGCCGAAATCATCCCCTGGCTATTTCTTCGACGTACAAAACCGCCTGAAGAAATTTGTTGAAGGCGGGCAGTTGGGGATCTTCCGCAATGGCTACTGGGGGCACCCGCAGTACAAACTGCCGCCGGAAGCCAACCTGATGGGCTTTGCCCACTATCTCGAAGCCCTCGATTTCCAGCGGGAGATCGTCAAAATTCACGCCGTTTTTGGTGGTAAAAACCCGCATCCGAACTGGATTGTCGGCGGGATGCCATGCGCCATTAACATTGACGAAAGCGGCGCGGTCGGGGCGGTCAATATGGAACGCCTGAACCTGGTTCAGTCGATCATTACCCGCACGGCGGACTTCATTAACAACGTGATGATCCCCGACGCCTTAGCCATCGGTCAGTTCAACAAACCGTGGAGTGAAATCGGCACTGGTCTTTCTGATAAATGCGTCCTTAGCTACGGCGCATTCCCGGATATTGCCAACGACTTTGGCGAGAAAAGTCTGCTGATGCCTGGTGGTGCGGTAATCAATGGCGACTTCAACAATGTGCTGCCAGTGGATTTGGTTGATCCGCAGCAGGTGCAGGAGTTTGTCGATCACGCCTGGTATCGGTATCCCAACGATCAGGTTGGGCGTCATCCTTTTGATGGTATTACCGACCCGTGGTACAACCCGGGCGATGTTAAAGGTAGCGACACCAACATTCAGCAGCTGAATGAACAGGAACGTTACTCGTGGATCAAAGCGCCACGCTGGCGCGGTCATGCGATGGAAGTGGGGCCGCTGGCGCGCACGTTAATCGCCTACCACAAAGGCGATGCTGCGACCGTTGAGTCGGTCGATCGCATGATGTCGGCGCTGAACCTACCGCTTTCTGGCATCCAGTCGACGTTAGGCCGCATTCTGTGCCGCGCGCACGAAGCGCAGTGGGCCGCAAGTAAGTTGCAATACTTCTTCGACAAGCTGATGACCAATCTGAAAAACGGCAATCTTGCCACTGCCTCCACTGAAAAATGGGAGCCTGCGACCTGGCCGAAAGAGTGCCGTGGCGTCGGCTTTACCGAAGCGCCGCGCGGGGCGTTAGGCCACTGGGCCGCCATCCGCGATGGCAAGATTGATCTCTACCAGTGCGTGGTGCCGACCACCTGGAACGCCAGCCCGCGCGATCCCAAAGGGCAGATTGGCGCTTATGAAGCGGCGCTGATGAACACCAAAATGGCGATCCCCGAGCAACCGCTGGAGATCCTGCGTACTCTGCACAGCTTTGACCCGTGCCTCGCCTGTTCGACACACGTGCTGGGCGACGACGGTAGCGAGCTTATCTCCGTGCAGGTGCGTTAACAGCGAAGGAGAATCATCATGCAAGAGAAAAGCGACAACGTTGTCAGCCACTATGTCTTTGAAGCGCCAGTCCGTATCTGGCACTGGCTGACGGTGTTATGCATGGCGGTGTTGATGGTCACCGGTTACTTTATCGGTAAGCCGCTGCCTTCGGTCAGCGGCGAGGCGACGTATCTGTTCTATATGGGCTACATCAGGTTAATTCACTTCAGCGCCGGAATGATTTTTACCGTGATATTGCTGATGCGGATTTACTGGGCGTTCGTGGGTAATCGCTATTCACGCGAGCTTTTCATTGTGCCGGTATGGCGTAAAAGCTGGTGGCTGGGCGTGTGGTATGAAATCCGCTGGTATCTGTTTCTGGCAAAACGCCCGAGTGCCGACATCGGTCATAACCCCATCGCCCAGGCGGCGATGTTCGGCTATTTCCTGATGTCGGTCTTTATGATCGTCACCGGTTTTGCGCTGTTCAGCGAACACAGCCAGTATGCCATTTTCGCGCCGTTCCGTTATGTAGTGGAGTTTTTCTACTGGACGGGCGGCAACTCGCTGGACATTCACAGCTGGCATCGGCTGGGGATGTGGCTAATTGGTGCGTTTGTGATCGGTCATGTCTATATGGCGCTGCGTGAAGACATCATGTCTGATGACACGG
Organism: Escherichia sp. MOD1-EC7011; assembly: GCF_002965005.1. Lineage (NCBI taxonomy): Bacteria > Pseudomonadati > Pseudomonadota > Gammaproteobacteria > Enterobacterales > Enterobacteriaceae > Escherichia > Escherichia sp. MOD1-EC7011. The sequence continues at coordinate 41,494 of NZ_PTRD01000027.1, forward strand.
TGATCTCCACGATGGTGAACGGTTACCGCAGCCACAAGTTTTTTAAAGTCAAAAGCAACAAGGAGCGTTCATGAGCGAGCAGCGCGTGGTGGTGATGGGGCTGGGCAACCTGCTATGGGCCGATGAAGGTTTCGGTGTGCGGGTGGCGGAACGGCTATATGCACATTATCACTGGCCCGAAAACGTGGAGATTGTCGATGGTGGCACTCAGGGGCTGAATTTGTTGGGCTACGTTGAAAGCGCCAGTCATTTGTTGATCCTCGATGCCATTGATTATGGGCTGGAGCCAGGAACGCTACGGACATATGCCGGAGAGCGCATTCCGGCATACCTTAGCGCAAAGAAAATGAGTCTGCACCAGAACAGTTTCTCCGAAGTGCTGGCGCTGGCGGATATTCGTGGACATTTGCCTGAACAAATCGCCCTGGTCGGGCTGCAACCGGCAATGCTCGACGACTACGGTGGCAGCCTGAGCGAACTGGCACGTGAACAACTGCCATCAGCAGAACAGTTGGCGCTGGCGCAACTGGCAGAGTGGGGAATCGTACCGCATCTGGCAGAGGAATCACGCTGTCTCAACTATGACTGTCTGTCGATGGAAAATTATGAAGGCGTTCGCTTACGCCAGTACCGGATGAGCCTGGAGGAGCAGGGATGATCAATGACTCTCCTTTTAATGCGTTGTGGCAGCGTATGCTGGCGCGCGGCTGGACACCTGTCACAGAATCCAGCCTTGATGACTGGTTATCGCAGGCACCAGACGGCGTAGTGCTGTTAAGCAGCGATCCGAAACGCACGCCGGAGGTCGGTGATAATCCGATAATAATTGGCGAATTATTGCGCGAATTTCCAGACTATGCGTGGCAGGTGGCGGTAGCCGATCTTGCGCAGAGCGAGGCTATCGGCGATCGCTTTGGTGTTTTTCGCTTTCCCGCCACACTGGTGTTTACCGGCGGTAGCTATCGCGGCGTGCTGAATGGTATTCACCCATGGACGGAGTTGATAAACCTGATGCGTGGGCTTGTCGAACCGCAACAGGAGCGTGCCTCATGAGTGACACTTTTTTCCATTTACTGAGGCCAGGAACGCAACCTGATGACGACAGCTTCAGTATGAATCCGCTGCCGATCACCTGCCAGGTGAATGATGAACCGAGCATGGCGGCACTGGAACAGTGTGCATATAGCCCGCAGGTGATTGTGCTGTTAAACGAACTGCAACAACAGCTAAGCCAACGTATCCCCCCTTTGGGCGAGGTGCTGGCAGTCGATCTGTTAAATCTCAACGCTTACGATCGCCACTTTATCAATACGCTTCTCGGGGAAGGGGAAGTGTCAGTTCGCATCCAACACGTTGATGGCAGTGAAAGTGAAATTCAGGAGGCAATTTTTTGCGGATTATGGCGAGTGCGCAGACGTCGCGGAGAGCAGTTACTGGAAGACCGTCTGGAGACTGGCTGCGCGCCGCTGCCTTTGTGGCAGGCGGCAACGCAAAACGTCTTGCCGACAGATTCGCTGTTACCGCCACCCATCGATGGCCTGATGAACGGACTGCCGTTGGCTCATGAATTGCTGGCGCATGTGCGTAACCCTGACACGCAGCCGCACAGTATTAACCTGACGCAATTGCCCATCAGCGAGGCTGACCGACTTTTTCTGTCGCGCCTTTGCGGGGAGGGGAATATTCAGATTCGCACCATTGGCTATGGCGAGAGCTATATCAACGCCACCGGGTTACGCCATGTCTGGCATTTACGTTGCACGGACACCCTAAAAGGCCCGCTGCTTGAGAGTTATGAAATCTGCCCTATACCGGAAGTTGTGCTGGCAGCGCCGGAAGATTTGGCTGATTCTGCGCAGCGGTTGGGCGAGGTGTGTCAGTGGCTGGTGGAAAACGAGCAACAGTGAAAACGGCGGCAAATGTCGCTTTCAGTCTTATGAATATCGCAATCAGCGAATACGACCACCTACAAACTGTAAGGATAAAAAGGGAGATCTACTATTAAAGGGTTATTTCCCTCTCTTCGCCTACAGGAGTTCGCATGTGGGATGTTATTGATTTATCGCGCTGGCAGTTTGCACTAACCGCGCTGTACCACTTTTTATTCGTGCCCCTTACCCTGGGGCTGATTTTTTTGCTGGCTATCATGGAAACCATTTACGTGGTCACCGGCAAAACAGTCTACCGCGATATGACGCGTTTCTGGGGTAAGCTCTTCGGTATCAACTTCGCTCTCGGTGTGGCCACCGGCCTGACGATGGAGTTTCAGTTTGGTACTAACTGGTCATTCTATTCCAACTATGTGGGCGACATTTTTGGCGCACCGCTGGCGATGGAAGCATTAATGGCCTTTTTCCTCGAATCCACCTTTGTCGGTCTGTTCTTCTTCGGCTGGCAACGGCTGAATAAATACCAGCATCTGCTGGTGACCTGGCTGGTGGCATTCGGTTCCAATATCTCCGCATTGTGGATTTTGAATGCCAACGGCTGGATGCAGTTCCCGACCGGCGCGCATTTCGATATCGACACCCTGCGTATGGAGATGACCAGTTTCAGCGATCTGGTTTTTAACCCTGTCAGCCAGGTGAAATTTGTCCATACGGTGATGGCGGGCTATGTGACCGGAGCCATGTTTATTATGGCGATCAGCGCCTGGTATTTACTGCGCGGACGGGAGCGTGATGTTGCGCTACGTTCGTTCGCCATCGGTTCGGTCTTTGGCACACTGGCGATAATCGGCGCGCTGCAACTTGGAGACAGTTCTGCTTATGAAGTCGCACGCGTTCAGCCGGTAAAACTGGCCGCAATGGAAGGGGAGTGGCAAACCGAACCCGCACCTGCGCCGTTCCATCTCGTTGCCTGGCCGGAACAGGATCAAGAACGTAATGCCTTTGCCATCAAAATTCCCGCACTGTTAGGGATCCTCGCCACTCACTCATTAGATAAGCCCGTTCCGGGGCTGAAAAATTTGATGGCTGAAACCTACCCACGATTGCAACGCGGACGTATGGCCTGGCTGCTGATGCAGGAGATCTCGCAAGGTAACCGGGAGCCGCATGTGTTGCAGGCATTCCGGGAGTTGGAAAGCGACCTTGGTTACGGCATGTTGCTCTCCCGCTATGCGCCGGATATGAATCATGTCACACCGGCGCAGTATCAGGCAGCAATGCGTGGCGCTATTCCACAGGTTGCGCCGGTGTTCTGGAGTTTCCGCATCATGGTGGGCTGCGGTTCGCTGCTGTTACTGGTAATGCTGATTGCGCTCGTTCAGACGCTGCGCGGTAAAATTGACCAGCATCGTTGGGTGCTGAAAATGGCGCTCTGGAGTTTGCCGCTGCCGTGGATTGCCATTGAAGCCGGGTGGTTTATGACCGAGTTTGGTCGTCAGCCGTGGGCGATTCAGGACATCTTACCGACATACTCCGCGCACTCCGCGTTAACCACGGGACAACTGGCTTTCTCACTGATCATGATCGTAGGGCTTTATACCCTGTTCTTAATCGCCGAAGTCTACCTGATGCAGAAATATGCCCGTCTGGGGCCGAGCGCGATGCAGAGTGAACAACCGACGCAGCAACAGGGGTAAAGGAGAGAATCATGTTTGATTATGAAACATTGCGCTTCATCTGGTGGCTGCTGATTGGCGTCATCCTGGTGGTCTTTATGATCTCCGATGGATTTGACATGGGGATTGGCTGTCTGTTGCCGCTGGTGGCGCGTAATGATGATGAACGTCGGATAGTGATTAATAGCGTTGGCGCACACTGGGAAGGCAACCAGGTCTGGTTGATTCTTGCGGGCGGTGCATTATTTGCCGCCTGGCCCAGAGTCTATGCAGCGGCGTTTTCCGGCTTTTATGTGGCGATGATTCTGGTGCTGTGCTCGCTGTTCTTTCGCCCGCTGGCTTTTGATTATCGTGGAAAAATCGCTGATGCGCGCTGGCGTAAAATGTGGGATGCCGGTCTGGTCATCGGCAGTCTGGTGCCGCCGGTAGTCTTCGGTATCGCGTTCGGCAATTTGTTACTTGGCGTGCCGTTTGTCTTCACGCCGCAATTACGCGTGGAGTACCTCGGTTCTTTCTGGCAATTGCTGACACCGTTCCCATTACTGTGTGGTTTGCTCAGTCTGGGCATGGTGATTTTACAAGGTGGCGTCTGGTTGCAACTAAAAACGGTCGGAGCTATTCACCTGCGTTCGCAACTGGCGACCAAACGCGCTGCGCTGTTGGTCATGCTGTGCTTTTTGCTGGCGGGGTACTGGCTGTGGGTGGGTATTGATGGCTTTGTATTGCTCGCCCAGGATGTTAACGGCCCGTCCAATCCGTTAATGAAACTGGTTACAGTACTGCCCGGTGCCTGGATGAATAATTTTGTTGAATCGCCGATTTTGTGGATCTTCCCGCTGCTGGGTTTTTTCTGCCCATTACTGACGGTGATGGCGATTTATCGGGGTCGCCCCTGTTGGGGATTTCTGCTGGCCTCATTGATGCAATTTGGCGTTATCTTCACGGCGGGCATCACGCTGTTTCCGTTTGTCATGCCTTCGAGCATCAGTCCGATCTCCAGCCTGACGCTGTGGGACAGCACCTCCAGTCAGCTGACGTTGAGCATTATGTTAGTAATTGTGCTGATATTTTTGCCTATTGTGTTGCTCTACACTGTATGGAGCTACTACAAAATGTGGGGGCGCATGACAACTGAAACGCTTCGCCGTCACGATAGTGAGCTGTACTAAGGAGGGATGATCAATGTGGTATTTATTGTGGTTCGTCGGAATTTTGTTGATGTGTTCACTCTCCACCGTGGTGTTGGTATGGCTGGAACCGCGTCTGAAAGGTTGATTTGACGCACAACAAACGTAGGCCTGATGAGACGCATCAACGTCGCATCAGGCAATAATGCGAAACATGAAAAACGGAAACCTGGCGATGAAAGCGATTTTGATCCCCTTTTTTTCTCTTTTGCTTCCGTTAACTCCGCTACCTGCATTTGCTCAGGGGGCGCCGGAACTGAAGCTGGAAAGTGTGGTGATTGTCAGCCGTCATGGTGTGCGAGCACCCACCAAATCTACGCAAATCATGCAGGACGTTACTCCAGACACCTGGCCTGGCTGGCCGGTGAAACTGGGTTGGCTGACACCACGAGGCGGTGAGCTGATCTCTTATCTCGGACATTACCAACGCCAACGCCTGGTGGCTGACGGTTTGTTGGCAAAAAATGGTTGCCCGAAAGCTGGGCAGGTCGCGATTATTGCCGATGTTGACGAGCGCACTCGTAAAACAGGCGAAGCCTTTGCTGCCGGGCTGGCTCCCGACTGTGCAATAACCGTACATACTCAGTCAGACACTTCCCGTCCCGATCCGTTATTTAATCCCCTGAAAACCGGTGTTTGCCAACTGGATAAAGTGAACGTGACTGAGGCGATTCTCAGCAGGGCAGGCGGCTCTCTCGTTGATTTTACCGATCATCGGCAAACGGCATTTCACGAACTGGAGCGGGTACTCAATTTTCCGCAATCAAGTCTGTGCCTCAAACGAGAGAAACAAGACGAAAGCTGTTCGTTCACGCAGGCATTGCCCTCTGAACTCAAGGTGAGTGCTGATAACGTCTCATTAACGGGTGCGGTAAGCCTCGCATCCATGCTGACGGAGATATTTCTCCTGCAACAAGCACAGGGAATGCCGGAGCCTGGCTGGGGACGAATTACTGATTCACATCAGTGGAACACCTTGTTAAGCCTGCATAATGCGCAGTTTTATTTGCTGCAACGTACCCCGGATGTGGCTCGTCGTCGTGCCACACCGCTGTTGGATTTAGTTCTGACGGCGTTGACGCCAAACAACCCGCAAAAATCGAACTATGGAATTACGCTGCCGACTTCACTGTTGTTTATTGCCGGGCATGATACCAACCTGGCGAATCTGGGGGGGGCACTGAAGCTTAACTGGACGCTGCCGGGTCAACCGGATAACACCCCGCCGGGTGGTGAACTGGTATTTGAACGCTGGCGGCGGCTAAGTGATAACAGTCAATGGATTCAGGTTTCGCTGGTATTCCAGACCTTGCAGCAGATGCGTGATAAAACGCCGCTATCGCTAAAAACGCCGCCTGGAGAGGTAAAACTGACACTGGCAGAATGTGAGGAGAGAAACGCGCAGGGCATGTGTTCACTGGCGGATTTTACGCAAATAGTGAATGAAGCGCGTATTCCGGCATGTAGTTTACATCAGGATAAATAAACATTTGCCGCTGTTGGTCCTCGCAGGCCATTTACGCGGCAAAATTCTACGCGTAATCCTGGGATGAGCACTTCTGCGTCGCGGGGACTGAATGCGGAAATATGAACCTGGACTTCTTTACGACCGTCGGAGGGGATGATGAATCCTTTGCCGCTTTTGCGATCAAAGGTTTTGACAATTCCTGTCATTTTACGGGACAAACAAATTCCTTACTAAAAATACTGCGCCGCACTATACGGTGTTAATAAAATAAAGCTAGCGATATTTAAGACCGCCGGACGGCTAAAATAAAATTTGCTTAATCATATTTATCATGCGTTAATAGCTGCGTCGGTTTGAAAGACAGACAGCATACAAAGTAGTTTACTAAAGCAGTTCTCATTATCAGGCATTATCCCCTTCTTTTGAGTCTCTCTCCTGAACACTAAGTAGTTTCTGTAATAAAGCCCTGTTTGCCGAAAGGCTCAAAATGAAGGAAGTAAAATATGTCTAATAAAATGACTGGTTTAGTAAAATGGTTTAACGCAGATAAAGGTTTTGGCTTTATCACTCCTGATGATGGCAGCAAGGACGTTTTCGTTCATTTCACCGCCATCCAGAGCAATGAATTTCGCACGCTGAATGAAAATCAGAAAGTCGAATTTTCTATTGAGCAGGGGCAACGTGGTCCCTCGGCAGCGAACGTTGTTACGCTCTAAGGTTGCCGTTATTACTCAACATCTCCATTTCCGCTGTCCATGTTGTCATGGTTCACAGTACCGCACATCGGCATTCGATGTGACGGAGCGAAACCCTTTGGGCGCTAAGTGTATTTTCTGTAAATCGACGATGATCACCTTTGATAACGTTGCCTTGCAAATACGCACTGACCATGCGCCGCTGGATTTCACAAAATAATATCAGGCTCCCTCGCGGAGCCTTTTTTATATCTTCTGTTTGCACTTATCCCTGTACGCATATTGAGCGATAACCTACTGATTATTGAATCTTTCATGCAGATGGCTTATAACATTTCTAACCTGACCAGGGGATCGGAACCAACACCTTGCTGGCGTGTTGCTGTCTTTTAAGACCAGAAGAGGTTAACAGTGAATATTGAAGAGCTAAAAAAACAAGCCGAAACGGAAATCTCCGACTTTATTGCGCAAAAAATCGCCGAATTGAGTAAGAACACAGGGAAAGAAGTCTCTGAAATTCGCTTTACTGCGCGGGAGAAAATGACCGGGCTTGAAGGTTATGACGTCAAAATCAAAATAATGTGATTTTGTGAACATCACCCCGTGCGAGGTGATGTTCCGCTTGTTGCTAATTTAGTGACCAATCATTGGCGCTTGTGGAATTAAGCGTCGATACAATTCTTCTGGCACCGGGCTTTGCCATACACCCGCATACATCGCATATCCAATCACCGCAAACATAATCCCCAGAACCAATAGCGTCATTAACCAGCCAGACAACGCAAAGGCCTTTTTATTTGCCGCAGGTTTTTGCAGCGAAAAAGTTAATGTTGAAGTGACCGGACATGACTCTACGCAAGTCATACAGCCGGTACATTCCACTGTTCGTACCTGAATTAATTTATCGACCGGGATCCGTGATGGGCAATTTTTTGCGCATTTGCCACAATCGATACAACTTTCGGCATTGCGACGAATCTTAAACGGCGAAAATAACGAAACCACGCCCATCAGCGCGCCATATGGGCAAAGATAACGACACCAGGCATGGCGAATAAATAGGCTGGCAATCAGCAAAACGGTCACGCTGATTAATGTCGCGGTTCCCATATGACGAAAGAAATCGAGCATTTTAACGTCCATCACCACGCTGTAGGGCGATAGCATAAAATAGTGAATTGCCTGAGCGGGCATCAATAACGCGATATAGAGAAAAAAACTCAACAGCAAATACTTCACGCCGCGCAGAGGAATATCCAGCCAGCGGGGAAGGGCAAATTGCCGACCAAACAGTTTGTTACCGAGATCGCCGATTAATTCAGAAAGCGTACCAACCGGGCATAACCATGAGCAAAAGGCTTTTTTGAGTAATAGACTGATGACGATAAAAGCGACCAATAACAGCATCGCGGCGGCATGGATGGAAGGTAGCTGGCCTGTTTCAAAGCTATATTTCAGATTCATCAGGCCGGCAATCGGTAGCCAGCCTTCGATGCCTCCTGGTCTGGCGACAAATGTCGTACTACCTGCCGTTTCGTAATAGCGCACCCAGTACCAGAAGGTGACGGCAATATAAATATTGATTGCTAACAGTAATAATTGCGTCGCTTTACGCCAGGTCGTGGCATTACGCCAGTCATTCCACGGTAATTTGCCGCCCGTCGTGCCTGGCCGCCGCTGCCAGCGGGTTCTTTTTTTCTCTGTCATGATTTTGCCAGTCCGTTAAGTTGCATACCAAATGCCACTATTCTAAATATTCTTAACTGGCTGATATTGATTCAAATCGCGTTCAGGTCTTTCTTATTCAACCACGCTTCCAGAGCGGCAACACTGCGTGTAATTTCTTCGTGTGGGAGGGGCGCAGATAATGGCTGCTGCTCCAGTTGCGCGCATAGCTGGCTGGCGCTACGCATTCCCAGACTCGCGCAGCTGCTTTTTAGCTGGTGCGCGGCACGTTTAATTTTTTCGCAGTCCTGCCTGGCGCGGGCTGCGTCTATTTCATCGAGAAGTGGCAGGGCATGTTGTTTAAATAATGTCAGCCATTCGCGAATACTCTCCGTCCCCATTAACTGAGCATCTTCATGGAGTTGCGATACATCCAGCGATTGATCTTTATTGGTTTGCAGTTGGAGATAGTGCGCCAGTAACTGACCGAGCACTTCACGCGGCACTGGTTTAGGGATAATCCCGCGAAAGAGCGAACTGGTTCGCTGGCGCAGCGTTTCGTCGATGACATGGGCGCTAAAGCCAATCAAAACCAGCGACGGATATTGCTGTGCCAGTTGTCGGGCAAGGGTAATTCCATCGATATCCGGCAGATCAAAATCCACCAGTGCGGCAGCAAATGGTTCACTATTTTGCAGCGTTTCTATCGCCTGCGCGGCATTGCCAACAGCCACGACCTGCGCACCACTGGTGTTCAGCATCTCAACGGTAATTCGCTGGGTTAGCGGGTTATCTTCAATTAACAGCAAACGTAAACCGTCCAGACGTACCGTCTGATTGACTGTTTTTGGCACGGGGGCAGTGGCAACACGTAACGGCAAGCGTAAACAAAAACAGCTTCCAGCCCCCGGCGTGCTGGTGGCGCTCATTTCGCCGCCCATCGCCTGAGCCAGACTGCTACTGATAGTCAGCCCCAGCCCGGTGCCGCCGCGTTTGCCGCTTACCTGAACAAATGGCTGGAATATTTCTGCCAGTTTCGCGGGATCAATACCGCAGCCGCTGTCTTCCACTTCGACCAACCATTGCTCGCCATCAGTGCGACTGCGCAGGACGATCTGCCCCTCGTCAGTGAAACGCACGGCGTTGCTCAACAAGTTGGTAATAACCTGGCGAATACGTCGCGGATCGCCCATTAACGCGCTCGGTACATCGTTGGCAATTGCCGTTGCCAGGCGAATCGGGCGACCTTTCACCCGCCCGCTCATTAATTGCAGGGTACTTTCCAGCAGCGGGCGTGGTTCAAAGGGGTCATCGCTGACCGAAACATTTTTGCCCCCCGCTTCGATAGCCGAATAATCGAGGATATCGTTAAGGATGGTCAGCAGCGATTCGCCGGAGTCGGTAATTGCCCGCAAATCATCACGCTGGGCGTTAAGTGCGGGGTTATCTGCCAGCAGTTGCGCGGTGCCGAGAATACCGTACAGCGGTGTGCGGATCTCATGGCTCATTGCCGCCAGAAACGCAGATTTTGCCTGGCTGGCTTTTTCGGCTTCCGCACGAGCCTGTCGATGTTCTACCACCAGTTCCTGTAATTCAGCCGTGCGCGCTTTTACTTGTGCCGCCAGCTGTTCGCGCTGGCGATTCAGCGCATGAACGCTGCTGCGAAACGCATCCATCAGCCGCCCGATGGTATCCAGCTCCCGCACGCCAGCGGTTTCCGGAAAAGGGGAGTCGATATCACCGTCCAGCAAGCGTTGCAGCGCCTGCGTTTGTTCAGCAAGTGGACGTGTGACTGAGCGATAAACCACGCGCCAGAGGATCAGAATCAGTGCGCAAAGTGAAACTATTCCCAGCAATACCAGGCTGTATTGCCCGCGTGCACTGGCTTTTTCGAGATGCGCCAGTCCGTGCTGATTGCGCAGCTCAATGGTGTCGACCAGCTGACTGACTTCACTACTAAACTGCGCGAACTGGGCGATGTTATTTTGGGCGAGAGTTTGCAGGTGATTGCTGATTTCACTGTCCTGCTGATACAGCGCCAGCAAATCGCTATATTGGCTAACGGTAGTTAACGTTGTCGCAACCTGAGCACGAACACCCGGATCTTCAATGCGTATTTGCCGACGTTGCAGAATTTTCACCGCATTATTGAGCTGCTTTTCCAGCGTTGGCGAATTTTTCTGGATCAGTTCCAGTCCCAGATTCATCACCATTTGCTGCACCCGTAGGGCGCTAAGGCGCAGTTCATTCATCTGGTTAACATACTCAAGATCGATATCAATCAGCCTGTCGAGTGCGCTTTCGGCGGCCTGACGCTGATGTTGTTCGATCAAATCGTAAATCCCGGCCTGGGTAGCTCCGGCGGAGGTCGCCGCATTATTCGCCTGACCTTGCGCCAGGCGTGCGATTTCATCGGCGGCGGCGACTATCTGCTGACTGAGTTGCTGTTGTTGCTGGCGCAGTTGCAAACGCTGCCCCACCAGCTCCCCTTGCTGACGTAACGAACGGGAGATCTCCTGCTCCTGTTGTTCAATAGCGGTGGTATCAAAACCTTGTTCCCGTAACGCTTGCAGCAACGCATTAATCTTCAGGCTTTGTGCGGTGAGCATTCGCCCCTGCGCCTGCCACATCTTTTCGTTATCGGCACTGGTCAGGTTCTGCGCGGCGAAAAGTTCCCAGGCGCTGGCTTCGCTCAACTGGCGCGCCATATTCATGGTAGGAATCAATGCCTGAGTGTTGTCTTTTTCCACCTGGCTGATAAAGCGCAGGTTGTACCATCCCACCAGGGTACTGGTCAGGGTTAACAGCGCCATCAGGGCAAAGCCCATCCAGAGTCTTCGGGTCAGGGTTAAATTCACGGTCGGTGCATTTAAGGTGAAAAATGTTGAGTCGCAAAGCGGAATACATCTAGCATAAAGCCTTATTATTGATGAGGCTATCATGCGCGTACTGCTATTTTTACTTCTTTCCCTTTTCATGTTGCCGGCATTTTCGGCTGATAACCTGTTGCGCTGGCATGATGCGCAGCATTTCACGGTGCAACCCTATACGCCGCTTAAAGCCAAACGCGCATGGAAACTGTGCGCGCTTTACCCCAGCCTGAAAGATTCATACTGGTTATCGTTGAACTATGGAATGCAGGAGGCTGCTCGCCGCTACGGTGTGGATTTAAAAGTGCTGGAGGCAGGCGGCTACAGCCAGTTAGCTACCCAGCAGGCGCAAATCGACCAGTGTAAGCAATGGGGGGCAGAGGCCATTTTGCTCGGTAGTAGCACGACGTCATTTCCCGATCTGCAAAAGCAGGTAGCAAGTCTGCCGGTGATTGAACTGGTGAATGCCATTGACGACTCACAGATAAAAAGCCGCGTTGGTGTGCCCTGGTTTCAGATGGGCTATCAACCAGGGCGATATCTGGTGCAATGGAGCCACGGTAAACCACTGAACGTGCTGTTGATGCCCGGCCCCGATAACGCCGGGGGCAGTAAGGAGATGGTAGAGGGTTTTCGCGCAGCCATTGCCGGAAGCCCGGTGCGTATTGTCGATATTGCGCTCGGCGACAACGATATTGAAATCCAGCGTAACCTGTTGCAGGAGATGCTGGAGCGCCATCCAGAAATCGACGTCGTTGCCGGAACGGCCATTGCGGCAGAGGCGGCAATGGGTGAAGGGCGTAACCTGAAAACGCCGCTTACCGTGGTGTCGTTTTATCTTTCACATCAGGTGTATCGCGGGCTGAAGCGGGGAAGAGTGATTATGGCTGCCAGCGATCAAATGGTCTGGCAGGGGGAACTGGCAGTTGAGCAGGCCATCAGGCAATTACAGGGGCAATCGGTGTCTGATAATGTCAGCCCACCGATTTTAGTCCTGACGCCGAAAAATGCCGACCGTGAACATATCCGCCGCTCGCTGTCGCCAGGGGGATTTCGTCCGGTCTATTTTTATCAGCACACATCAGCGGCTAAGAAATAACCTTCGCCATGTTGCGTCACCAGTAAATCCGCGCTGAGTTTATGGCGTAAACGACGAATTAACACATCGACGGTGCGCAGGTCAGGGTTTTCCACCCGACGCGCAGAAAGCATACGCAGCAGACGTTCACGGCTGAGAATTTCGCCCGGATTCGTCACAAATGCCACCAACATTTCATACTCTGCGCGGGTCAGTTTAATCGGCTCGCCATCCCGCTCCAGCGTATGGCGCGACACATTCAGGCAATAACCGGCAAAGCGATAGCAATTGTCCTGAGTGTGCGGTTGAGCTTGTCGCGCGAGGTCGATTCGCCAGAGCAGATTTTTTACCCGTACTACCAGCTCGCGCAGTTCCAGCGGTTTGGTGACGTAATCGTCTGCGCCCATTTCCAGCCCAACAATACGGTCAATTCGATCGCTGCGTCCGGTAACCAGAATAATCCCCACCGTCGAACGTTCCCGCAGGGCGCGGGTTAGCATCAGGCCATTTTCATCGGGCAAGTTGATATCCAGCAGAATTAAATCCACCGGCTGATTCTGCATAATTTCCCGCAGCCCGGCACCGCTCGCCGTAACGGAAACGGTATACCCCTCCTGAGTGAAGTAGGTTTGTAATCGCGCTTGGGTAACCGGTTCATCTTCAACAATAACAATGTGATGTGGCATCAGAGGGTTTTACTCATTCTGTTCATATCTGTTCATATTCTGCCGTAAGCCGTTCATCCTGACCAGTGCCGCTGTTCATATTTGCTCATTAAGATCGCTTCACTAAACCATAATTTTACAGGGGCTATTATGCGGAAACTCTGGAACGCGCTACGCCGACCCAGTGCTCGTTGGTCGGTACTGGCGCTGGTCGCTATTGGGATTGTGATTGGCATTGCGCTGATTGTATTGCCACACGTTGGGATCAAAGTCACCAGCACAACCGAATTTTGTGTCAGTTGCCACAGTATGCAACCGGTGTATGAAGAATATAAACAGTCGGTGCATTTCCAGAACGCCTCCGGCGTGCGAGCTGAATGCCATGACTGTCATATCCCGCCGGATATTCCAGGCATGGTGAAGCGCAAACTGGAAGCGAGCAACGATATCTACCAGACCTTTATTGCCCACTCCATTGATACACCTGAAAAATTCGAAGCCAAACGCGCGGAACTTGCCGAGCGTGAATGGGCGCGAATGAAAGAAAACAACTCGGCAACCTGCCGCTCCTGCCATAACTACGATGCGATGGATCATGCGAAGCAGCATCCGGAAGCGGCACGTCAGATGAAGGTGGCAGCGAAAGATAATCAATCCTGCATCGACTGTCATAAAGGTATTGCCCACCAGTTACCGGATATGAGTAGCGGCTTCCGTAAGCAGTTCGACGAGTTGCGCGCCAGTGCTAATGACAGTGGTGACACGCTGTACTCCATTGATATCAAGCCGATTTATGCGGCGAAAGGCGATAAAGAAGCGTCTGGTTCACTGCTGCCTGCTTCGGAAGTGAAAGTCCTTAAACGTGACGGCGACTGGCTGCAAATTGAGATTACCGGCTGGACAGAAAGCGCCGGACGTCAGCGTGTACTCACCCAGTTCCCAGGCAAACGCATCTTTGTTGCCTCGATTCGTGGTGATGTGCAGCAGCAGGTGAAAACGCTGGAGAAAACCACCGTTGCCGACACCAATACCGAGTGGAGCAAGTTACAGGCCACCGCGTGGATGAAGAAAGGCGACATGGTGAACGATATCAAACCGATCTGGGCTTATGCGGATTCGTTGTACAACGGCACTTGTAACCAGTGCCACGGCGCACCGGAAATCGCCCACTTTGACGCTAACGGTTGGATCGGCACGCTCAACGGCATGATTGGCTTTACCAGCCTCGATAAACGTGAAGAACGCACCTTGTTGAAATATCTGCAAATGAATGCGTCTGACACCGCAGGTAAGGCTCACGGCGATAAGAAGGAAGAAAAATAATGAACAATAACGATCTCTTTCAGGCATCACGTCGGCGTTTTCTGGCACAGCTCGGCGGCTTAACCGTCGCCGGGATGCTGGGGCCGTCATTGTTAACGCCGCGCCGTGCGACTGCGGCGCAAGCGGCTACTGAGGCCGTCACCTCGAAAGAGGGCATTCTGACCGGATCGCACTGGGGGGCTATCCGCGCGACGGTGAAGGATGGTCGCTTTGTGGCGGCAAAACCGTTCGAACTGGATAAATATCCGTCGAAAATGATCGCCGGATTGCCGGATCACGTACACAACGCGGCGCGTATTCGTTATCCGATGGTACGCGTGGACTGGCTGCGTAAGCGCCATCTGAGCGACACATCCCAGCGCGGTGATAACCGTTTTGTGCGCGTGAGCTGGGATGAAGCCCTCGACATGTTCTATGAAGAACTGGAACGCGTACAGAAAACTCACGGGCCGAGTGCCTTGCTGACCGCCAGTGGTTGGCAATCGACGGGGATGTTCCATAACGCTTCGGGGATGCTGGCGAAAGCTATTGCCTTGCATGGTAATAGCGTGGGTACGGGCGGAGATTACTCTACCGGTGCTGCGCAGGTGATCCTGCCGCGCGTAGTCGGTTCGATGGAAGTGTATGAACAGCAAACCTCCTGGCCGCTGGTATTGCAGAACAGCAAAACCATTGTGCTGTGGGGCTCCGATTTGCTGAAAAACCAGCAAGCGAACTGGTGGTGCCCGGATCACGATGTTTATGAATATTATGAGCAGTTGAAAGCGAAAGTCGCCGCCGGTGAAATTGAGGTCATCAGCATCGATCCGGTTGTTACATCCACCCATGAGTATCTGGGACGCAAGCATGTGAAGCACATTGCGGTTAACCCGCAAACTGACGTGCCGCTGCAACTGGCGCTGGCACATACGCTGTACAGTGAAAACCTGTACGACAAAAACTTCCTCGCTAACTACTGTGTGGGTTTTGAGCAGTTCCTGCCGTATCTGCTGGGTGAGAAAGACGGTCAGCCGAAAGATGCCGCATGGGCTGAAAAACTGACCGGCATTGATGCCGAAACCATTCGTGGGCTGGCGCGGCAGATGGCGGCGAACAGAACGCAAATTATTGCTGGCTGGTGCGTGCAGCGTATGCAGCACGGTGAACAGTGGGCGTGGATGATTGTCGTTCTGGCGGCGATGCTGGGGCAAATTGGCCTGCCAGGTGGTGGCTTTGGTTTTGGCTGGCACTATAACGGCGCAGGCACGCCGGGGCGTAAAGGCGTTATTCTGAGTGGTTTCTCCGGCTCTACGTCGATTCCGCCTGTTCACGACAACAGTGACTACAAAGGCTACAGCAGCACCATTCCGATTGCCCGTTTTATCGATGCGATCCTCGAACCGGGGAAAGTGATCAACTGGAACGGTAAATCGGTAAAACTGCCGCCGCTGAAAATGTGTATTTTTGCCGGAACTAACCCGTTCCATCGCCATCAGCAGATCAACCGCATTATTGAAGGCTGGCGCAAGCTGGAAACGGTTATCGCCATAGATAACCAGTGGACCTCAACCTGCCGCTTTGCCGACATCGTGCTGCCTGCGACCACGCAGTTTGAGCGTAACGATCTCGACCAGTACGGCAACCACTCCAATCGTGGCATTATCGCCATGAAACAGGTCGTGCCGCCGCAGTTCGAGGCGCGCAACGACTTTGATATTTTCCGCGAGCTGTGTCGCCGCTTTAATCGCGAAGAAGCCTTTACCGAAGGGCTGGACGAAATGGGCTGGCTGAAACGCATCTGGCAGGAAGGTGTACAACAGGGTAAAGGACGCGGCGTTCATCTGCCCGCGTTTGATGACTTCTGGAATAACAAAGAGTACGTCGAGTTTGACCATCCGCAGATGTTCGTTCGCCACCAGGCATTCCGCGAAGATCCGGATCTCGAACCGCTGGGCACGCCGAGTGGCCTGATTGAGATCTACTCGAAAACCATCGCCGACATGAACTATGACGATTGTCAGGGGCATCCGATGTGGTTTGAGAAAATCGAACGTTCCCACGGTGGGCCTGGCTCGCAAAAGTATCCGTTGCATCTGCAATCTGTGCATCCCGATTTCCGACTTCACTCACAGTTATGTGAATCTGAAACCCTGCGTCAGCAATATACGGTAGCGGGTAAAGAGCCAGTATTTATTAGCCCGCAGGATGCCAGTGCGCGCGGTATTCGTAACGGTGATGTGGTACGCGTCTTTAACGCTCGCGGTCAGGTGTTGGCAGGGGCAGTGGTTTCTGACCGCTATGCACCCGGCGTGGCGCGAATTCACGAAGGGGCATGGTACGATCCAGATAAAGGTGGCGAGCCTGGTGCGCTGTGCAAATACGGTAACCCCAACGTGTTGACCATCGACATCGGAACTTCGCAGCTGGCGCAGGCGACCAGTGCGCACACTACGCTGGTGGAAATTGAGAAGTACAACGGAACAGTGGAGCAGGTGACGGCGTTTAACGGCCCCGTGGAGATGGTGGCGCAGTGCGAATATGTTCCCGCGTCGCAGGTGAAATCATGACCACGCTGACAGCACAACAGATTGCCTGTGTTTACGCCTGGCTGGCGCAGTTGTTCTCCCGTGAACTGGACGATGAACAACTGACGCAAATCGCCAGTGCGCAGATGGCTGAATGGTTTTCGTTGCTGAAAAGCGAACCGCCGCTCACAGCGGCGGTGAATGATCTGGAAAACCGTATTGCCACGCTGACAGTACGTGACGATGCCCGTCTGGAACTGGCCGCTGACTTTTGCGGCCTGTTTCTGATGACCGACAAACAAGCCGCGCTGCCGTATGCATCGGCCTACAAACAGGACGAGCAAGAGATTAAACGCTTGTTAGTTGAGGCAGGGATGGAAACCAGCGGCAATTTCAACGAACCGTCAGATCATCTGGCGATCTATCTCGAGTTGTTGAGTCATCTGCATTTTTCGCAGGGAGAGGGGACCGTTCCTGCGCGAGGAATCGAAAGTTTGCGGCAAAAAACACTGACGGCGCTGTGGCGCTGGTTACCGGAGTTTGCTGCGCGTTGCCGTCAGTATGATAGCTTTGGTTTTTACGCGGCACTAAGCCAGTTGTTGCAGATGTTGGTGGAGTGCGACAACCAAAAGAGATAATGCCGATTTGTAGGCCTGATAAGACGCGTTAAGCGTCGCATCAGGCAACAAACTCACGGATGAGCCACAAACCGGGAAAGCCGCTGGCGCAGCAGGCGGTTTTCCTGTTTCAGATGTGCAATATCATCCATTAACGTCAGCGCCACCGCGATCCCCGGCCAGTCCAGCGCCAGCTCATTACGCAGCCGTACCGCGCGTTGCACCACGATGGCGGCATGGTCGTCAAATACCCAGGTTGTTTCCTGGATCTCACGCGGTTCAACCACCCCCAAACCGACAATTTCATTCAACTCCTCTTCAGAGATGCCGGTATGCAGGCAAAATTCGGTAATGGTAAAAGTCACCATAACATTAGCCATCATGCTTTCCCCCAATCTTTGCGTGGATCAAAAGACGACTGGGCGTCTGCCAGTTGCTGCCACAGCGCGGCAGTGTTTTCATCTGGTTTCGGCGGCATCACGATTTTCAGTACCGCATACAGATCGCCGGTCTGTTTTTTGCTCACCAGACCTTTGCCTTTAACGCGCAATCGTTGCCCGGCCTGGCTGCCAGGCGGGATAGTCAGCAAAATGCTTTCTTTCAGTGTTGGGACGGTGACTTTAGCACCCAGCGCCGCTTCCCACGGGCTAACCGGCACCACAATTTCCAGATCCTGACCGACAATATCAAACAGCGGATGCGGCGCAATATGAATCACCAGCCACAAATCGCCATTCGGGCCACCGTTTTCGCCCGGCGTCCCCTGGCCTTTCAGGCGGATGCGTTGACCATTGCCGACGCCCGCCGGGATCTTCACATTCAGCGTTTTCGGGATTTCCTGTTCGATCATGCCAAAGGCGTTATAAACCGGCAGGTTATAGCTGATGGTACGCTTGTGCTCAGTAAGCGTTTCTTCAAGGAATACCGCCACTTCGATTTCAATATCGTGGCCACGTGTGGCGGGGCGTTGGCGGCTCTGGCGGGCATGTTGACCGAAAATTGACGAGAAGATATCGTCAAAATCTTCGGCGTTAAAACTCTGACCGTCGCCATGATGGAACTGACGGTTAAATTGCGGATCGTTGCGATGTTGCCACATCTGATCATACTCAGCGCGACGTTGCTCATCACTCAACACTTCCCACGCTTCAGCGACCTCTTTGAAGCGGGCTTCGGCATCGGGTTCTTTACTGACATCGGGATGGTATTTACGGGCCAGTCGACGATAGGCGGTCTTGATTGTCTTGAGATCGTCCGTCGGTTTCACGCCCATGATGGCGTAATAATCCTTTAATTCCATAGCGTTATCTCGCGTAAATCAATACAGACAAAGGGAAACCCCTGACAAGGTATCAGTGTTAAGTGTAGGGGAAATCAGAAAAAATCGTAGGCCAGAGACAACAACATAACTAAAAATGATATTTTCAGCCTGAATGTTGGCAGGTAAAAGAGGGGACGTTTAACCTTCAGGGATGCCCCATGACGACCTTGCCAGGGGGCAGAAAATGGGGGCTTATCCCGCTTTTACCGCAGTTACCATCACTTCAACCAGAATCTCCGGGCGGGCCATCTCAGCTTGTACGGTAGCACGTGCCGGGCTATATCCTTCTGGTATCCAGCTAACCCATACGTCGTTGAAATCGGCAAAATCGCGGCTGATATCTTTTAACCATATCTGAGCGGACAAGAGATGAAATTTATCACTGTCAGCTGCCGCAAGTAATTCGTCGATTTTCTCCAGCACTTCGCGCGTTTGTTGTGCGATGGACGGGGTATTGCTCTTCGGTGTCTGACCGGAGAGAAAAACAAGATTGCCATATTCCACGCTGGCGGCAAGACGCGGTTGTGGGTTATTACGTTTGATATTCAAGCTGATTGGCTCCATGTCAGTCCATCAAGTGAAATTGCAGGGGCTTCGCCCGACAGCAGAGCGCCTAACACCACGGCACTACCCGCCGCCAGCGTAAAGCCCAGACTGCCATGACCAAGATTCATCCATAGATTTTGATACTTCGCCCGTCCTAATAGTGGCGGACCCGCAGGGGTGGATGGACGCATACCTGTCCATAATTCGGCCTCATCGATACCTTGCAGTTGCGGAAAGCTGGCCGCTACGATCTGTTTTAAAGCGCCAATGCGTTCAGAGCGCAGTTCATTACCGTCATAGCCAATATCGACCATGGCGGCGATGCGCAACCGGTCACCGAGTCGGGCATAGACAATTTTATGACCATAGTCGGTGACACTGATTTGTGGTGCGATCCCCATTTTTTGTGGGAAGGGGAGCGTCAGACTGTAACCTTTCAAACCGCAGAGCGGTACGTGAGTCCCGGTTCCGGCAAGCAAATGCGTGCTGCCATTACCGGCGGCAACGACATAATCATCCGCAACCAGCGTTCCAGTGCGGGTGGTAATAGAGACAATGCGCTCACCTTTTTTATTCAACTGCAAAACTTCACAATCGGTTTGTAGCGAAAAATTCGCGCTGGCATTAAGTTTGGCAAGTAATGCCTGACAGAACTTATAGCAATCCGCCGTTTCATCGCCGGGGGAGTAAATACCACCGCACAGGGAATGACCAATATGTTTTAGTGCAGGTTCAAGATGAACACACTCTTCGCGTGATAAAGCCTGTTGAAATTGCGGATCAATGCCTTTTGCCGCTTTGGCTAAATCTTGCTGACGGCGATGAATAATCAGTTTGCCAGAACGGCGCCAGTGAAAATCATCAAGATTATCTTCCTGCAACCATGCTTCCATGACCTGACGACTTAACAGTGATAAGCGTAAAATATGGTCGCCATTGAGTTTATTTGTCCGGCTATTACAGGACATTAAAAACGCCAGCAACCAGCGCCACTGGCTAAATGACAGGCGCAAACGCATATTCAGAGGGGAGTCACTTTTCCCCATCCATTTAAGCCCCTGCATCGGTACGCCTTTATCCGCCAGAGGGGCAACGTAGCGATAGCTGAGTTGCCCGCCATTAGCGAAACTGGTGGCGACGCCTGCCTGACTGTTGCGTTCTAACAATTGCACCTGATGGCCCTGTTTTACCAGCACCCATGCTGTCGCCAGACCAATTACCCCGCCGCCAATAACTACAATGCGTTTTTTCATCACCTGAGATATCCACCGCTAATAAGTGCGTTGGGGATATGTCAAAACATTTAGGCCTGAGGAGCAATTGACTTTTTATTTTCAGGGTATAACTCAAGGTTAATGGCTCGCAGTTGCTGACGTAATTGCTGACAGAGGAAATCGACAAATTTTTGTGTAATAGGGCTAAGCGAAACATCGGCACGGCGTAGCAAACAAAGGTCAATTTTCATTGGGGGGGCGATGGGGTGAATCGTCTCTGCCGGGAGGTTATGACGGGCAGAGAAAATATCGGTAATACTGCATCCCATTCCTCGTTTTACAAATTCAGTCGCCATGTAATAGGTCTGGACATTCAGGCGTGTCGTCAAAAAATCACGTCGTTTAGCTATTGCATCAGAAAGGGAATAGGGGCCGGGAGAAATCCAGCGTTGTTGGTCAATCTTGTCTATTTCTACCGCGCCCTGTCGATAGTCCCGGTCGATATAAACCAGCGGAACTTCGGCTATCAGCGTCGTCATAATCTCCCCCTGTTGAATCGGCTGTAGCGTCAGAGCCAGATCAATCTCGCGGAGATCAAGCTTTTTAACCAACGTTTCGGTGTGCTCTGTCGTCAGTGTCATTACCAGATTCGCATTCTGCTGGTAAAACGCAGTGACTATTTCCGGCACCAGACTTAATCCCAGGCTTGGCAGACATCCCAGAGCTATTCTGGCTCGCGGATCTCGCGTCAGGTTATCGGCCAGAAGTCGCAGGTTATCGAGTTCGTGATAAATCGACTGCGCTTTTTCAAAAAGTGTGATCGCTTCGCTGGTTGGAAGAAGCTTGCCACGCACTCGCTGAAAGAGCTGAAACCCGAGTTTTTGTTCAGCGTTTTTTAACGCTTTACTGGCGGCCGGCTGGGAAATATTCAGCGATTCCGCTGCCCGGGAAAGTGTCCCGCATGTCATTACGGCATAGAAGATTTCCAGGTGGCGCAGTTTCATTAAGAGTTAACCCAGAGTTATAGACAATAGATAAAAAGTCATTTCATGGTAACACCAAGTTAACATAAATTTAATCTGTAACGCCTGTTCTGGTAACAATGCGTTATTTGCCCACCTAAAGGGGTTAATTACGAACTCAGAATAATACCTGTAGTACCCGGACAAACCCTCAGTGCATTTTGCTAACAATAATAACGAGGGGGGATATTTTCTGAGCTGTCCAAATACATCGGCTGATATTGATGGTCGATTCGATGGGGTTAAGGAGTTATATGAGTGACTCAATGCTCGCTGGTGGTTCGCTAACCAGACAAAATATCACCAAAAAGAATGTCATTATTGGTTTACTGTTGGTTGTTTTTTTACTGACAGCGTTCTGGTGTCAGGGGCGTCCAGGTAATGAACTCGGACTGCTTGGTTTTACACCGCTGGTAGCGTTAGCGGTGCTCTCGTTGATAGGCGTCGATATTGTTCTGGCGGTTATTTCATCGATTATTATTGCGATGATAATGACTTCCACCGGCTTACCTGAAATGGGCACCATGCTGGCAAAATCGACGGGATCGTTTATCGCCACAGTTGGTCTGATCATTATGCTTGGCGCCGGTGTCGGGGAAGTGGCAACACGTACCGGAGCCGCCGTTGAACTGGTCAAATTTGTGGTACATCGTATCGGGCTTTCCAGCCAGACGCGGGTCAAATTTGGCATCGTTGTCTCTTCCATTCTCATCTGTGGCGCGCTGGGCACTATGGCAGGCGGCAATGCCATTATTGTCGCGGTGATTATTCCTGTGGCGGCGGCAGTACGGCTGACGCCTCCCACGGTGGCTGCACTGATGATGACGGCGGGTTCAGTGGGATTGTTTACCGGGCCATTTACTCCCAGTACCGTGACGATTTTACAACTCGGCGGCCTGACTTATCCGCAATACCTGATGTACGTTGGGCTACCAATGAGCGCCGTGACGTTATTCGCTGGCTGGATCATGGCCGGGCGAATTCAGAAGATGACGGAAGGAAAATTACATTACGAAGTGGATCTCTCTGAGAAAACTCAGGAAGAAGAGCAGCCCGCCCGTGTTCGCCGTCGCAAGCTCAGCGCGCTGGCATTTGCCGCAACCATTATTGTTATGGCGGTTATCGGTGTAGTGATAAAAGCAGGTTTTAGTTTTGCCATTATCGTGATGTTACTGGTGGCTTTGATCACCGGACTGGTGGGAGGATTAAGCCCTGCCGGGATACTGCAGGCGCTGTATAAGGGGTGTGGCAGACTGGTGTGGATGTTTCTGCTCTACTGGCTGTATAACCCGATTCTGGAACTTATGGATAGCCTGCAGGCGTATCAGGGGTTGCTCGAATACACACAACCTCTGTTAACCGGGATATCACCGGCATGGCTTTGCTTCTGTATTTTTGCCTTTAACATTATCGGTCATGTGCCAGGCGCCGCTGTTGCTCAGATGACCTTTACGCACAAAATATTTGGTCCGATGTTGATGGCTGCGGGAGTGCCGCCACAGGGGACAACGGCGGTATTGTTGGCCTCATCGCAAGTGGACTGGTTTGGGCCTTTCCCTTCATCGGATATGTTTGGTCAAATGGGGCTGGCACAATCAACCCATCTGAAATATATGCTTTATAACGGTTGGACCATTGTCATTGCCAATATCATTCTTTTTGCCGTGCTGTTTCAGATATTAGTTTAACGATACAAACCAGGCGATAGCGCAGCTACTGTCAGTCATCGCCTGGTGCCCTGCAAGTTTCCCGCCTCGTTATCTGCTAATTTGCGAACCGGTTCCCGGAAATAAGTCATATTTCTGTCACACTCTTTAATCATTGATAACAAAAGAGGTGTGAGGAATGAAAAAAACGCTAATCGCCGCAGCCGTGGCAGGGATGGCTTTGCTTTCTTCAAATACTCAGGCACAGGCTGTACCGGAGGGCTATCAGCTACAGCAAGTGCTTATGATGAGTCGCCATAACTTACGCGCACCGCTGGCTAATAATGGCAGTGTGCTTGAGCAGTCGACGCCGAATAAATGGCCAGAATGGGATGTTCCCGGCGGGCAGCTCACCACTAAAGGTGGCGTGCTGGAAGTGTATATGGGGCATTACATGCGTGAGTGGCTGGCAGAGCAGGGGATGGTAAAGTCGGGTGAATGCCCGCCACCGGACACCGTTTATGCCTACGCAAACAGCCTGCAACGTACCGTCGCTACCGCACAATTCTTTATTACTGGCGCATTCCCTGGATGTGATATTCCTGTTCATCACCAGGAAAAAATGGGCACTATGGATCCAACCTTTAACCCGGTCATCACCGATGATTCCGTCGCATTCAGTGAGCAGGCGGTGGCGGCAATGGAGAAAGAGTTCAGCAAACTACAACTGACTGACAGCTATCAGCTACTGGAAAAAATCGTTAACTATAAAGACTCTCCAGCCTGTAAAGAGAAGCAGCAATGTTCGCTGGTGGATGGCAAAAATACCTTCAGTGCGAAGTATCAACAAGAGCCGGGCGTTTCCGGGCCATTGAAAGTAGGCAACTCGCTGGTGGATGCGTTTACTTTGCAATACTACGAAGGTTTCCCGATGGATCAGGTGGCGTGGGGGGAAATTAAATCTGACCAACAGTGGAAGGTGTTGTCGAAGCTGAAAAACGGCTACCAGGACAGCTTGTTTACCTCACCGGAAGTAGCGCGCAATGTTGCGAAACCGCTGGTCAGTTATATCGACAAAGCCCTGGTCACCGATCGTGCCAGCGCACCGAAAATCACTGTGTTGGTAGGGCATGACTCTAATATTGCCTCGCTGCTCACCGCGCTGGACTTTAAACCCTATCAGTTGCATGACCAGAACGAACGCACGCCAATTGGCGGCAAAATCGTTTTCCAGCGTTGGCATGACAGCAAAGCCAATCGTGATTTGATGAAAATTGAATATGTTTATCAAAGTTCGGAACAGTTGCGTAATGCCGACGCGTTAACGTTACAGGCTCCGGCTCAGCGGGTGACGCTGGAATTAAGCGGTTGCCCGATAGACGCTGATGGTTTCTGTCCAATGGATAAGTTTGATAGCGTGTTGAATGAAGCAGTGAAATAACAGAAAACTCCCCCGCGAGAAACGGGGGAGTCACTGGTTAAACGTTTTTACGTTCGATGGTCTGTTCGCCCCAAAAAAGCGAATCTTTATCGGTTTTGGCAAAGGCTTTGACTAACACTTCATCGCTACCTTCTTCCCAAATTTTTTCCGCCATTTTCTCGTCGTACCCGGCGACTTCAAAAATGGCCTCGGCTATTTCCGGCGACGTATTGCGCAGAGATGCCCATTCACCCACGTGATGAGCTTTCGCTTCTTGAGTTGGCATGCGTATCCTCCTGTTGAAGATTAGCCATTAAGTTTGACTGCCAGACCAGCAACATATTCCCCCTGGTAACGTGCGATAGACAACTCTTCCTGACTGGGCTGGCGCGAACCGTCACCGCCTGCAATGGTGGTCGCGCCATAAGGCGTTCCGCCGCGAACCTGCGAGACGTCAAATAATTCCTGTGCTGCGTAGCCAATGGGGACAATCACCATGCCGTGATGTGCAAGGGTCGTCCAGGTTGAAGTGATAGTCTGTTCCTGACCGCCGCCGGTGCCGGTCGAACTAAAGACGCTCGCCAGTTTGCCGTACAGAGCGCCGGAAGCCCACAGGCCGCCAGTCTGATCCAGGAAAGTACGCATCTGGCCTGACATATTGCCAAAGCGGGTTGGTGTACCAAAAATAATCGCGTCGTAATCGGCCAGTTCTTGCGGGGTTGCAACGGGCGCAGTTTGCGTTTTACCGCCTGCTTTTTCGAATAATTGCGGCTGCATGGTCTCCGGTACACGCTTAACGACAACTTCTGCGCCATCGACTTTGCTTGCGCCTTCGGCGACTGCACGCGCCATCGTTTCGATATGTCCGTACATGGAATAATAAAGCACCAGAACTTTAGCCATTTCTAACCACTCCTCGTGTTATCTCTATTCCGTAGCGATTCGCTACCACTCATTTAAAGATAAGACGTCCTATTCAGAGTGCAAATTTCACAACCACTTATTTGATTTATAACAATTTTCACAAGCATGTAATTTTGTCGCAAAATGATACATTTTTATCCCATAGTGTTTTTTTAATCATAAGAGCGGCTTATGGCTGATTACCGGAAATGATATCTATTCTCGCTAAGAAGCTGTTGCAGGATATTACCAAACGCAGGCTTACCCGCGTCAGTTCACTAAGCTTAGTCCCACGTAGCGAAAATATGGCACCCGCCATACGCCGCGTTAATCCTGGGCACTATGATGACGGAGGTCAGTAATGGCAAACCATCGAGGCGGTTCCGGCAATTTTGCAGAAGACCGCGAAAGAGCATCAGAAGCAGGTAAAAAAGGTGGACAGCACAGCGGGGGGAATTTCAAAAATGACCCGCAGCGCGCATCTGAAGCAGGAAAAAAAGGGGGCAAAAGCAGTCACGGCAAAAGCAACAACTAGCCGGGCTACTCTATGACGAATGCGTTTTGTCTGACGCGCGTCAATACGCCACTGCCGCCGGTAATTCCGGCGGTTTTTCGTTCTGGTACTCTCCTTAATATCCTTACGTTAATACCTTTCTCGCTCATTCCACCATTATTCATTCGTGCCGTGAATGTTGATGGTCGAGGCATCGTGCTGATTTTGCTATCCTGTTGCCAGTCTACAAGAGGGGTGAGCGCATGACGCAAGGCGCAGTGAAAACAACGGGTAAACGTTCGCGCGCAGTGAGTGCGAAGAAAAAAGCGATTCTTGGTGCGGCACTGGACACTTTTTCACAATTCGGTTTTCACGGCACAAGGCTGGAGCAGATCGCAGAGTTGGCGGGTGTTTCAAAAACCAATCTGCTGTATTACTTTCCGTCAAAAGAGGCGCTGTATATTGCCGTGCTGCGGCAGATTCTCGATATCTGGCTGGCACCGTTAAAAGCGTTTCGTGAAGATTTCGCCCCGTTGGCGGCAATCAAAGAGTACATCCGTCTGAAGCTGGAAGTCTCACGCGATTATCCGCAGGCTTCGCGCCTGTTCTGTATGGAGATGCTGGCAGGCGCGCCGCTATTAATGGATGAGCTGACGGGCGATTTGAAAGCATTAATTGATGAGAAATCGGCGCTGATTGCCGGTTGGGTCAAAAGCGGCAAACTCGCGCCGATTGATCCGCAGCATCTGATTTTTATAATTTGGGCTTCCACTCAACATTACGCCGATTTCGCCCCTCAGGTGGAGGCGGTGACAGGCGCGACGTTGCGCGATGAGGTATTTTTCAATCAAACGGTTGAAAACGTGCAGCGGATTATTATTGAGGGGATTCGACCACGTTAATGATGCCGGAGGAAGTTGCAACATCCTCCGGCTATCTGTTTAACCGATCGTCATTAAACTGGCGTTACCGCCAGCGGCAGCGGTATTTACACTCAGCGAACGTTCGATATACAGCCGTTCCAGCAGGATATTGCTTTCGCCACGGGCAAAACCCTGCACCGAAACAATTGCGCCATCCCGCGCGGCAACCGCTTCACACAGTGCACGAAGCTGATCCGAATCACCGTGGAAGATCACCGCATCAAACGGTTGAGCGGTAATATTTTCCGCTTTCGCCAGTTGAATACGTTCGCTGACTGCCGATGGCAATGCCTTCACTAACTGACGATGCAGCGCGTCATCCGGCCACAGTACCTGGCTGCCCACCGCCAGCACGGCGGCGAGCTGAGTCAGCGCATCCTGTTCATCATCCGCGATACACAATACGCGCTCACGCGGCAGCAGCGTCCAGGTGTTGCGTTCACCCGTCGGCCCCGGCAGCAATCGTTGTGTTCCTGCCTGCGCCAGCTCGCCATATTGCGTACATAACGCCTGCAATTCTGCCCGGTTTGCCGCCCATTCCCGCAGTGCATTCAGTGGCTGAGTCAATGCGGCTTTCAACTGCGCATCGACCGGATACTCTGCATCCTGACGCGCGAGCGTCACTGCCAGCGCACTTTCCGGGCGATTCGCCAGCAGACGGTAGAGATAGAGCGGACCGCCTGCTTTCGGCCCGGTACCGGACAACCCTTCGCCGCCGAACGGCTGCACACCCACCACTGCGCCCACCATATTACGGTTAACATACAGGTTACCAACATGGGCCGAGCCAGTGACCTGGGCAATGGTTTCATCAATACGTGTATGAACGCCAAGCGTCAGACCATAACCGGAAGCGTTAATCTGCTCGATCAGCTCCGGCAATTGATTACGGTTGTAGCGCACCACATGCAGCACCGGACCAAAGACCTCTTTTTGCAATTCGGCAAAGTCATCCAGTTCGATCAGCGTCGGAGCAACAAAAGTGCCGCTTTGCCATTCACGGGCATCTTCGCTGTTTTCCCGCACCGCCTGGAACACCGGACGGCCTTTGCTGCGCATGGTCTGAATATGACGCTCAATATTGGTTTTCGCTTCGCGATCAATTACCGGCCCGATATCGGTGGTCAGGCGACCCGGATTACCCATTCGGCACTCAGCCATTGCGCCGCGCAGCATTTTCAGCGTGTGGTCGGCAATCTCATCTTGCAGGCACAGTACACGCAGCGCCGAACAACGCTGACCTGCACTGTCGAACGCCGAAGCCAGTACATCCACGACGACCTGTTCGGTCAGTGCTGAAGAATCGACAATCATCGCGTTCATGCCGCCGGTTTCAGCAATGAGCGGAATGGGGCGACCCTGAGCGTCCAGGCGGCTGGCGATATTGCGTTGCAGTAACGTGGCGACTTCGGTTGAACCGGTAAACATCACCCCGCGCACGCGATCATCCCCCGTCAGTTGCGCACCTACGGTTTCACCCTGACCTGGCAGCAACTGCACTACGCCTGGCGGTACACCCGCTTCCAGCAAAATGGAGATCCCTTGCGCGGCAATCAGCGGCGTTTGTTCTGCCGGTTTTGCCAGTACGCTGTTACCTGCCGCCAGTGCGGCGGCGATCTGCCCGGTGAAAATTGCCAGCGGGAAGTTCCACGGGCTGATACACACCACAGGCCCTAATGGACGGTGGGTTTCGTTAGCGAAATCATCCCGCACCTGTCCCGCGTAATAGTGGAGAAAATCGACGGCTTCACGCACTTCGGCGATGGCGTTACTGAAGGTTTTTCCGGCTTCACGCACCAGAATACCAATCAGTTGCTGCATCTGGCTTTCCATCAGCACGGCAGCGCGATGCAAAATCGCCGCGCGTTCAGCCGGAGGAGTGGCAAACCAGATTGGCGCGTTATTGACAGCATTTTCCAGTGCCTGTTCCACTTCACGCGGCGTGGCTTCACGCACATAGCCAACGATATCTTTTGGTTCTGCCGGGTTAATAACGGGCGACATTTCACCTGTCGAAACCGGCTGTTCCAGCATTGGCTGGGCCTGCCATTTTTGCAGTGCGCTGTTGAGCAGGGCAGAGGAGAGCGATGCCAGACGATGTTCATTGGCAAGATCTAATCCTGCCGAGTTATCGCGCCCCTGACCGTAAAGATCGCGCGGCAGGGGAATTTTCGGATGCGGTAAGCCTGTTTGCCCTTCCTGTTGCGCAATTTTTTCTACAGCCGCGACCGGATCGGCAACCAGTTCATCCAGTGGCAAAGAGGTGTCGGCAATACGGTTAACAAACGAGGTGTTGGCACCATTTTCCAGCAGGCGACGCACCAGATACGCCAGCAGCGTTTCATGTGTGCCGACAGGGGCATAAATACGACACGGACGATTAAGTTTACCGTCGGCGATTTTCCCGGTGACCCGCTCATACAGTGGCTCGCCCATACCATGCAGGCACTGGAACTCGTACTGACCCGGGTAGTAGTTTTGACCCGCCAGTTGATAAATTGCCGCCAGCGTATGGGCGTTGTGCGTCGCGAACTGCGGATAAATTAAATTCGGCACCGCCAGCAGCTTTTTCGCACAGGCGAGATAAGAAACGTCGGTATACACCTTACGGGTATAAACTGGATAACCTTCAAGGCCGTCCATTTGCGCACGCTTGATTTCACTGTCCCAGTACGCGCCTTTCACCAGGCGAATCATCAGACGGCGACGGCTGCGGGTGGCGAGATCAATCAGGTAATCGATCACCAACGGGCAGCGTTTTTGATAAGCCTGAATAACAAAACCGATGCCGTTCCAGCCTGCTAGTTCCGGCTCGAAACAGAGTTTATCCAACAGATCGAGGGAGATCTCCAGGCGATCGGCCTCTTCGGCATCAATGTTAATACCAATATCGTACTGACGCGCCAGCAGGGTGAGTGATTTCAGACGTGGGTAAAGCTCTTCCATTACCCGGTCATACTGGGCGCGGCTATAACGCGGATGCAGCGCCGACAGTTTGATTGAAATGCCCGGCCCTTCATAGATGCCACGACCGTTAGACGCTTTACCAATGGCGTGAATCGCCTGCTGATAGGAAACCATATACGCCTGTGCATCTGCGGCGGTCAGCGCAGCTTCGCCCAGCATATCGTAAGAGTAACGGAAACCTTTCTCTTCCAGCTTGCGGGCATTGGCTAACGCTTCCGCGATGGTTTCGCCAGTGACGAACTGCTCGCCCATCAGGCGCATCGCCATATCCACACCTTTGCGGATCAGCGGTTCACCGCTCTTACCGATAATGCGGTTCAGCGAACGGGAGAGGCTGGCTTCGTTATGGGTAGAAACCAGTTTGCCGGTAAACAGCAGCCCCCAGGTGGCGGCATTTACAAACAAAGACGGGCTACGACCAATATGTGACTGCCAGTTACCGTTGCTGATTTTGTCGCGAATTAACGCGTCACGGGTGGCTTTGTCGGGAATACGCAATAACGCTTCTGCCAGACACATCAGCGCCACGCCTTCCTGCGATGACAGTGAAAACTCCTGCAATAATCCCTGAACCATGCCTGCGCGACCACTGGCGTTTTTTTGATTACGCAGTTTATCTGCCAGTTGATATGCCAGTTTGTGCGCCTGTTCCGCAACCGGCTGTGGCAGACGAGCTTGTTCCAGCAGCATAGAAACCGCTTCGGTTTCCGGGCGGCGATAGGCAGCGGTGATGGCAGCACGGGAAACTGACTGCGGCAAAATTTGCTCGGCAAAGTCGAGGAATGGCTGGTGTGGTTCCTCTGCCGGAGTCGGTGCTTCATCGCTCTCATTGGCAGCGCCAGAAAGCAGCGCAGGCAGCTCCGGCAGGGTATCGCTGTTCTCCAGTTGTTCAAGATAAGAAAAAATCGCCTGCTTAATTAACCAGTGTGGCGTGCGATCGATACGTGTCGCGGCAGACTTAATACGCTCACGCGTCGCGTCGTCCAGCTTAACCCCCATGGTGGTGGTTCCCATGCCATTACTCCTGTTGTTCTGAAAGGTGCAACTTAACGTTATTGTGAAATATCTATTATGTTGCAACTTTGTGCAATCATGTTAAATGTGACTTACGTAGCAAGCTTAAAAATGAATTAAATGTTAATAAAAGAAATCGATATGACAGGGAATAAAAAAATAACGCAGACTTTTTCTCTGCGGCAGTTAACATTTTTGACAGGTGCAACCGCAAAAAATGTGAGGGAGTGCAACCTGATGAAAAATAGTATCGCTGGGCACTAAAATTTAATGTAAATGATGTGTTAAATCGATTGTGAATAACCAACGCTTCCGGCAGGATACGGTCGCCCTGGTAAACATAAACTCTGTTACCCCGTTCCGGTGGCAGATATAACGGCAAGTTTCGACATTGCCGATAATAATTTTTTGGAGACTTTAGATGGCTATTAGCACACCGATGTTGGTGACATTTTGTGTCTATATCTTTGGCATGATATTGATTGGGTTTATCGCCTGGCGATCGACTAAAAACTTTGACGACTATATTCTGGGCGGTCGCAGCCTTGGGCCGTTTGTGACGGCGTTATCGGCGGGTGCGTCGGATATGAGCGGCTGGCTGTTAATGGGGTTGCCGGGCGCGGTGTTTCTTTCCGGGATTTCCGAAAGCTGGATCGCTATTGGCCTGACATTAGGCGCATGGATTAACTGGAAGCTGGTGGCCGGGCGGTTGCGTGTGCATACCGAATACAACAATAACGCCTTAACCTTGCCGGATTATTTCACCGGGCGCTTTGAAGATAAAAGCCGTATTTTGCGTATTATCTCCGCCCTGGTTATTTTGCTGTTCTTCACCATTTATTGCGCTTCGGGCATTGTGGCAGGCGCGCGTCTGTTTGAAAGCACCTTTGGCATGAGCTACGAAACGGCTCTGTGGGCAGGTGCAGCGGCGACCATTCTTTATACCTTTATTGGTGGGTTCCTCGCGGTGAGCTGGACCGATACCGTACAGGCCAGTCTGATGATTTTTGCCCTGATCCTGACGCCGGTTATTGTCATTATCAGCGTCGGTGGATTTGGCGACTCGCTGGAAGTGATCAAACAAAAGAGCATTGAAAACGTTGATATGCTTAAAGGGCTGAATTTTGTCGCCATTATCTCGCTGATGGGCTGGGGGCTGGGTTACTTCGGGCAGCCGCATATTCTGGCGC
Source organism: Escherichia sp. MOD1-EC7011 (assembly GCF_002965005.1). Classification (NCBI taxonomy): domain Bacteria; kingdom Pseudomonadati; phylum Pseudomonadota; class Gammaproteobacteria; order Enterobacterales; family Enterobacteriaceae; genus Escherichia; species Escherichia sp. MOD1-EC7011. The sequence goes on from NZ_PTRD01000027.1 coordinate 73,790, forward strand.
GTTTTATGGCGGCGGATTCTCACCACAGCATCGTCCATGCGCGTCGTATCAGTATGACCTGGATGATCCTCTGCCTCGCTGGGGCGGTGGCTGTCGGCTTCTTTGGGATTGCTTACTTTAATGATCATCCGGCGGTAGCAGGTGCGGTAAACCAGAACGCTGAACGCGTGTTTATCGAACTGGCGCAAATTCTGTTTAACCCGTGGATTGCCGGGATCCTGCTGTCGGCGATTCTGGCGGCGGTGATGTCAACCTTAAGCTGCCAGTTGCTGGTATGTTCCAGTGCGATTACCGAAGATCTGTACAAAGCGTTTCTGCGTAAACATGCCAGCCAGAAAGAACTGGTGTGGGTAGGGCGTGTGATGGTGCTGGTGGTGGCGCTGGTGGCCATTGCGCTGGCGGCAAACCCGGAAAACCGCGTGCTGGGGCTGGTGAGCTACGCGTGGGCAGGCTTTGGCGCGGCGTTTGGTCCAGTGGTGCTGTTCTCGGTGATGTGGTCACGCATGACGCGCAACGGTGCGCTGGCGGGGATGATCATCGGTGCGCTGACGGTTATCGTCTGGAAGCAGTTCGGCTGGCTGGGGCTGTACGAAATTATTCCGGGCTTTATCTTCGGCAGTATCGGGATTGTGGTGTTCAGTTTGCTGGGTAAAGCGCCGTCAGCGGCGATGCAAAAACGCTTTGCCGAAGCAGATGCGCATTATCATTCGGCGCCGCCGTCACGGTTGCAGGAAGGTTAAGGGAAGGCGTTTTACCGAAAACCTCACGTCATAATGGGAAGCAGACAGAGGGCAATCAGTGATTGCCCTCTGTGTTTTCTCGCAAAAAAATTTTACATTTCCTCATCATTATCACTACATTCCGCTTGTGTTTTTCTTCGCCGTAATGATAATCGCTATCACTGCGATTTACTTTTCTTTGCATAGATTGACTCAGAAAAACGTTTAAGGGTGGGTGGCATGTTTGTTCCGTTTCTCATTATGTTGCGCGAAGGACTTGAAGCCGCGCTGATTGTCAGTTTGATTGCCAGCTATCTTAAGCGTACCCAGCGAGGCCGATGGATTGGTGTGATGTGGGTTGGTGTGTTGCTTGCCGCTGCGTTGTGCCTGGGGTTGGGTATCTTCATTAATGAAACTACCGGCGAATTTCCGCAAAAAGAACAGGAACTGTTCGAAGGTATCGTGGCGGTGATCGCCGTGGTGATCCTCACCTGGATGGTTTTCTGGATGCGCAAAGTGTCGCGCAACGTCAAAGTGCAACTGGAGCAGGCGGTCGATAGCGCATTGCAGCGCGGGAATCATCACGGCTGGGCGCTGGTGATGATGGTCTTTTTTGCCGTTGCAAGGGAAGGGCTGGAGTCGGTCTTTTTCCTGCTGGCGGCATTTCAACAAGATGTCGGGATCTGGCCGCCGCTCGGCGCAATGCTTGGCCTCGCCACTGCCGTGGTGCTTGGTTTCCTGCTCTACTGGGGCGGTATTCGCCTCAATCTTGGCGCATTTTTCAAATGGACCAGCCTGTTTATTCTCTTCGTCGCCGCAGGGCTGGCAGCTGGTGCTATTCGCGCATTTCATGAAGCCGGATTGTGGAACCACTTTCAGGAAATCGCCTTCGATATGAGCGCGGTGCTGTCAACTCACTCGCTGTTTGGCACGCTGATGGAAGGGATTTTTGGTTATCAGGAAGCGCCGAGCGTCAGCGAAGTCGCCGTCTGGTTTATTTATCTCATCCCGGCGCTGGTGGCGTTTGCTCTGCCGCCACGTGCAGGAACGACAGCGTCTCGCTCCGCGTAACAAATACGACGCAAACTCTTGCTTAGTTACAACATACTTTAAAGGGATAGTCTCGTCATGACCATTAACTTCCGTCGTAGCGCACTGCAATTAAGCGTGGCTGCGCTGTTCTCTTCTGCTTTTATGGCTAACGCCGCCGATATTCCGCAAGTCAAAGTGACCGTGACGGATAAGCAGTGCGAACCAATGACTATTACGGTTAACGCCGGGAAAACGCAGTTTATCATTCAGAACCACAGTCAGAAGGCGCTGGAGTGGGAGATCCTCAAAGGCGTGATGGTGGTGGAAGAGCGGGAAAATATCGCCCCTGGTTTTAGCCAGAAAATGACGGCGAATTTACAGCCTGGTGAATACGATATGACCTGCGGTCTGCTGACTAACCCGAAAGGGAAGTTGATCGTCAAAGGCGAGGCGACAGCGGATGCGGCGCAAAGTGATGCACTGTTAAGCCTCGGCGGTGCAATTACCGCATATAAGGCGTATGTCATGGCGGAAACCACGCAGCTGGTGACCGACACTAAAGCCTTTACCGACGCCATTAAAGCGGGCGATATCGAAAAAGCGAAAGCACTGTATGCACCGACGCGCCAGCACTATGAGCGCATTGAACCGATCGCTGAACTGTTCTCCGATCTGGATGGCAGCATTGACGCCCGTGAGGATGATTATGAGCAAAAAGCCGCCGACCCAAAATTCACCGGTTTCCACCGTCTGGAAAAAGCCTTGTTTGGCGACAACACCACCAAAGGAATGGATCAGTACGCTGACCAGCTTTATACCGATGTGGTTGATTTGCATAAACGCATCAGTGAACTGGCTTTCCCACCTTCAAAAGTAGTCGGCGGCGCAGCGGGACTGATTGAGGAAGTGGCAGCCAGCAAAATTAGCGGTGAAGAAGATCGCTACAGCCACACCGATCTGTGGGATTTCCAGGCTAACGTTGAAGGCTCGCAGAAAATTGTCGATCTGCTGCGTCCACAACTGCAAAAAGCCAACCCGGAACTGCTGGTAAAAGTCGATGCCAACTTCAAAAAGGTCGATACCATTCTGGCGAAATACCGTACCAAAGACGGTTTTGAAACCTACGACAAATTGACCGATGCCGACCGTAACGCGCTAAAAGGCCCGATTACCGCGCTGGCGGAAGATCTGGCGCAACTTCGTGGTGTGCTGGGGCTGGACTAAGCATTATGCAGTATGAAAATGAAAACGGCGTGAATGAACCCTCGCGCCGACGTTTACTGAAAGGGATTGGTGCGCTGGCACTGGCGGGAAGTTGTCCGGTCGCTCATGCACAAAAAGCGCAAAGTGCACCGGGCACGCTTTCACCGGATGCACGCAATGAGAAACAGCCGTTTTATGGTGAGCATCAGGCAGGGATCCTGACGCCACAACAGGCCGCAATGATGCTGGTGGCGTTTGATGTGCTTGCCAGCGATAAACCCGATCTTGAACGGTTGTTTCGCTTGTTGACTCAGCGTTTTGCTTTTCTGACTCAGGGCGGAGCGGCACCAGAAACGCCAAATCCGCGCCTGCCGCCACTCGATTCCGGCATTCTCGGCGGCTACATTGCGCCCGATAATCTCACCATCACGTTGTCTGTTGGTTACTCGTTGTTTGATGAACGGTTTGGCCTTGCGCCGCAGATGCCGAAAAAGTTGCAGAAGATGACGCGTTTCCCCAACGACTCGCTTGATGCAGCGTTATGTCATGGTGATGTGTTGCTACAGATTTGCGCCAACACCCAGGATACGGTGATCCATGCGCTGCGCGATATCATTAAACACACGCCGGATTTGCTCAGCGTGCGCTGGAAGCGGGAAGGGTTTATTTCCGATCATGCGGCGCGAAGTAAAGGCAAAGATACGCCAATTAATTTGCTGGGCTTCAAAGACGGCACTGCTAATCCCGACAGCCATAATGCGAAGTTGATGCAAAAAGTGGTGTGGGTCACGGCAGATCAGCAGGAACCTGCCTGGACCATCGGCGGCAGCTACCAGGCGGTGCGGTTGATTCAGTTTCGGGTGGAGTTTTGGGACAGAACGCCACTGAAAGAACAGCAGACGATTTTTGGTCGTGATAAGCAAACCGGTGCTCCGCTGGGAATGCAGCACGAGCATGATGTGCCCGATTACGCCAGCGATCCTGAAGGTAAGGTGATTGCGCTGGACAGCCATATCCGGCTGGCGAATCTGCGCACGCCAGAGAGTGAGTCCAGCCTGATGTTGCGCCGTGGCTACAGTTATTCACTGGGCGTCACCAACTCCGGGCAACTGGATATGGGGCTACTGTTCGTTTGCTACCAACACGATCTGGAAAAGTGCTTTCTGACAGTACAAAAAAGACTGAATGGCGAGGCGCTGGAGGAATACGTCAAACCTATCGGTGGCGGTTATTTCTTTGCATTGCCAGGGGTGAAGGACACGAACGATTATCTCGGAAGCGCATTATTGCGGGTTTAATGTTTTTAGGCGGATAGGCGTTTACGCCGCATCCGACGTTCGTGCGCTGATGCCTGATGCGATGCTTGCGCATCTTATCAGGCCTACAATCGGTGCCGGATCGGTAGGCAGGATAAGGCGTTTACGCCGCATCCGGCATTCGTGCGCTGGTGCCTGATGCGATGCTTGCGCATCTTATCAGGCCTACAATCGGTGCCGGATCGGTAGGCAGAATAAGGCGTTCACGCCGCATCCGGCAAGCACAAGGCTCATTTTACCAGCAAACGCGAATCCTGCTGAAAGTACACAGCTTTTACCATCACTGTCATCACTCTGTCATCTTTCCAGTAGAAGCTAATGCCATCTAAATGGTGCTTTGTGGTTAAATATAAGTAAATATATTGTTGCAACAAATGCGAAAACTGTTGTACTTATTAAGTAACAGCGGTAGTTCCCGGCAGTGATAGTCAGTCACTATGGAGATCGCGGATGGTAACGTCCTGTACTGGACAATGTTTTGTTAAGCAACGCTCCACCACTCGCGGAGATTTCTCCTCCGGTAGTCATCTCGTCACTCTGTATTTTTACCCACTTCCTTTCTTTATTCGTGTTACCGACGCCTTTAACGGTGCGCGTAGCCGTTTTCGGTGTTATTTCCAAAAGCAAACTATGGCTTACAAGGAAGCCAACCCTCTGATGTTCGTGCGCATAATCGCGCTGCCAACGGCGCGTGTGATGAATACAAACAACTCAAGGTGCTCTCCATGGGAAGACAAAAAGCAGTGATCAAAGCTCGTCGCGAGGCAAAACGTGTGCTGAGACGGGATTCGCGCAGCCATAAACAGCGTGAAGAAGAATCGGTCACCTCGCTTGTGCAGATGAGCGGCGTAGAAGCCATTGGCATGGCTCGCGACAGTCGCGATACCTCGCCAATCCTCGCGCGAAATGAAGCGCAATTGCACTATCTGAAGGCTATTGAGAGTAAGCAACTGATATTCGCCACGGGCGAAGCCGGGTGTGGTAAAACCTGGATCAGTGCGGCAAAAGCGGCAGAAGCCCTGATACATAAGGATGTCGACAGGATTATCGTCACCCGTCCTGTTCTGCAAGCCGATGAAGATCTTGGCTTCTTACCTGGAGATATTGCAGAAAAGTTTGCTCCTTATTTTCGTCCGGTCTACGACGTGCTGGTTCGGCGGTTGGGCGCTTCCTTTATGCAATACTGCCTGCGGCCGGAGATAGGGAAGGTCGAAATCGCGCCGTTCGCCTATATGCGTGGACGTACATTTGAAAATGCGGTCGTCATTCTTGATGAGGCGCAGAATGTGACTGCCGCACAAATGAAAATGTTTTTAACCCGTCTGGGGGAGAACGTGACGGTTATTGTTAACGGAGATATTACACAGTGCGATTTACCTCGCGGTGTGCGCTCCGGCTTAAGTGACGCGCTGGAACGTTTCGAAGAAGATGAAATGGTCGGGATTGTCCGATTCGGTAAAGAGGATTGCGTACGTTCGGCACTTTGCCAACGTACGCTACATGCCTATAGTTGAGAGTTTTAATGGTACAAAGCCCTGGCGTGGAGTGCACCCCAAAAGTTGGACACCCAACTGAGTAAGGTGCAGTCCACTCACTGCGTTCGCGGACTGTCGCCAGTTGTCGAACCCCTGTCGGGGCTTCTCATCCCCCCGGTGCGTGCAATATGCGAAAAAAAAGCCCGTACTTACGTACGGGCTCTTCTTAAAAGATGGCGGTGAGGGGGGGATTCGAACCCCCGATACGTTGCCGTATACACACTTTCCAGGCGTGCTCCTTCAGCCACTCGGACACCTCACCAAATTGTCGTTCCTGTCTTGCTGGAACGGGCGCTAATTTAGGGAAATCACGGCCTGAGGTCAACAAACTTTTTTAAAAAATAGCGCGTTTATTCAAACTTCAATCAATCTGCGCTTTTAGTAAGCAGAGTTTGCTTTTTTTGCCACCGGTAGTGGATTTGTTATGCTGAGGTGCTTTGTAGATCATAATGATAAGTGCGGGTAAATTCCGCACAACCGCTTTCGGGAGTCAGTATGGATATCATTTTTTATCATCCTGTGTTCGATACCGCCTGGTGGATTGATGCGCTGGGTAAAGCTATTCCTCAGGCCAGAGTCAGAGCATGGAAAACCGGTGATAATCATCCTGCGGATTATGCTTTGGTCTGGCATCCGCCTGTTGAAATGTTGGCAGGTCGTGACCTTAAGGCCGTGTTCGCATTGGGTGCCGGTGTTGATTCGATTTTGAGTAAATTACAGACGTACCCTGAAATGCTGAAACCGTCTATTCCGCTTTTTCGTCTGGAAGATACCGGTATGGGCGAGCAAATGCAGGAATATGCTGTCAGTCAGGTGCTCCATTGGTTCAGACGTTTTGACGATTATCGAGCGCAGCAAAATGCTTCGTTTTGGCAACCTCTGCCTGAGTATCAACGGGAAGATTTTACTATCGGCATCCTGGGGGCTGGCGTATTAGGCAGTAAAGTCGCACAGAGCTTGCAGACCTGGCGTTTTCCGCTGCGTTGCTGGAGCCGTAGCCATAAAAGCTGGCCCGGTGTACAAAGTTTTGCCGGAACTGAAGAGTTGGGCAAATTTTTGAGTCAATGTCGTGTATTAATTAATCTGTTACCGAATACGCCTGAAACCGTCGGCATTATTAATCAACAATTATTAGAAAAATTACCGGATGGCGCATATCTCCTCAACCTGGCGCGTGGCGTTCATGTGGTAGAAGATGACCTGCTTGCGGCGCTGGATAGCGGTAAAGTTAAAGCGGCGATGCTGGATGTTTTTAATCGTGAACCTTTACCGCCTGAAAGTCCGCTCTGGCAACATCCACGCGTGACAATAACACCACATGTTGCAGCCATTACCCGACCCGTTGAAGCGGTGGAGTACATTGCTCGCGCCATTACACAACTCGAAAAAGGGAAGACGGTCAGCGGACAAGTCGACCGTGTACGAGGCTACTAATAAACCATACGGATTCCTGCTATCCTTGGCGGGAATTGAATACAGGAGAGAGTTATGTATCCCGTCGACCTTCATATGCATACCGTTGCCAGTACACATGCATATAGCACATTAAGTGATTACATTGCCCAGGCCAAACAGAAAGGCATTAAACTTTTTGCGATCACCGATCATGGCCCTGATATGGAAGATGCACCGCATCACTGGCACTTCATTAATATGCGTATCTGGCCGCGAGTCGTCGATGGGGTGGGGATCCTGCGTGGCATCGAAGCCAATATCAAAAATATTGATGGTGAAATTGATTGCAGCGGCAAAATGTTTGACTCGCTGGATCTGATCATTGCTGGTTTTCATGAACCGGTTTTTGCGCCGCATGATGAAGCTACGAATACTCAGGCCATGATTGCCGCGATGGCGAGTGGGCATGTGCACGTGGTTAGCCATCCCGGAAATCCACGATATCCAATTGATTTTAAAGCTGTTGCTGAAGCTGCTGCTAAGTATCAGGTGGCGCTGGAAATCAATAACTCCTCATTCTTACATTCGCGTAAGGGCAGTGAAGATAACTGCCGTGCGGTTGCCGCTGCGGTGCGCGATGCCGGAGGTTGGGTCGCGTTAGGATCGGATTCTCATACCGCTTTTACCATGGGCGATTTTGAAGAATGCCGTAAGATCCTCGACGCAGTGGATTTTCCGGAAGAGAGAATATTGAATGTTTCGCCACGCCGTTTGCTGAATTTCCTTGAATCTCGCGGCATGGCGCCGATTGCGGAATTTGCTGATCTTTAATTGCTATTAACGGAAATAAATTAATGAACGAGTTTTCTATCCTGTGTCGTGTGCTGGGTTCGCTCTATTACCGTCAACCGCAGGATCCTTTACTGGTTCCGCTGTTTACCTTAATTCGTGAAGGGAAACTGGCGGCGAACTGGCCGCTGGAACAGGATGAATTGCTGGCGCGTTTGCAGAAAAGCTGTGATATGGCGCAAGTTTCTGCCGATTACAATGCATTATTCGTCGGTGATGAATGCGCAGTTTCACCTTATCGCAGCACCTGGGTTGAGGGCGCTACAGAAACAGAAGTCCGTACTTTCCTTTCCGAACGCGGGATGCCGTTAGCGGATACGCCAGCCGATCACATCGGTACTTTGCTGCTGGCCGCTTCCTGGCTGGAAGATCAGTCAACAGAGGATGAAAGCGAAGCTCTGGAAACACTGTTTAGCGAGTATCTGTTGCCCTGGTGCGGCGCATTTCTCGGTAAAGTTGAGGCTCATGCGACTACACCGTTCTGGCGCACCATGGCACCGCTAACCCGCGATGCAATCAGCGCAATGTGGGATGAACTTGAGGAAGAATCAGAGGAATAAATGTGATCGGAATCACTCATTACTGCAATCTATATATAGCTGTTGCATAAAATGTGTGCTCGATCTCATTCATAGTCGCGTTTTCTGCTATCATGCGCGGCATGAACATACTTCTCTCTATTGCAATCACAACAGGCATTCTCTCCGGTATCTGGGGCTGGGTGGCTGTTTCCCTTGGCTTACTTAGCTGGGCAGGTTTCCTGGGCTGTACGGCCTACTTTGCCTGTCCGCAAGGTGGGCTAAAAGGGCTGGCTATTTCCGCTGCAACACTGCTTAGCGGCGTGGTGTGGGCGATGGTTATTATTTACGGCAGTGCTCTGGCACCACATCTGGAAATTCTCGGTTATGTCATAACCGGTATTGTCGCTTTTCTGATGTGTATTCAGGCGAAACAGGTATTGTTGTCGTTTGTTCCGGGGACGTTTATTGGCGCATGTGCGACGTTTGCCGGGCAAGGGAACTGGAAGCTGGTGCTACCTTCGCTGGCGCTTGGGCTGGTGTTTGGTTACGCAATGAAAAACAGCGGTCTTTGGCTGGCGGCGCGCAGTGCTAAGTCCGCTCACCGTGAGCAACAAGTCAAAAATAAAGCGTGAGGAGCACTCACGCTTTAGATTGAATCGTAAAGGGCCGGAATAAACTCCGGCTTTTTTATGTATCAGGATTCCGGTGGTACTGATAAGTGACGGTATTTCACCAGAATGTCATTCTGCCGCTCTGATTTATTCTGTAAATCCCACAAGCCACGGTCGATGCCGTCGTTAATCAGGAAGATAACGCCTGTTTCGATGGCGGACATTAGACAGAGCATAACCGGTTCGTTAGAGGTATAACCCACTTCCCCTTCCAGTAACCGCTGGTAGTCAATAAAGCGGAAGACACCCGCCTGGACTTCATAGGAAAGGATCGTCTTACTGGTGTTCACCGAAGAGAGGATCTCACCGGTACTTACATTGACGACGCGCAGGTTCACGGCAATCTGATCAAGTTGGTATTGCGTATCTGCACCAATACCAAAATATCTCGCCCCAACACCGCCCGATTTGACGTTGCTTTCATAACCAATAATAGAGCCTTCAACCATGATATTGGCTGCGGTCAACGATTGAAGCGGGATTCGGTTGTTTACCGCGACAGTGCCGTTTTCCTGTGCCGCACGAATAATCTTGCGTTCGTTGAGCAGGTTTTGTAAGCCCTGACGTTCCAGCGGTATAAACCAGCGAGAATCTTTCAATGCCGTGACCAGCATCGCAGTGGCGCTTTGCGGAACAGCAGTGGAGAAGTTACTCGCCGGGTAGGGTTTAAATTGCCCGGTTTCGTCCTGAATGTTGTATACCGAAACAAAGATCTTACCCGTTGGCGCTGGCAGGTGGGTCAAATCTTTGTAGCTCTGGGCACGAGGCATTAATGTCGGTCTGGCGGCTTCTTTAGGTGGGGCGGTTAAGCATCCGCTCAGCAACATGACGGCAACCAAAACAAATAAGCGCTGCATGATTATTTTCCTTATGAAGCTGGGGCTTAAAAATCGGTTGAGTTATTTTGTAAACCCGAAACCTGGATGGTCGAGGTTTGTCCTGTCTTGCGATCCGTCACATTCAACTGCAATTGACCATCGCGGTTGGCAATATCAACAATATATTCATTGGTCACCATTCTCCCTGGCTGACCCGTGTTAATATTCGACAACAGTCCACCTAAAATTTGGGACTGAATGGCCTGAGTAAAGTTATCTAACGCTGATGGCGTTTCAATACCAAAGTCATCGTCATAGCTCGGATCTTTATACGAGTTCTGCGCCTGGGCACTATTTAATAAAAAAGCGCCGTTATTCGGGTTACCACCAAAGTTTGGATTGCGGAACTGGAAAGTCATATTTCCTGCCCAACTTAATGGTGAAATAAGCATGAGTAGAACTACTGCATGTTTGACACGCATTGCAGCCTCCGAACAATTTTTTATTTAAAATTCATCATGCGCCAAATCGCCCGTACTCAATAACGCCTGATTTATCTGGCGACGATTTAGTGCTTCTTCAGTTTGAATCAGTGCAAAGACAACAGTTTTCTCGAAGTCTCTTTTCAATGGGAATAAAAATGTCTGGAAAATAACGTCCTGATTCACCGTTATTGTGATCCAGCTTCCCCATCGTGCACTGGGTCTTTCATTAATTGTTAAGTTACCGGTGTAGTCACTTTCCCATTTATCACTAAAGGCACGGTAAAAATCATGGCCAATAGAGGAAACAGTATGGTCAGTTAACAATCCCGGTACTTCTACTTCAACGGCGTGAACATTTCCCGCAGCGAAGAGAAGTTCTACTGCTACAATCCAGCATAAATAACGTTTCATGGCTTTATCGCCTGAGGTTATCGTTTGCCCATGAGACCGCTTGTGTTCGGTTTTTAACTGCTATCTTTTTGAAAAGATTATAAAGATGCGTTTTTACCGTGTTTTCGCTGATGAACAGCGAACGAGCAATCTCGTTATTGGAGGCGCCGATACGCAGCTTATTAAGGATCTCTTTTTCCCTATGAGTAAGGAGGGCAGATTCCGTGCTGTTATAACGATAGTTACCGGAATGTGTAATCAAGTAACTGGCAAGCTTTTGCGTAAAGTAGCATTCACCACGTAAGACGCCTTGCAACCCATTGACTACGCGTTCTTGATCCTCCATGGCGTAAAAAACACCATTGATATGCGGCCAGTTTTCAATGTCGCGGTACGGGTAATCATCTGGAGTATTTAACAACAGCGTTTTAATGTTGTTGTGTTTTCTGCTTAATGTATCCTGCCAGTAATGAATGAGCTTTTTATCTGCTTCCATCATATCCAACAGAATAATGCAGCCAGAAGATATATCGTCCAGAGAACGTTGAATATTATGCAGTTTTCCTGTGATTGCCAGCGATTGTTTTAAATGCTGCAATAACGCGGTCGCCTGCAAAGAAGGTTTAGTGATCAACAGTAATGTATGACCATGAATACTATGGACTTCATTAAACATGATGAAACCCCGCTTTTTTTATTAATCGCACACCTGACAGCTGCCTTTATAAAATAGAGGCACCAGAAGTACTGACAGATGTTGCACTGCTGTGTGTAGTAATAAATCAACCCTAAATGGGTAAAATATAAAACTAATGGATTACATCTGATTTCAATCTAGCCATTACAAATCTTAAATCAAGTGTTAAACGTGTAACAAAATGTAATCTGGAATTTTAAAATGTTAACACGGCGTGGTTGTGGAGTTTAGAATTGATAGAAAAGTTGTACATATGGCTTTTATTGCACAATTTTAAAAAGTCATACAAATTACGCTAAGTCCATAATTATCCATATAAAAATTATTTTCACATAGTTCTTTTGTCGTGTGAAAATTTCTTACTTTCTCTGATGTTGCCCATGGACAATTTTTTGCCGTAAAAAGACGATGTTTGTCACGGCTTGTCAAACAGACATATCGACGTAATCTTCGCGAATCATGAAGGAAGGCTGACTGTCGATTTTTTGCTGTCAAAAAACGGTACTTTAAAAGAAAACAAAATAATTTTTGCGTAAATAACAGCGTATTTGCGCGAGTTTTAATACTTTGGTATGAACAAAAAAAGCAAAATACAACGCGCGGGTGAGTTATTAAAAATATTTCCGCAGACATACTTTCCATCGTAACGCAGCGTTAACAAAAAACGGTTTGCGTTAACAACCAAGTTGAAATGATTTAATTTCTTAAATGTACGACCAGGTCCAGGGTGACAACATGAAAAACAAATTGTTATTTGTGATGTTAACAATACTGGGTGCGCCTGGGATTGCAGCCGCAGCAGGTTATGATTTAGCTAATTCAGAATATAACTTAGCGGTAAATGAATTGAGTAAGTCTTCATTTAATCAGGCAGCCATAGTTGGTCAAGCTGGTACTAATAATAGTGCACAGTTACGGCAGGGAGGCTCAAAACTTTTGTCGGTTGTTTCGCAAGAGGGTAATAGCAACCGGGCAAAGATTGACCAGACAGGAGATTATAACCTTGCATATATTGATCAGGCGGGCAATGCCAACGATGCCAGTATTTCGCAAGGCGCATATGGTAATACTGCAATGATTATCCAGAAAGGTTCTGGTAATAAAGCAAATATTACGCAGCATGGTACTCAAAAAACGGCAATTGTAGTGCAGAGACAGTCGCAAATGGCTATTCGCGTGACACAACGTTAATTTCCATTCGACTTTTAAATCAATCCGATGGGGGTTTTACATGAAACTTTTAAAAGTAGCAGCAATTGCAGCAATCGTATTCTCCGGTAGCGCTCTGGCAGGTTCTATTCCTCAGTACGGCGGTGGCGGCGGCAACCACGGTGGTGGCGGCAATAACAGCGGCCCGAATTCAGAGCTGAATATTTATCAGTACGGTGGCGGTAACTCTGCTGTTGCATTGCAGGCTGATGCCCGCAACTCTGATCTGACTATTACCCAGCACGGCGGCGGTAACGGCGCAGACGTAGGACAAGGTTCTGATGACAGCTCAATTGAACTGACCCAGCGTGGCTTCGGTAACAGCGCCACTCTTGATCAGTGGAACGGTAAAAACTCTGAAATGACTGTTAAACAGTTCGGTGGTGGCAACGGTGCAGCAGTTGACCAGACTGCATCTAACTCCAGCGTCAACGTAACTCAGGTTGGCTTTGGTAACAACGCGACCGCTCATCAGTACTAATACAGAATTTGTATGACAGAAACAGGGCGCAAGCCCTGTTTTTTTTCGGGAGAATAGTATGAACGCGTTATTACTTCTCGCGGCACTTTCCAGCCAGATAACCTTTAATACAACCCAGCAAGGTGACATGTACACCATTATTCCTGAAGTTACTCTTACGCAATCATGCTTGTGCCGGGTTCAGATATTGTCACTACGCGAAGGCAGTTCGGGACAAAGTCAGACGAAGCAAGAAAAGACCCTTTCATTACCCGCTAATCAACCCATTGCCTTGACGAAGTTGAGTTTAAATATTTCCCCGGACGATCGGGTGAAAATAGTTGTTACGGTTTCTGATGGACAGTCACTTCATTTATCACAACAATGGCCGCCCTCTTCAGGAAAGTCTTAATGTATTAATAGTTGAGCATAAAACGAGCCGGAAGAGAACGGTCTGATGCGAATCGACCAACCTGAAAGCATGGATAACCCCCTCAAGGATGATTAATCATTGAGGAAACAGAATAGATGTTCAGACCGTTGTTAAACTCCCTTATGCTCGGCAGCCTGGTTTTTCCTTTCTTTGCAACAGCGGAAAGCAATGCGCAAGGTGGCGTGATTCATTTTTATGGTCAAATCGTGGAACCCTCGTGTGACGTGAGCTCCCTGCAAACGCCAGTTGAAATGACCTGTATGCAAAATGGTCCAGTACAGAGCAAAACGTATTCCAGCAAAGAGTTAATGAGTGGCAAAGTTAAAAATGCGCAAATTGCCTCAGTAAAAGTGCAGTATCTTGATGAGCAGAAAAAGCTGGCTGTGATGAACATCGAATATAACTAAGTTTCTGAACTACTCACGTTGCTGACAAGAAAAATGCGATTTACCTAAAAACACTGCTGTACACTTAAGAAACAAGAGGGTGTAAGGAGGCGTTATGAAATCGCGTATTCATGTTGTGCAGGGTGATATTACTAAACTAGCCGTTGATGTTATTGTTAATGCGGCTAATCCGTCATTAATGGGGGGCGGCGGCGTTGATGGCGCTATTCATCGCGCAGCCGGCCCGGCGTTGCTGGATGCCTGTTTGAAAGTTCGCCAGCAACAGGGCGATTGCCCCACGGGACATGCAGTGATTACTCTTGCGGGCGATCTCCCTGCCAAAGCTGTTGTGCATACCGTTGGGCCTGTCTGGCGCGGTGGCGAACAAAACGAAGACCAGTTATTGCAGGATGCCTATCTCAATAGTCTACGACTGGTAGCGGCGAACGGCTATGCGACAGTGGCATTTCCTGCCATCAGCACCGGCGTTTATGGTTACCCGCGTGCTGCAGCGGCTGAAATAGCAGTAAAAACCGTTTCAGAATTTATTACCCGTCACGCTTTGCCTGAGCAGGTATACTTTGTCTGTTATGATGCAGAAAATGCCCACCTCTACGAAAGACTCCTTACCCAACAAGGAGATGAATGATTTGCCCCGGCTGGCGAGCGCGGTGCTGCCGCTGTGCTCGCAACATCCTGGGCAGTGCGGCATTTTCCCCCTTGATAAAAGTCTGGATGCGTTTGCTGCACGATATCGTCTGGCAGAAATGGCGGAGCATACGCTGGATGTTCAGTATTACATCTGGCAGGACGATATGTCGGGGCGATTGCTGTTTTCGGCTCTGTTAGCCGCAGCGAAGCGTGGCGTTCGCGTCCGTTTGCTGCTGGATGACAATAATACTCCCGGTCTTGATGATATTTTACGCTTGCTCGATAGTCACCCGCGTATTGAAGTTCGACTTTTCAATCCTTTCTCTTTTCGCTTGTTACGTCCGCTTGGTTATATCACCGATTTTTCCCGCCTCAATCGTCGTATGCACAATAAAAGTTTTACCGTCGATGGCGTGGTAACGCTGGTGGGCGGGCGCAACGTTGGCGATGCCTATTTCGGCGCGGGAGAAGAGCCACTTTTTTCAGATTTAGATGTCCTGGCAATAGGGCCGGTTGTTGAGGATGTTGCCGATGATTTTGCCCGCTACTGGTATTGCAAATCAGTTTCACCGTTGCAGCAGGTGCTGGATGTTCCCGATGGCGAAATGGCTGACCGTATTGAGCTACCTGCGTCCTGGTACAACGACACCGAGACACATCGCTATTTGTGCAAAATGGAGTTAAGTCCGTTTATAAATCAACTGGTTGACGGAACATTGCCGCTTATCTGGGCAAGAACGCGTTTATTAAGTGATGATCCGGCAAAAGGGGAGGGCAAGGCAAAACGGCATTCACTGTTACCGCAGCGCCTGTTCGATATCATGGGCTCCCCCAGCGAACGTATTGATATTATCTCTTCCTATTTTGTGCCAACGCGCGCGGGAGTGGCGCAGCTTTTACGAATGGTCAGAAAAGGGGTCAGGATAGCTATCTTAACCAATTCACTTGCCGCTAACGATGTCGCTGTCGTTCATGCCGGGTATGCTCGCTGGCGCAAAAAATTGCTCCGCTATGGCGTTGAGTTATATGAACTGAAACCGACGCGGGAACAAAGCAGCACGTTGCACGATCGCGGTATAACTGGTAATTCCGGCGCAAGCCTTCATGCTAAAACATTCAGTGTCGATGGCAAAATAGTGTTTATTGGCTCATTCAATTTCGATCCGCGTTCAACGCTGCTCAATACTGAAATGGGCTTCGTGATAGAGAGCGAAACGCTGGCACAATTAATCGATAAACGCTTTATTCAGAGCCAGTATGATGCGGCCTGGCAGCTCCGTCTGGATCGGTGGGGACGAATCAACTGGGTCGATCGCCATGGGAAGGAGGAAATTATTCTCAAAAAAGAACCCGCCACCAGTTTCTGGAAGCGGGTTATGGTCAGACTGGCGTCAATATTGCCCGTTGAATGGTTATTGTAAGTATGGTTTAGCGAGCTGGCGCTTTGTCATTCTCGCGTTTTACGATCGGTTTGCCGGAGAACAAAAACTTCAACAACGGAATGCGTAAATGAATTTCGTACAGAATTATCGCAATCCCTACCACAAATATCAGACCGCAGAGGAAACCCAGCAGATTTGATGTAATGTGCGGAGTGATGTAAGCACCGAAAAAGAGCGTTAACGGGTGGTGAACCAGATAAATAAATAGCGACGCGTTTACAAAATAGGTTACCCGCGCTGACTGGAAATTAAGCAAACGGTGGCCAAAGGAGAAGACCACATTCACCATCCACAGGCCGAGCACCATCGTGATCACTGACTCGGTTTCATACATCCAGGCATCGCCGCTGCCGTAGCGTTGATTGAGCAAATAAGCAACAAATGCCAGTGCTGCCGCGAGAGTGCATCCACGAGACGGTGTGGTAAACAAGGCTTTTAGATTAGGAAAAATGAAAGCCAGCGCACCGAGAATAAAGAACGGCATATAAAACAGCGTCTGCATGAAAATAAAATTGAACATGCCATCGCTTAAAATGGGTGGATAAACGATAAATAGCGTTCTTCTTATTGCTGCATAGCCAGTTCCCAGACAGAAAAATAGTATCGATAGCTTAACCATCGAGAAAGTTTTATTTGTTTTATCTGAATTTTCTAAATTATTTCTTATTCGTTTAAATATCCACACGCAAAGTGTCGTCATAACGACCAACACCAGTAAAAACCACAGGTGTGAAATTAACTCCCAGGCCAGAGTATTATATTTGTCATACAATGATAGCCCAGGCCAGCTTTCCGCTTTGCCCTTGACATATTGCAGCATAATGAATTGCGGCAAGGTGAGCAGGGGAATAGCCGTTAACATCGGGATCCCTACGCGTTCAACGCGCACTTTCCACCATTTTTTCAACGGGTAGCGCAAAAACAGCATGTAGGAAAAATATCCGGAAATAACGAAAAATACCTGCATACGGAAGGCGTGGATGAAATCGTTAAAAAGCGTCAGCCACCATGACGGTTCTGCGCTATTCACATGCCAGGTGTGGCTTGAATAGATTAAAGAAATATGAAAAGGGATCCCTAACAACATCAACCATGCGCGGATGGAGTCGAGGAAATATTCACGCTGCGCGGGTACTGGATTCATATATGGTTAACTAATCTCGGATTTTTCGTCTTATCCCCGCCGGGTAATGCCTTTAGGCTTTTGCCGTAACGACACTGACCTGCTGCATGAGGTGCAGGCTTCAAATGTGTTTTTGCGCGGCATAGCCGCAATCACTAACCAAAATGGAAGCGCCTGTAAGACGGTTGATAAATAAATTTGCCGGCAAACCCTACACGAACTCGCTCCTTCTGTCTTTAGGATAAGCACGGAAAGTGAAAACGGTTGCAATCAGGTGCTTAATCCATGAGCCGGCGCGCTGAATAATACCGGGATTCTGTTGTCGGAATGGCTGGTTATCCATTAAAATAGATCGGATCGATATAAGCACACAAAGGGGGAAGTGCTTACTTATTATGAAACATAAACTACAAATGATGAAAATGCGTTGGTTGAGTGCTGCAGTAATGTTAACCCTGTATACATCATCAAGCTGGGCCTTCAGCATTGACGATGTCGCAAAGCAAGCTCAATCCTTAGCCGGGAAAGGCTATGAGGCGCCTAAAAGTAACTTGCCCTCCGTTTTCCGCGACATGAAATACGCGGACTATCAACAGATCCAGTTTAATCATGACAAAGCATACTGGAACAATCTGAAGACCCCATTCAAGCTCGAGTTCTACCATCAGGGTATGTACTTCGACACACCGGTCAAAATAAATGAAGTCACTGCAACGGCAGTAAAAAGAATCAAATACAGCCCGGATTATTTCACTTTCGGCGATGTTCAGCATGACAAAGACACGGTAAAAGACCTTGGTTTTGCCGGTTTTAAAGTGCTTTACCCGATCAACAGCAAAGATAAAAATGATGAAATCGTTAGCATGCTCGGGGCCAGCTATTTCCGCGTGATTGGCGCAGGTCAGGTTTACGGTCTTTCTGCCCGAGGCCTGGCTATTGATACCGCTTTGCCATCAGGTGAAGAATTTCCACGCTTTAAGGAGTTCTGGATCGAGCGTCCAAAACCGACCGATAAGCGTTTAACGATTTATGCGTTGCTTGATTCGCCGCGTGCGACAGGCGCTTACAAGTTCGTTGTTATGCCGGGACGTGACACGGTTGTTGATGTGCAATCGAAAATCTACCTGCGCGATAAAGTCGGCAAACTGGGCGTTGCGCCGTTAACCAGTATGTTCCTGTTCGGGCCGAACCAGCCATCTCCGGCGAATAATTATCGTCCGGAATTGCACGACTCCAACGGTCTGTCTATCCATGCTGGTAACGGTGAGTGGATCTGGCGTCCGCTAAACAACCCGAAACATCTGGCGATCAGCAGCTTCTCGATGGAAAACCCGCAAGGCTTCGGTCTGTTGCAGCGCGGCCGCGATTTCTCCCGCTTTGAAGATCTCGACGATCGTTACGATCTCCGTCCAAGCGCGTGGGTGACACCGAAAGGGGAGTGGGGCAAAGGCAGCGTTGAGCTGGTGGAAATTCCAACCAACGATGAAACCAACGATAACATCGTCGCTTACTGGACGCCGGATCAGTTACCGGAACCAGGTAAAGAGATGAACTTTAAATACACCATTACTTTCAGCCGTGATGAAGACAAACTTCACGCGCCTGATAACGCTTGGGTGCAGCAGACGCGTCGTTCAACGGGGGATGTGAAGCAGTCGAACCTGATTCGACAGCCTGACGGCACTATCGCTTTTGTGGTCGATTTTACTGGCGCAGAGATGAAAAAACTGCCAGAGAATACACCGGTCACTGCACAAACCAGCATTGGCGATAATGGTGAGATTGTAGAAAGCACGGTGCGCTATAACCCGGTCACCAAAGGCTGGCGTCTGGTAATGCGTGTGAAAGTGAAAGATGCCAAGAAAACCACTGAAATGCGTGCTGCCCTGGTGAATGCCGATCAAACGTTGAGTGAAACCTGGAGCTACCAGTTACCTGCCAATGAATAAGACAACCGAGTACATTGACGCAATGCCCATCTCCGCAAGCGAGAAAGCGGCATTGCCGAAGACTGATATCCGCGCTGTTCATCAGGCGCTGGATGCTGAACACCGAACCTGGGCGCGAGAGGATGACTCCCCGCAAGGGTCGGTAAAAGCACGTCTGGAACAAGCCTGGCCAGATTCACTCGCTGATGGACAGTTAATTCAAGACGACGAAGGGCGCGATCAGCTTAAGGCAATGCCGAAAGCAAAACGTTCTTCTATGTTCCCCGATCCGTGGCGTACTAACCCGGTTGGTCGTTTCTGGGATCGTCTGCGTGGGCGCGATGTGACGCCGCGCTATCTGGCGCGATTGACCAAAGAAGAGCAGGAGAGCGAGCAAAAGTGGCGTACCGTCGGCACCATCCGTCGTTACATCCTGCTTCTTCTCACTCTGGCGCAAACCGTCGTCGCTACCTGGTATATGAAGACCATTCTGCCTTATCAGGGGTGGGCGCTGATTAATCCAGTTGATATGGTCGATCAGGATTTGTGGGTTTCCTTTATGCAGCTTCTGCCTTACATGCTGCAAACCGGTATTCTGATCCTCTTCGCTGTTCTTTTCTGCTGGGTGTCAGCCGGTTTCTGGACGGCGTTGATGGGCTTCCTGCAACTGCTTATTGGTCGCGATAAATACAGTATTTCCGCTTCAACCGTTGGCGATGAACCGTTAAATCCGGAGCATCGCACAGCATTGATCATGCCTATCTGTAACGAAGACGTGAATCGCGTTTTTGCAGGTCTGCGTGCAACGTGGGAATCCGTGAAAGCGACTGGTAATGCCAAACACTTTGATGTTTATATCCTGAGTGACAGCTACAACCCGGACATCTGTGTGGCAGAACAAAAAGCCTGGATGGAGCTGATCGCCGAAGTGCAGGGCGAAGGCCAGATTTTCTATCGCCGTCGCCGCCGTCGCGTGAAGCGTAAAAGCGGTAACATTGACGATTTCTGCCGTCGCTGGGGTAGCCAGTACAGCTACATGGTGGTGCTGGATGCGGACTCGGTGATGACCGGTGATTGTTTGTGCGGTCTGGTGCGCCTGATGGAAGCCAACCCGAACGCCGGGATTATCCAGTCGTCGCCGAAAGCGTCTGGTATGGATACGCTATATGCACGTTGCCAACAGTTTGCGACCCGTGTCTATGGGCCATTGTTCACTGCCGGCTTGCATTTCTGGCAGCTCGGCGAGTCGCACTACTGGGGGCATAATGCGATTATCCGCGTGAAACCGTTTATCGAGCACTGCGCGCTGGCGCCGCTGCCTGGTGAAGGATCATTTGCGGGTTCAATCCTTTCGCACGACTTCGTGGAAGCCGCACTGATGCGCCGTGCAGGCTGGGGGGTATGGATTGCTTACGATCTCCCTGGCTCTTATGAAGAACTGCCGCCTAACCTGCTTGACGAGTTAAAACGTGATCGCCGTTGGTGCCATGGTAACCTGATGAACTTCCGTTTGTTCCTGGTTAAAGGGATGCACCCGGTTCACCGCGCGGTGTTCCTGACGGGCGTGATGTCTTATCTTTCCGCACCGCTGTGGTTTATGTTCCTTGCGCTCTCTACCGCATTGCAGGTCGTGCACGCGCTGACCGAACCGCAATACTTCCTGCAACCACGGCAGTTATTCCCGGTCTGGCCACAGTGGCGTCCTGAACTGGCGATTGCGCTGTTTGCCTCGACGATGGTGCTGCTGTTCCTGCCGAAGTTGTTGAGTATTTTGCTTATTTGGTGCAAAGGGACTAAAGAGTATGGCGGCTTCTGGCGAGTTACGTTATCGCTGCTGTTAGAAGTGCTGTTCTCCGTGCTGTTGGCGCCAGTGCGTATGTTGTTCCATACGGTATTCGTGGTTAGCGCCTTCCTTGGCTGGGAAGTGGTGTGGAATTCCCCGCAACGTGATGACGACTCTACCTCCTGGGGCGAAGCGTTTAAACGCCACGGCTCACAGTTGCTGCTGGGGTTAGTGTGGGCGGTCGGTATGGCGTGGCTGGATCTGCGTTTCCTGTTCTGGCTGGCACCGATTGTCTTCTCGCTGATTCTGTCACCGTTTGTTTCGGTGATCTCCAGCCGTACAACCGTTGGGCTGCGCACGAAACGCTGGAAACTGTTCCTGATCCCGGAAGAGTATTCACCGCCTCAGGTACTGATCGATACCGATCGTTTCCTTGAGATGAACCGTCAACGTTCTCTCGACGATGGCTTTATGCATGCAGTGTTTAATCCGTCGTTTAACGCTCTGGCAACGGCAATGGCCACTGCGCGTCACCGCGCCAGTAAGGTGCTGGAAATCGCCCGTGACCGCCATGTTGAACAGGCGCTGAACGAGACGCCAGAGAAGCTGAATCGCGATCGTCGTCTGGTGCTGCTAAGCGATCCGGTGACGATGGCTCGTTTGCATTTCCGCGTCTGGAATTCCCCGGAGAGATATTCTTCATGGGTGAGTTACTACGAAGGGATAAAGTTGAATCCACTGGCATTGCGTAAACCGGATGCGGCTTCGCAATAAAAGTGTAGATACCTGCAATATATTGAATTTGCAAGGTTTCGTAGGCCGGGTAAGGCGTTCATGCCGCATCCGGCAAAAACAACAAGCATTTTGTCAGCAATAAAAATACCGGCGTTATGCCGGTATTTTTTTACGGAAGAGGGTTCAAATGCGTTTCATCGTAGTCAGCATCATGGTTACCTTGCTGAGTGGTTGTGGCAGCATCATTAGCCGCACCATACCGGGACAGGGGCATGGCAACCAATATTATCCCGGCGTGCAATGGGATGTACGTGACTCCGCATGGCGCTATGTCACAATCCTTGATCTCCCTTTCTCTTTAGTCTTTGATACCTTACTGCTACCGATCGACATTCATCACGGAGCATATGAGTAATTAACGCTCATCCCACTCATCTGCTGCTGCGCGTCCTTCTTCGGTATCCAGCGGTGGTTCAAGCTGAAATTCACCTTCGTCCCATTCATGCAGGGTATTTTCTTCCTGCCATTCCTGGCGGATTTCAATCTCATCATAGTCGCCATCAAAGATGCTTTGTGCGGCTTCTCCACTGAACATTGGCAGGCATTCACCTTCTTCGCCCTCATCGGCTAAAAACTCAACCTGCCACATAATGTCGCCATCTTGCAGAATATATTTCTGGACATTGAACTGTTGCACATTCGCTTCTTCGGCGTCGATGCCGGGGTTGTCAGCAAGAAATTCTTCGCGTGCGGCATCAATGGCTTCTTCAAGCGTTGCGTACATAGTCATCACGACTCTCCCTTTGATTTGCTGAGGTGTTCAGGGAAAGAATAGCTGATTCTCCGCTTTTGCAAGTATGAAAGGCGAAAAATCAGTTCGATACCTGGGGGAGTCGGCGACGGCGCAGGCTGTTCCACGAATAGACCGCGTTAAACAAAACGACTCCGGCGGTAACCAGAAATACAGCACGAAAGCCGTAGTGTGCTGAAATAGCTGCGCCCATCAACGGCCCCGTAACGTTGCCAATATCGCGAAACGACTGGTTATAGCTGAAAATGCGTCCGGCGATTTGGTTGGTCGAATTATAAACCAGCAACGTTTGTACGGCTGGGAGCAGAGCGCCGTCTGCGGCGCCGAGCAAAAAGCGTAAAATCCCCAGTTGCAGTGGTGTCTGGACATAAGACATTGGGATCAACAGCAGCACAGAAAAGATCAGCGCAGTTATCAGGATCTTTTCTGGCCCGATACGATCGCCAAGTTTACCGAGTCGTGGAGCACTTAGCAGTGCAGCAACGCCGGGCACGGAGGCGATCATGCCGCTAATAAAGGCGATATTACTGACATTTCCTGCCAGTTCGCGGACATACAGCGTCAGGATTGGCGCGATAGATCCAGTAGCTATCTGGATAATTAATGTTGTGACAAACAGGCTAAGTACCAGTTTCGGATTTTTAAGCGATGTTACGACTTCCCGCATGTGCAGCATCTCTTTTTTG
The DNA here is from genome assembly GCF_002965005.1 of Escherichia sp. MOD1-EC7011. Taxonomy (NCBI): domain Bacteria; kingdom Pseudomonadati; phylum Pseudomonadota; class Gammaproteobacteria; order Enterobacterales; family Enterobacteriaceae; genus Escherichia; species Escherichia sp. MOD1-EC7011. The sequence continues at coordinate 97,068 of NZ_PTRD01000027.1, forward strand.
CTGACGGGCTGGAATTTTTCTCTGATACAAAACAGGGTGACGAAAAAGCAGAGTATGAGCACACTGGCGGTAATAAAGAATACCGGACGTAAGCCGTAGTTATCAGCGAGTAAGCCACCAGCCATCGGGCCGAGCAACGCGCCGCTAACGCCGCCGGTGGAGAGCGTGCCCAGCGCCCAGCCGCTTTTATTACGCGGTACTTGTGTGGCGATAAGAGCATTGGCGTTGGGGACAAATCCGCCAAGCAAACCAAGCAGCGCCCGCAGAATCAAAAACTGCCAGATATTTTGCGCCAGCCCCATCAGCACCATCACGACGCCCATGCCGAGAGCAGAACGCAATAACATGATTTTTCTGCCTTTGCGGTCGGCAAGCCCGCCCCAGAAAGGGGAGGCGATGGCGGAAAATAAAAAGGTAATACTGAAGACAATCCCCGACCACATATTCAGCGCGCTGTGGCCGGTGATGCCAAGTTGCTCAACGTAGAGGGGTAAGAATGGCATCACCAGACTGAAGGCGGCACCGGTAAGAAAACAACCTAGCCAGGCAACGATCAGGTTTCGTTTCCAGTTTATGGGGGTGTCATTTTCACAGAGTGACATAGCAATCCGCTGTTGGTGCGCCAGGCGCGGTGATTAAAAGAAGAAAAAGTAAGCACACTAATTATGCGCCTGACTTATAGGTGACGCAATGTACAGAGCTTTTATCGCTAAATCAGGAGGATTTGTAGTGGTAATGCCGGATGCAGTTCGAAACATCCGGCAAGGGAGATTTAATAGCGTGAAGGTACGCCTTCCGGGCGCGTTTTAAAGCGACGATGCAGCCACATATACTGTTCCGGTGCCATCATGATGCATTTTTCGACCACTTTATTCATCCATGCAGCGGTGATTTCAGCGTTATCCAACGGAGGTGAACACTCTGGCGGCAGCATGATCAACTGATACCCTTTGCCGTCTGGCTTACGACGCGGAACAAACGGCACCAGGCACGCACCAGACATTTTCGCCAGCATCCAGGTGCCACTGGTGGTCGCCGCCTGCTCAACAGCAAACAGCGGCACGAAAACACTTGAGCGCGGGCCGTAATCGTGATCTGGCGCATACCAGACCACTTCGCCTTTCTTTAGTGCCCGGATCATTCCTTTTAAGTCTTTGCGATCAAGCATCGATTTATTCGAACGCAGGCGCCCCCAGGTTTGCAGCCAGTCGAGCAACGGATTATCGTTTGGGCGATAGACGCCGATACCCGGTTCCTGCATACCAAATTGCCTTGCGCCCAGCTCCAGCGTCAGGAAATGGATGCCGACCAACAGAATGCCGCGCTTTTGCGCCTGCACGTCACGGATATGTTCCATGCCAATCACTTCCGTCCAGCGGGCAATTCGACGATCCGACCAGAACCACGCCATGCCGGTCTCCATCAGCCCCATCCCAACGGATTCGAAATTCTTCACCATCATTTCATGGCGTTCTTGTTCGCTCATCTCCGGGAAGCACAGTTCCAGATTGCGATGTACAATTTTGGCGCGACGTTTCATAACATGTAACGCCAGTTTTCCTAATCCACAACCGAGACGGTAGATGACCGGGTAGGGCAATTGCACGACCAACCAAAGTACGCCAATACCCAACCAGGTTAACCAATAACGCGGATGAAGCAGTGCGGTGGAGAACTTGGGTAGATTCGTCATATAAATCCTGTCTTTCAACCTATACGGGCAATTGTATGTATTGTCGCATTTTTTCGTCCGCAACCAAAATTTGTGACCGAAGACTGGGCGAAATTACCGCGTATGTAAATCATTAATAATTTTTAATGCGCAAATGTAGCGTAAAATGTATGGATGTTAATTGTCGATAATTGCTATATCATGCTGCGGATTTTTACTTTCCCACCCCGCAGGAACCGTACACCATGCCAGTGTTACACAACCGCATTTCTAATGACGCGCTGAAAGCCAAAATGCTGGCCGAGAGCGAACCACGTACCACCATTTCGTTCTATAAATATTTCCACATTACCGATCCCAAAACGACCCGCGATGCTTTATATAAGCTATTTACCGCGTTGAATGTCTTTGGGCGGGTCTATCTGGCGCATGAAGGGATCAACGCACAAATCAGCGTACCGGCGAGCAACGTAGAGACATTTCGCGCACAGCTTTATGCTTTTGATCCTGCTTTAAACGGTTTACGTCTGAATATTGCGCTGGATGATGACGGGAAATCCTTCTGGGTGCTGCGCATGAAGGTTCGCGACCGAATTGTTGCCGATGGTATTGACGATCCTCAATTTGATGCCAGTAACGTGGGGGAATACCTGCAAGCAGCGGAAGTGAATGCCATGCTTGATGATCCCGATGCGCTGTTTATCGATATGCGCAACCACTATGAATATGAAGTGGGGCATTTTGAAAACGCGCTGGAAATTCCGGCAGATACCTTTCGCGAACAACTGCCAAAAGCGGTTGAGATGATGCAGGTGCATAAAGATAAAAAAATTGTGATGTACTGTACCGGTGGTATTCGTTGCGAAAAGGCCAGTGCCTGGATGAAACATAACGGATTCAATAAAGTCTGGCATATTGAAGGCGGGATTATTGAATACGCTCGTAAGGCGCGTGAACAAGGTTTGCCTGTCCGCTTTATTGGTAAAAATTTTGTTTTTGACGAGCGGATGGGCGAGCGGATCTCTGACGAAATTATTGCGCATTGTCATCAGTGCGGCACACCTTGTGACAGCCATACCAATTGTAGAAATGATGGCTGTCATCTGTTGTTTATCCAGTGTCCGGCATGTGCCGAGAAATTCAAGGGCTGTTGTAGTGAGATTTGCTGTGAAGAAAGCGCATTACCGCCAGAAGAACAGCGCCGCCGTCGTGCCGGGCGAGAAAATGGCAATAAGATCTTTAATAAATCGCGTGGACGGCTGAACACGACGCTGGTCATTCCTGATCCAACAAAATAAACATTCGTGCCGGATGCGCGTCATCCGGCAACATCTATGCATTACTTCTGCTGTACACCTTCCACCGAAATAATCAGATCAACCTCCTGCGAAGCTGGACCTAAATCAGTCTTAATGTTGAAGTCTTTCAGCTTAATTTTGCCTTCTGCCTCGAAGCCCGCACGTTTACCGCCCCACGGATCGTCGCCCTGACCAATCAATTTTGCTTCCAGCGTTACTGGTTTGGTTACGCCATTGAGTGTCAGATCACCCGTAATATCCAGCTCATCACCGTCTTTCTTCACGCTGGTAGAAGTGAACGTCGCCTGCGGATATTTTGCGGTGTTGAGGAAATCTGCGCTGCGAAGATGCTTATCACGTTCGGCGTGATTGGTATCGACGCTGGTGGTGTTAATTGTCACATTCACTTTATCAGCAGCTGGGTTCTTTTCATCAAAGGTAAAAGTACCGTCGAAATCTTTAAAGGTGCCATATAACCAGCCATAGCCAAGATGCTGGATGCGGAAATTGACAAAGGCGTGCTGACCTTCTTTGTCAATTTTGTAATCGGCGGCGACAGCTGAACCGGCAGAGAACATCAGGGAAGCGAAGGTTAAACCAAGCAGGCTTTTTTTCATTTTATACTCCATAGTCAGATGACGATTTTCCCAGCATACGCTTAAGGGTGTCGTCTTTATCGATGAAATGATGCTTCAGGGCCATAAATCCGTGCATAACGGACAGTACAACGACGCTCCACGCTAGCCAAAAATGCAGGGCACCGGCTAAGTCAGCCTGTGCGCCAGCATCGGCAAGGGTCGCGGGGATGTCAAACCAGCCAAAAACGCTGATTGGTTTGCCATCGGCGGTCGAGATGAGATAGCCGCTGATGCCAATGGCGAAGAGCAAAAGGTATAGCGCGAGATGTCCAATTTGTGCGCCGAGACGCGTCATGGTCGAATAACTTTGCAACGGACCAGGTGGTGGGGATATAACACGCCACAGAATGCGTATAACCAGCCCCATCATGAGCAGAATACCGACGCTTTTATGCAGCTCTGGTGCTTTGTGATACCAGCCATCGTAATAACTGAGTGTTACCATCCATAGCCCTAAAGCAAACATGCAGTAGATAATGATTGCACTCAGCCAATGAAAGGTCATTGATATAACACCATAGCGTTTGGGGGTATTTGTAAGGGACATCAGTACATCCGAAACTTATTTGCGAAAGAATGAAAATGGCGCGTTGGAGAATGAATTGCAACTTAAAAATAACAATTCAAATGATATTTATTTTTATTTCAATAATTTTGATTTAATAATGAAAGAATCTTCATAAGTTTAGTGGTTTCAGGATGAGGTATGTCTGGGGAGTGAAGTTAAGAGACACATAAGCTTATTCAATTTTTCACACCAAATGAAAGAGAGATTAAGTTTTTGTCAATTTATGTCAGTGCTGCGTGGTTAAAAATAAATCACGTAGATCAGATCCATAATGGCCAATAATCCCCACAGAAAAAGATAAAGCATCAGATGCTCGCGAATATTATTGATGAGATAGTTCAACAGCCGACGCATTAAATACTCCTGTAAAAACGGCCTCATTTTGAGGCCGTGATGATGATTATTTGAAGCGGGAAAGTCTGAATGGCGTCAAATCAAAATCGCTATTTATACCTTGCGCAAAATCGGCGGCTATTTCCCCTAATACCGATGCAAATTTAAATCCGTGACCACTCAGGCCGGTAATCAGCAGCGTATTATCGTGACCGGGCAGGGTGTCGATAATAAAATCTTCATCAGGCGAATTATCGTAGGTACAGGCAGCTCCGTACAGGCAGCAACCAATGCCCGGCAGTATGCTACGTAAGAAGGGAAATGCTTCAGAACCGTCACTGGCGATTTCAGCAAACGGAACGCGTTCATCCGCTGAATGAATCACCTGACCACCATTATGTTTTCCAATTTTCAGAGCGTCATTTTCGGCGGGAAAGCCGTAATACTGATCGCCATTGGGCAGTTCTCCGGTAAAGGCCGGAAATTTATTTTTCACGCTATAACGACCATCGGCCTGATACCAGGCGAACACTTTGCGTACTGGCTGGACAGGCAGTTCTGGCAGCAGGTCTTTTACCCATGTTCCCGCGCAGACGATCGCTTTTTTCGCCTGATACTCGCCGTCAGCTGTTTCAATAGTTACGCCGTCATCGTCATGACGAATTGCGGTGACCGGGCAGTTGAACAGTTGGGCACAGCCAGCTTCCTTCGCCAGTTGGATCCAGGTTTTAATTGCCAGTTCGCTGCGCAGAAAGCCAGAATCAGCCTCAAACAAGCCGATGTAATTGTCAGGGACGCGTATTTCAGGCCAGCGAGCCATAATGGTTTGCGCATCCAGTTTTTCGACGTTGAGTTGCCATTGTTCCGCGCTGTGGGCGACATTGGCGAGGAATTCGGAGTCGGCTGGGCCGAGGTTAATGACGCCAGAGCGCACAAAAATGGGGTCTTCTTCGTTGTAACGGGAGAGTTCATCCCACAGGGTTTGCGCGCGAAGTACCAACGGAACATACTTTTCACCTTCACCATAAGCATGGCGAATTAATCGTGTATCACCGTGGTGGCTGCCGTGTTGGTGCGGCGGCATATGGGCGTCGGTCATCAGCACTTTCAAACCGGCCCGAGTGGCATAATACCCGGCTGCAGCGCCTACGGAACCGCTGCCAATAATGATGAGATCGTATTTCATTTTTTTCTCTCTGCTCTCATGGTTTAAGCAGAGTAATTAAGTGAATGCAGATATACAACCCAGAAATAGTAAAGGCACCAATCTGGTGCCTTTTGGGTGGATGGTCATGTCAAGTTAATGACGACGATACTCATTTACATGGAAATCACCAGATTCAATTTTGGCGATTCCTGCTTCTAATATCGAAATAAATTGTCTGGCAACATCAGTAGTTAACCAGAGTGTCTGACCAACTTCAGTCCCTTCCTGCTCGGACTTATTTGGGGTCTGGTAGTGCAAACGCAACATCAGAGCATCATAGCTATCAACGGTGCTGATGTCCCACCCTACGAGCGGATGAGTCTGAATGACTTCATTGTTTTTTTCCATCATGGCCCCCTAATTCGTGTTACTAGACAACGTTATTCGAGGTTCAATGCATTTTTATCTGAAGCAACTTCAGTATACCAATAAGTAAGGGTATCCACAGAATTTTTAAAGGGGGAAAGAGATATTTTTTTGTTTTTAAGATTTATATGAACAATAAAACAGCATGTCATTCATATTTTTTTAGCATATCGTGCAATTATTTTGAGGAAGTGTAGAAATTTTGTGCTGAAAATAAAAAAGCCGGGGCGACCCGGCAAAAACAAACATTACTGCATATTATTCGCTAACGAACCAGTCATCTGCGCTTTCCCATGTTTCTTGCAGAATTTCGCTAATGCGCTGTTTATCTTCTTTTGTTGCGCCAATAACCGATAAATTATTAGCTGCGGCATAACGAACAGAAACATGACCTTCGTTATCAGGAAACGCATATTGAATACGGCGGGAAAGTTCAACTGCCAGAGCGTCAATGGCTCCGGCAGGTAATGGAGAAGTTTTCGCTATGGTGACTTCAATTCTCATAATAGCCCCCTGTTTAATATACTGGTTATTTATACAGGTAAAATAACCTAATGACAACAGGGAACTACGTTTTTTATTGTTTAACTGTCCAGCGTACTGTTTCTCCGGCCAGGAATGGCACCAACGTGTCGTCAGTCAGAGCGATGCTTTCAGCCACTTTCTGCTCTTCGCGTACCAGTTCAATAAACGATTCGTTGACTGGCAAACCATAGAACTGCGGGCCGTTTAAAGAACAGAATGCTTCAAAGTGCTGTAACGCATTCATTTCTTCAAAGACAGTGGCGTAACTGCCCAGCGCCGTTGGGGCATTAAAACAGCCGGCACAACCGCAGCTACTCTCTTTGCGATGACGCGCATGTGGCGCGGAGTCAGTCCCAAGGAAAACGCGACTAAAGCCACTGGCGACCAGTTCACGCAGCGCCTGTTGATGCACATTACGTTTGAGAATGGGCAGGCAGTACAGATGCGGACGTATGCCACCAACCAGCATATGGTTACGGTTAAACATCAAATGCTGGGGTGTAATGGTAGCAGCCAGCAGTTCATTACCGTCACGAACATATTCAGCGGCATCTTTCGTCGTGATGTGCTCAAAAACCACTTTCAGCCCAGCCAGACGTTGGCGTAGCGGCTCCATAACAGTTTCAATAAAGCGCGCTTCACGGTCAAAAATGTCGATGTCGGCGTGTGTCACCTCTCCGTGTACCAGCAGTGGCATACCCATTTTTTCCATTCGCTCCAGTACGGGCATGATAGCGTCAACCGACGTCACGCCGTGGCTGGAGTTGGTGGTCGCGTTTGCTGGGTAAAGTTTTGCAGCGGTGAACACGCCTTCGTTAAACCCTCGCTCCAGTTCGTCTGCATCCAGTGAATCAGTTAGGTAGCAGGTCATCAGCGGGATGAAGTCGTGCCCGGCAGGGACGGCGTCAAGAATACGTTGACGATAAGCCACGGCAGCTTCAACGGTCGTCACGGGCGGTGCCAGATTGGGCATAACGATGGCCCGACCATAGGTTTGGCTGGTATACGGCACGACAGTTTTTAACATGTCGCCATCGCGGAGGTGAAGGTGCCAGTCGTCTGGGCGGCGGATCTTTAATACCTGGGATGGTGCAGTCATTAATCTCTATGCTCCGGCTGAAGGGATGTTTTTGCCGGACACAAAGGATAAGCGGAAACGTTTTCCTTTGCACGAAAAATAAAGGGCGCGAATGCGCCCTCGTGTTTAATCAGTAAACGGAATGACAATTTCGCCAGGTTTCACCTCAATGCCTTTCGCCAGTTTTTTCGCCATTGCTTCACCTTTGCTGCCATCTTCGCGCAGAATGTAAGCCGGTTGCTGGTTAAAGTAGTTGCGTAGTGCCTGATTTAAATAGGGGAGCAACGTTTGCATGACTGTCTGCATTTTTTCCGGTTGTACCGTCGCATCGACCACTTCCATTTCCTTCAGGAAGATAGCGCCTTTTTCTTTATCGAAAACCGGCAGTGCTTTCAGTTTTAGTTTCATGGTCGCTTTCTGGCTGCCGAACAGGGAGTTCATATCCAGATTTGCATCCCCGGTTAAGGTTATCTTATTCGGCTCTTCGCGACCAATTTGGCTGGTCAGGTTTGTCAGAACAATATGGGCATCCGCTACGCCGGGCAAACCGATATCTTTCGAGAAATTATTATGTTTCTCAAGTGACTGGTTAATTTCTTGTTCGCTAATCGTGTACTGGGTGAGTTGATTACAGCCAACGAGCAGGCCGCTGACGAGCAATGCAGCGGCAAATAAAAACTTGTTCATGGTAGTCCTCGACATGAAATCTGCGTCAATATCCTGACACAACGCAGCATGTGCCACCAGCGTTAAACTCGCCAGCAGAAAAAACTGAATTCTGCGGCGGCAGGTAATAACAAGCTGTTAAGGCGCGTCAGGTTGACAGGGCGAGCAATGGTAACAGAAAGCATCGCGTTTTCAGGCGTCGCGTTCCAGCAACCGACGCGCCGCGCGTTTCTGGCTAAATTGCCAACCCAGCGCAAGGAAGGTGATTATGCCAATAATGCCCAACATCATCCACGGTAACTCTGGTTGTTGTGCCGACTTTCCCAGATCAAACAGCCAACCGCCGCCGATATAGCCAATAGCTCCGCCAATGGCCAGACCCAGACGGCTAAAACCCATATAGCTGCCGCGTGCTCGCGCATCCGCCAGCGAGGCACTTAAGGTTTCACGCGCAGGTTCGGCAATGATCGAACCGATATAAAACAGACAAATCAGGGTGAAAAGTTGTTGCAGGCTGCTGACCATGCCCACCGGCATCATGCTTAATGACATTATCAACAACCCAGCCATCAACCGGTGTTCCAGACGAAAGCGCCTTTCGCTCCAGCGAGCGATAGGGTAGAGCAAGGTTAAGGAGAGACATGCTTCAATGGCATACATCCATTTAACGGCAGAGGGCGCTCCGGCGACGTCGTTGACCATAATCGGCAGCATCAACATCACCTGAACGGCAAGCATGTAGTAGCCCGCCAGCGTCAGGACGTAGGTGACAAAACGTTTATCACGCATCACGCGAGCCATGCCTTCGCGGACTGGCGTGCGCACGGTAGAGAGTTTCCATGCCGGTAACAACCAGGCATTAAACGCTGCACACAGTACAAATAGAATCGCCCCTGTGGCGCAGACCAGGCGGAAATCATATTGCAACAGCCAGCTTCCCAACAAAGCGCCAATGACCGCACCGGCACTGTCCTGCATCATCAACAACGAGAAAAAGCGCCCACGTTGCTGCGGGCGAATCAATTTGACCACCAGCGCCGAACGCGGCGGATCGAAAAGAGTGCCGCCAAGACCTGAGAGAAGGCAGGAAAACCACAGTAACCAGGGCTCCTGGGCGATGCCCATAGTGGCGAATCCGGCGGCGCGCATCAGCATACCGGTGACAATCATTGGTTTAGCGCCAAAGCGGTCGGCAATTGCGCCGCCAAAAATACCCAACCCTTGCTGAATGAACTGACGCAGACCGAGGGCAATACCGACCATCACGGCGGCCCAGCCCATTTGATCAACGAAGCGGATGGAGATCAGCGGGAAGACAACAAAGAACCCCAGCACGACCAGCATATTATCGATGAGCAGGAAATATTTACCCAGGTTCCTCGCCTGCGACACGCGCGACATTTCCCCTCCTGGGAAATAAAAGATGAGCACTTTCTATTCTGCATGGTCGCTAATACTTTTCCCACAATTACCGGGACAATATTTTTTTATCGAAAGCCCTCTTTGATAGAGAGTTTTTATCAAATATGTGAATAATGCAGGAAATGGCATTTTGGACTTTTCACAGGCTCTGGTTGCGCAGGTATAGTAATACTTACAGCGTATTAAAGACGTTACGGGAAGGAGTAGGTATAGAATGTTTGGCTATCGCAGTAACGTGCCAAAAGTGCGCTTAACCACGGACCGACTGGTCGTGCGTCTGGTGCATGATCGTGATGCCTGGCGGCTGGCGGATTATTACGCAGAGAATCGCCATTTCCTCAAGCCCTGGGAACCAGTGCGCGACGAAAGCCACTGCTATCCTTCAGGCTGGCAGGCCAGGTTAAGCATGATTAATGAATTTCATAAACAAGGTTCTGCATTCTATTTTGGGTTGTTCGACCCGGATGAGAAAGAGATTATTGGCGTTGCCAATTTTTCTAATGTGGTGCGAGGATCTTTTCATGCCTGCTATCTCGGTTATTCGATTGGGCAAAAATGGCAGGGCAAAGGGCTAATGTTTGAAGCCCTGACCGCCGCCATTCGTTATATGCAGCGCACCCAACATATTCATCGCATTATGGCCAACTATATGCCGCACAATAAACGCAGCGGTGATTTACTTGCGCGACTGGGTTTTGAAAAAGAAGGCTATGCGAAAGACTATCTGTTGATTGATGGACAATGGCGCGATCACGTACTGACGGCATTAACCACCCCAGACTGGACGCCCGGCCGCTAAGGAGAATCTCATGAAATATCAACTTACTGCACTAGAAGCCCGCGTGATTGGCTGCTTGCTGGAAAAACAGGTGACAACGCCGGAGCAATATCCGCTTTCTGTAAATGGTGTAGTAACGGCCTGTAATCAGAAAACGAACCGTGAACCGGTAATGAATCTGAGTGAATCCGAGGTGCAGGAGCAGCTGGATAATCTGGTCAAACGTCATTATTTACGCACGGTGAGCGGTTTTGGTAATCGGGTCACCAAATATGAGCAACGCTTTTGTAATTCAGAATTTGGCGATCTGAAACTGAGTGCCGCAGAAGTGGCGTTGATAACCACTTTGTTGTTACGCGGTGCCCAGACGCCAGGCGAATTGCGCAGCCGCGCGGCGCGGATGTATGAATTTAGCGATATGGCGGAAGTGGAGTCCACGCTGGAACAACTGGCTAATCGTGAAGACGGGCCTTTTGTGGTTCGCCTGGCTCGTGAACCGGGTAAACGTGAAAGCCGTTATATGCATCTTTTCAGCGGTGAAGTTGAGGATCAGCCGGTGTTAACGGAGTCGTCGAACGCGGTTGACGGCGATTTACAGGCTCGTGTCGAAGCACTGGAAATCGAAGTGGCAGAACTGAAACAGCGTCTTGATTCATTGCTGGCCCATCTGGGAGATTAAAGTGAAAAAATTACGTATCGGCGTAGTGGGATTAGGTGGTATCGCGCAAAAAGCGTGGTTACCGGTGCTGGCGGCAGCATCAGACTGGACGTTACAAGGCGCGTGGTCGCCAACGCGTGAGAAAGCCCTGCCAGTTTGTGAAAGCTGGCGCATTCCCTACGCTGATTCGTTATCCAGCCTCGCCGCCAGTTGCGATGCGGTTTTCGTGCATTCAAGCACTGCCAGCCACTTTGAGGTTGTCAGTGCGCTGTTAAATGCGGGGGTGCATGTTTGTGTTGATAAACCGCTGGCGGAAAATCTGCGTGATGCCGAGCGGCTGGTGGAACTGGCAGCACGGAAAAAACTCACCCTGATGGTCGGTTTTAACCGCCGTTTCGCACCTCTCTACTGTGAGTTAAAAACGCAACTCGCTACGGCGGCCTCGCTAAGAATGGATAAGCATCGTAGCAATAGTGTCGGGCCGCACGATCTTTATTTCACGTTGCTGGATGATTATCTGCATGTGGTGGATACCGCGCTGTGGTTGTCTGGCGGCAAAGCCTCTCTGGATGGCGGCACGCTACTGACTAACGACGCTGGCGAAATGCTATTTGCCGAGCACCATTTTTCTGCGGGTTCTTTGCAGATTACCACCAGTATGCATCGCCGTGCCGGAAGTCAGCGTGAAGCCGTGCAGGCCGTGACTGACGGTGCGCTCATCGACATTACGGATATGCGTGAATGGCGTGAGGAGCGCGGGCAGGGGGTAGTGCATAAACCGATTCCAGGCTGGCAGAGTACCCTTGAGCAGCGTGGATTTGTTGGTTGCGCACGTCACTTCATTGAATGCGTGCAAAATCAGACAGTTCCGCAAACCGCCGGTGAACAGGCGGTGCTGGCGCAGCGCATCGTTGACAAGATCTGGCGCGACGCGATGAGTGAATAAACCCTGTAACATCTGGCGGTAGCAATTCACCATAATCCAGGTAGACTATTCGCCTCTTTCAGCGCCTGCCTTGCAGGCGTTTTGCCCGTGGGTCTGGATTAGAACACCGATGAATTTATTAAAATCGCTGGCCGCCGTCAGCTCGATGACCATGTTTTCGCGTGTGCTTGGCTTCGCACGTGACGCAATTGTCGCCAGAATCTTTGGCGCAGGGATGGCAACCGACGCCTTTTTTGTCGCTTTTAAACTTCCTAACTTGTTGCGCCGTATTTTTGCTGAAGGAGCCTTCTCCCAGGCATTTGTGCCGATTCTGGCGGAATATAAAAGCAAGCAGGGTGAAGATGCCACGCGGGTCTTTGTCTCTTATGTTTCTGGTCTGCTGACACTCGCGCTGGCGGTTGTGACGGTTGCCGGGATGCTCGCCGCGCCGTGGGTAATCATGGTGACCGCGCCGGGCTTTGCTGATACTGCCGACAAATTTGCCCTGACTACCCAGCTATTACAGATTACTTTTCCCTATATTTTGCTGATCTCCCTGGCATCGCTGGTGGGGGCGATTCTCAATACCTGGAACCGTTTTTCGATTCCGGCATTTGCCCCGACGTTACTTAACATCAGCATGATTGGTTTTGCGCTGTTTGCCGCGCCGTACTTTAATCCGCCTGTGCTGGCGCTGGCGTGGGCTGTAACGGTGGGCGGTATCCTGCAACTGGTTTATCAGCTACCGCACCTGAAGAAGATAGGCATGTTGGTTTTGCCACGCATTAACTTCCACGATGCGGGTGCGATGCGCGTGGTGAAACAGATGGGACCGGCGATTCTTGGCGTCTCTGTCAGTCAGATCTCCTTGATCATTAACACCATTTTTGCCTCGTTTTTGGCATCCGGTTCTGTGTCCTGGATGTATTACGCCGACCGTTTAATGGAGTTCCCGTCTGGCGTACTGGGCGTGGCGCTGGGCACCATTTTGCTACCGTCGCTGTCGAAAAGTTTTGCCAGCGGCAATCACGATGAATACAACCGCTTGATGGACTGGGGGCTGCGTCTTTGTTTCTTGCTGGCGCTGCCAAGCGCGGTGGCGCTGGGTATCCTTTCCGGGCCGTTGACCGTTTCACTGTTTCAATACGGTAAATTTACCGCCTTTGATGCGCTGATGACCCAGCGGGCGTTAATTGCTTACTCGGTGGGTTTGATTGGCCTGATTGTGGTGAAAGTGCTGGCTCCGGGCTTTTATTCCCGCCAGGACATTAAAACACCGGTAAAAATAGCCATCGTCACGCTGATCCTGACGCAATTGATGAACCTGGCGTTTATCGGCCCGTTGAAACATGCCGGATTGTCGCTTTCCATTGGTCTGGCGGCTTGCCTGAATGCTTCGCTGCTGTACTGGCAGTTGCGTAAGCAGAAAATCTTCACCCCGCAGCCCGGCTGGACTGCGTTTCTGTTGCGTTTGTTGGTAGCCGTATTGGTGATGTCAGGCGTGCTGTTAGGTATGTTACACATCATGCCAGAGTGGTCATTGGGCACTATGCCCTGGCGCTTACTACGCTTGATGGCGGTTGTTGTTGCGGGGATCGCGGCATACTTTGCCGCGCTGGCGGTGCTGGGCTTCAAAGTTAAAGAGTTTGCCCGTCGGACGGTGTAATAATGCGTTCCGGCCTGCATTGCAGGCCGGAGAAAATCTTCAGATAGATATCTTTTTACTGCCGCGATGGGACATTGAGGTTTGACCGTTAGCCCCGTACAGCGTCGGTTCCTGATGCGGTTTCAGCATCTCCAGCGCCTGTTGATTGCGCTCAATCTGTCCTTCCAGAAGCCAGCCGTTATGTTGATTTAACTGGCGCAGTTGCTGCGTTTTCACGGTAATTTCCTGCCATCGCTGTGCGATCTCGTCGCTGTTTACAGTATCCAGTGTTTGCCGACGTAACTGCTCAAGGTAATCCAGCGTTGCCAGCAGTGAGCTTTTTTGTTCTGTAGTCCATTGCAACTGGCTGCCGTTGATCTGCCCCATAGAGAGATGTTGTTGCTCTTGATCCATCACCATTTTAAGCTCGTTAAGCACTGCGGACATCTGGTCGAGGATCTCTGCAAGACGCGTCATAAGCCTATTTACTCAGTAAGTCTTGTTGTACTTCGCTGATCAGCGCGTCGGCAATTTTGCCGATATCCATTTTTAGCTCACCGTTACGAATCGCCTGTCTCAACGCTTCTACGCGTTCAAGATTGATATCACTGCTGCCTGGCTGCATCAATTTTGCCTGCGCATCGCTTAACGTGACGTTGGTGCTGGTGGCTGCGGTCGTTTTAGTCGAGCGGGTATTGGCTACCGGCGCGTCAGTGTTTTCGCGTGGCTGAACGGTGCTTACGGGCTTCAGAGGTGAAGTGCGGTCAATACTCATGGTTTATTCCTCATTGAGGGCGCTTTTATCATTTGTTGCTTATTTATCGGCAATAGTCGGTCAATCTTTAACAGCTTACAGGTTTATAAGAATATTCCCATCAGCATCCACCACGCCACTGACCACCTGACCCGACACCATGCGGACACGAGCATTTTGCGCGACGGCGGCATTGTTCAGTGCCTGACCTTCAGCATTGGCGCTGAATCCATCGCCGCTGGCAATCACATTGACGCGTTGACCGGCTTTGACTCGCCAGGCCTGGCGCAGCATGGTTAGCTGTACAGGCTGTTCGGGCGCCAGATCGCGCAGGCTGACGGCATCAACAAGTTGATTGACATCCAGCACAGTACGCGGCGGTAAGGTATCCAGCCGTCCGCGTTTTAGTTTGACACTGCCAGATTCCAGTTTTCCCCCACGCACAACGGGCATCGCAGCAACCACATAATTTCCCGTGGCCTGCACATTAACCTGCAAATATCGTTTGTCGTTGCCGCAGCGCGCCAGCACATTCACATTGCCCCACAGGCGGGAATTGCTGGTCATCGACAGCAATGGCTGTTCACACGGAGGCAGTAAATGGGGCGCAGTACGAATAGAGACCCGGACTTCATCACTCAACCCTGCCAGTTGTGCGGCAAAAAAGGTTTGCAATTGTGATGTGAGATCGCCAGCCGCACTCAGCGGACTGAACAGTATCGCGATGATCGCCATACAACGCTTCATTGCCAGCATTTTCACCTCCAGCCATTTCTACAGGCCAAATTGTACCCGCGCGCTGTGACCATCAACGGCATAAATAGCGACCCATTTTGCGTTTATTCCGCCGATAACGCGCGCGTAAAGCCTTTAAGCTGGCGGCAGAATTTTGATACCTGCGGAGGAGATATGCTCGATAAGCTCGACGCCGCCTTACGTTTTCAACAAGAGGTGCTCAATCTGCGCGCCCAGCGTCAGGAAGTGCTGGCGGCAAATATCGCCAATGCTGATACCCCTGGTTATCAGGCGCGCGATATAGATTTTGCCAGTGAACTTAAAAAAGTGATGCAGCGTGGACGAGATGAAACCAGCGTGGTTGCGCTGACCATGACCTCAACGCAACACATTCCGGCGCAGGCGCTGACGCCTCCTTCCACAGAACTGCAATACCGTATTCCGGATCAGCCTTCGCTGGACGGCAATACCGTCGATATGGATCGCGAACGTACCCAGTTTGCCGATAACAGCCTGCAATACCAGATGAGCCTTAGTGCGTTGAGTGGGCAAATCAAAGGCATGATGAACGTTTTACAGAGCGGAAATTAACGGATGGCACTGCTGAATATTTTTGATATCGCCGGATCGGCGTTAACTGCTCAGTCCCAGCGTCTGAACGTGGCGGCCAGTAATCTGGCGAATGCCGACAGTGTGACTGGCCCAGACGGACAACCTTATCGGGCAAAACAGGTGGTGTTCCAGGTGAACGCCGCGCCAGGCGCTGCTACAGGCGGCGTAAAGGTTGCCGATGTTATTGAAAGTCAGGCTCCGGACAAACTGGTTTATGAGCCGGGTAATCCGCTGGCGGACGCGAAGGGCTACGTGAAAATGCCAAACGTTGATGTTGTCGGGGAGATGGTTAACACCATGTCGGCGTCGCGCAGCTATCAGGCCAACGTGGAAGTGCTTAACACGGTGAAAAGCATGATGCTGAAAACCCTCACGCTCGGTCAATAAAGGAGAAAGCCATGTCCATTGCGGTAACCACCACCGATCCGACAAATACCGGCGTCAGCACTACCAGCAGTAGTTCGATCACGGGCAGTACCGCCGCAGATTTACAAAGCAGTTTTCTGACCTTGCTGGTGGCACAACTAAAAAACCAGGACCCGACCAATCCAATGGAAAACAACGAGCTGACGTCGCAACTGGCGCAAATCAGCACGGTCAGTGGGATTGAAAAACTCAATACTACGCTCGGTTCGATTTCCGGGCAGATAGACAACAGTCAGTCGCTACAGGCCAGTAACCTGATTGGTCACGGTGTGATGATCCCCGGCACCACTATTCTTGCCGGAACCGGCAGTGAAGAAGGTGCGGTAACCACGACCACACCGTTCGGTGTTGAACTGCAACAGGCGGCAGACAAAGTCACTGCCACTATCACTGATAAAAACGGCGCGGTTGTGCGCACTATTGATATCGGTGAACTGACCGCCGGCGTCCACAGTTTCACCTGGGACGGTACGTTAACTGATGGCACAACCGCTCCAAATGGTTCTTATAACGTGGCGATTAGCGCCAGTAATGGTGGTACGCAGTTAGTGGCTCAACCGCTGCAGTTTGCTCTGGTACAGGGCGTGATTCGCGGCAACAACGGGAATACGCTGGATCTTGGTACTTACGGCACCACCACGCTCGACGAAGTACGGCAGATAATCTAAGCCTTCACATTTCAGGAGTCAGTCATGGCCTTTTCTCAAGCGGTAAGCGGATTAAACGCTGCCGCCACCAACCTCGATGTCATTGGCAACAATATCGCCAACTCCGCCACCTATGGCTTTAAATCCGGCACGGCTTCATTTGCTGATATGTTCGCGGGTTCTAAAGTGGGACTGGGAGTAAAAGTTGCTGGCATCACCCAGGATTTTACCGATGGCACGACCACCAATACCGGACGTGGTCTTGACGTTGCTATCAGCCAGAACGGTTTTTTTCGCCTGGTAGACAGCAACGGCTCGGTGTTTTATAGCCGTAACGGGCAATTCAAACTCGATGAAAACCGCAACCTGGTGAATATGCAAGGTTTACAGTTGACAGGTTATCCGGCAACCGGCACGCCGCCGACCATTCAGCAAGGGGCGAATCCGACCAATATTTCGATTCCAAATACCTTGATGGCGGCAAAAACCACCACCACGGCGTCGATGCAGATCAACCTGAACTCCAGTGATCCGCTTCCGTCGGTGACTACCTTTGATGCCAGTAATGCGGATAGCTATAACAAAAAAGGCTCGGTGACTGTTTTCGATAGTCAGGGGAATGCTCATGACATGAGCGTCTACTTTGTGAAGACCGGGGATAATAACTGGGATGTTTACACCCAGGACAGCAGTGATCCAACAGGCACAGTGAACCACGCAACGACGCTAGCGTTTAATGCCAATGGCATATTGACTTCGGGGGGGACAGCGAACATTACCACCGGCGCAATCAATGGCGCAGATCCTGCCTCATTCTCGTTAAGTTTCCTCAATTCTATGCAGCAAAACACCGGCGCAAACAACATTGTGGCAACCACGCAGGATGGCTACAAACCTGGCGATTTGGTGAGCTATCAAATCAACGATGACGGCACGGTAGTCGGTAACTATTCCAACGAACAAACCCAGTTGCTGGGGCAGATTGTGCTGGCAAACTTCGCTAACAACGAAGGGCTGGCTTCCGAAGGCGATAACGTCTGGTCTGCGACGCAATCTTCTGGCGTGGCGCTGCTGGGGACTGCCGGAACGGGTAATTTTGGCAGTCTGACCAACGGCGCGCTGGAAGCGTCCAACGTCGATCTCAGCAAAGAACTGGTCAATATGATTGTCGCCCAGCGTAACTATCAGTCCAATGCTCAGACCATCAAAACCCAGGATCAGATCCTTAACACGCTGGTTAACTTACGCTAATCGCTGACGGAATAGCTCAATGGATCACGCAATCTATACCGCAATGGGCGCCGCCAGCCAGACGCTGAATCAGCAGGCGGTGACCGCCAGTAATCTGGCAAATGCCTCGACACCGGGTTTTCGCGCGCAGTTAAACGCCTTACGTGCGGTGCCGGTGGAAGGGCTTTCTCTGCCCACGCGTACGCTGGTGACCGCGTCAACGCCGGGTGCAGACATGACTCCCGGCAAGATGGATTACACCTCGCGCCCGCTGGACGTTGCGTTGCAGCAGGATGGCTGGCTGGCCGTGCAGACCGCTGACGGCAGCGAAGGGTATACGCGTAATGGCAGCATTCAGGTTGATCCCACCGGGCAACTGACAATTCAGGGGCATCAGGTGATTGGCGAGGCGGGACCGATTGTTGTACCGGAAGGGGCAGAAATCACGATTGCCGCCGATGGCACGATTTCGGCGCTGAATCCCGGCGATCCGGCAAATACCGTCGCGCCAGTGGGTCGTCTGAAACTGGTGAAAGCCACGGGCAGTGAAGTACTGCGTGGTGATGATGGTATTTTTCGTTTAAGTGCGGAAAGCCAGGCAACGCGTGGCACGGTGCTGCAGACTGACCCGACGTTGCGCGTGATGTCGGGCGTACTGGAAGGCAGTAACGTCAATGCCGTTTCGGCAATGAGCGACATGATTGCCAGCGCGCGGCGTTTTGAAATGCAGATGAAGGTGATCAGCAGCGTCGATGATAACGCAGGCCGTGCCAACCAACTGCTGTCGATGAGTTAATTAAACGATTGATGACATTGCAATAAAAGCGAGCGGACTATTCCCTCGCCCCTTTGGGGAGAGGGTTAGGGTGAGGGGAAATTCGCACCGCCGCGTGCTTTTGCTCTGCTTGTCAGCAATCCACCACAGGATATTTTATGATCAGTTCATTATGGATCGCCAAAACGGGTCTCGACGCCCAGCAAACCAATATGGACGTTATTGCCAACAACCTGGCAAACGTCAGCACCAACGGTTTTAAGCGCCAGCGGGCGGTGTTTGAAGATCTGCTTTATCAAACCATTCGCCAGCCGGGGGCACAGTCTTCCGAACAAACCACCTTACCCTCCGGATTACAAATCGGCACGGGGGTTCGCCCGGTCGCCACTGAACGCTTACATAGCCAGGGCAACCTGTCGCAGACCAACAACAGCAAAGATGTCGCGATTAAAGGGCAGGGCTTTTTCCAGGTGATGTTGCCAGATGGCTCATCAGCCTATACCCGTGACGGCTCTTTCCAGGTGGATCAGAACGGGCAACTGGTGACGGCCGGTGGCTTTCAGGTGCAGCCAGCAATCACCATTCCGGCGAATGCGTTAAGTATCACCATTGGTCGTGATGGCGTGGTAAGCGTTACCCAGCAAGGTCAGGCGGCGCCGGTTCAGGTTGGACAACTCAATCTCACTACCTTTATGAACGACACCGGGCTGGAGAGTATTGGTGAAAACCTCTACACCGAAACGCAATCCTCCGGTGCACCGAATGAAAGCACGCCGGGCCTGAACGGTGCAGGACTGTTGTATCAAGGGTATGTTGAAACATCTAACGTCAACGTGGCGGAAGAACTGGTCAACATGATCCAGGTACAGCGCGCCTACGAAATCAACAGTAAAGCGGTATCCACTACCGATCAAATGCTGCAAAAACTGACGCAACTCTAAGGCATACCGGTGGGGACTCTCACCGGTTTACTGATTTTGAAGATGATAGCCATGCAAAAAAACGCTGTGCATACTTACGCCATTTCCAGCTTGTTGGTGCTTTCACTATCCGGCTGTGCCTGGATACCCTCCACGCCGCTGGTGCAGGGGGCGACCAGTGCACAGCCGGTTCCCGGCCCGACGCCCGTTGCCAACGGTTCAATTTTTCAGTCTGCCCAGCCGATTAACTATGGCTATCAACCGCTGTTTGAAGATCGCCGACCGCGCAATATTGGTGACACGCTGACCATTGTGTTGCAGGAGAACGTCAGCGCCAGCAAGAGTTCCTCTGCGAATGCCAGCCGTGACGGTAAAACTAATTTTGGCTTTGATACTGTGCCGCGCTATTTGCAGGGGCTGTTTGGTAACGCCCGCGCCGATGTCGATGCCTCTGGTGGCAATAGTTTCAACGGTAAAGGCGGTGCTAATGCCAGCAATACCTTTAGCGGCACATTAACAGTGACGGTCGATCAGGTGCTGGTCAACGGTAACCTGCATGTGGTGGGTGAAAAACAGATCGCCATTAATCAGGGCACTGAATTTATTCGCTTCTCCGGCGTGGTCAATCCACGCACCATCAGTGGCAGCAATACCGTACCGTCTACTCAGGTGGCGGATGCACGTATTGAGTACGTGGGTAACGGTTACATTAACGAAGCGCAAAATATGGGCTGGTTACAGCGTTTCTTCCTTAACCTGTCGCCAATGTAAGTGAGGCTGTAGTGATTAAATTTCTCTCTGCGTTCATTCTTTTGCTGGTTGCGACGGTGGCGCAGGCCGACCGTATTCGCGATCTCACCAGCGTTCAGGGCGTACGGCAAAACTCGCTGATCGGTTATGGGCTGGTCGTTGGCCTGGATGGTACAGGCGACCAGACGACCCAGACGCCGTTTACCACTCAAACGCTTAATAACATGCTCTCGCAGTTGGGAATTACCGTTCCGACTGGCACTAATATGCAACTCAAAAACGTGGCTGCGGTAATGGTGACGGCGTCGCTTCCGCCATTTGGTCGCCAGGGGCAAACCATCGACGTGGTGGTTTCTTCTATGGGAAACGCCAAAAGTCTGCGTGGCGGCACGTTGTTGATGACACCGCTTAAGGGCGTTGATAGCCAGGTGTATGCGCTGGCGCAGGGCAACATTCTGGTTGGCGGCGCGGGCGCATCAGCGGGAGGCAGCAGTGTCCAGGTTAACCAACTGAACGGTGGACGGATCACTAATGGTGCGATTATTGAGCGTGAATTGCCCAGCCAGTTTGGCGCTGGCAATACCCTCAATTTGCAGCTAAATGAGGAAGATTTCACCATGGCGCAGGAAATTGCCGATACCATCAACCGCACACGTGGATACGGTAACGCGACGGCGTTAGATGCGCGGACTATTCAGGTACGCGTGCCGAGTGGCAACAGTTCCCAGGTGCGTTTCCTTGCTGATATCCAGAATATGCAGGTTAATGTCATCCCGCAGGACGCCAAAGTGATTATTAACTCGCGTACTGGTTCAGTGGTGATGAATCGTGAAGTGACGCTGGACAGTTGCGCGGTAGCACAGGGGAATCTCTCGGTTACGGTAAATCGTCAGGTTAACGTGAGCCAACCAGACACACCGTTTGGTGGCGGGCAGACCGTTGTCACGCCACAAACCCAGATCGACTTACGCCAGAGCGGCGGTTCGCTGCAAAGCGTACGTTCTAGTGCCAGCCTCAATAACGTGGTGCGCGCGCTCAATGCGCTGGGCGCTACGCCGATGGATCTGATGTCCATACTGCAATCAATGCAAAGCGCGGGATGTCTGCGGGCAAAACTGGAAATCATCTGATGATTAGCGACAGCAAACTACTGGCAAGTGCCGCCTGGGATGCGCAATCGCTTAACGATCTGAAAGCGAAAGCGGGCGAAGATCCGGCGGCAAATATTCGTCCGGTTGCCCGCCAGGTGGAAGGGATGTTCGTGCAGATGATGCTGAAAAGTATGCGTGAAGCCCTACCGAAAGATGGCCTGTTCAGTAGTGAGCACACTCGCCTCTACACCAGTATGTATGACCAGCAGATTGCCCAACAGATGACGGCGGGCAAAGGTCTGGGACTGGCGGAGATGATGGTAAAACAGATGACGCCAGAACAACCACTGCCAGATGAAGCGACGCCAACGGCACCGATGAAATTCCCGCTCGAAACCGTGGTGCGTTATCAAAATCAGACACTCACGCAGCTTGTGCAAAAAGCCGTGCCACGTAACTACGATGATTCGCTGCCAGGTGACAGTAAAGCATTCCTCGCCCAACTCTCATTGCCCGCCCAACTGGCAAGCCAGCAAAGCGGTGTGCCACATCATCTGATCCTCGCCCAGGCCGCGCTGGAATCAGGCTGGGGTCAACGGCAAATTCGTCGTGAAAATGGTGAACCAAGCTATAACCTGTTTGGCGTCAAAGCCTCTGCCAACTGGAAAGGGGCGGTGACTGAAATTACCACTACCGAATATGAAAACGGCGAAGCGAGGAAAGTGAAGGCGAAGTTTCGGGTCTACAGCTCTTATCTTGAAGCATTGTCGGATTATGTAGGACTGTTAACGCGTAATCCGCGTTACGCTGCCGTGACGACCGCCCCAAGCGCCGAGCAGGGCGCGCAGGCATTACAGGACGCGGGCTATGCTACCGATCCTCATTATGCCCGCAAACTCACCAATATGATTCAACAGATGAAATCGGTAAGCGACAAGGTGAGTAAGACCTACAACATCAGTATCGATAATCTGTTCTGAACAACTCAAGTCCGGCGGGTCGCTGCCGATAATGCTCTGTAATTGAAAGCTTATAAGGAACCTCCATGTCCAGCTTGATCAATAACGCCATGAGCGGACTTAACGCGGCTCAGGCGGCGTTAAATACGGCGAGTAATAATATTTCCAGCTATAACGTTGCCGGATATACTCGTCAAACGACCATTATGGCGCAGGCCAATAGCACTCTGGGGGCAGGCGGCTGGGTTGGCAATGGCGTCTACGTTTCCGGCGTACAGCGTGAGTACGACGCCTTTATTACCAACCAGTTACGTGCGGCGCAGACTCAGAGTAGCGGCCTGACTTCCCGCTATGAGCAGATGTCGAAAATCGACAATATGCTCTCTGGCAGCACCACGTCGCTGGCAACACAGATGCAGGACTTCTTCACCAGTCTGCAAACGCTGGTCAGCAACGCGGAAGATCCAGCAGCACGTCAGGCGCTGATTGGTAAATCAGAAGGGCTGGTGAATCAGTTTAAAACCACCGATCAGTATCTGCGCGACCAGGACAAACAGGTCAATATTGCGATAGGTGCCAGCGTTGACCAGATCAACAATTTCGCTAAACAAATCGCCAGCCTGAACGATCAAATTTCACGCCTGACAGGTGTGGGGGCAGGGGCGTCACCCAACAATCTCCTGGATCAACGCGATCAACTGGTGAGTGAATTAAACCAGATTGTTGGTGTAGAAGTCAGCGTTCAGGATGGCGGCACTTATAACATCACGATGGCCAATGGTTACTCGCTGGTACAAGGTAGTACGGCGCGCCAGCTGGCGGCAGTACCGTCCAGCGCCGATCCTTCTCGTACCACTGTCGCTTATGTTGATGGGACAGCAGGCAATATTGAGATCCCGGAGAAGTTGCTGAATACCGGGTCGCTGGGCGGCATTCTGACATTCCGTTCTCAGGATCTTGACCAGACGCGCAATACGCTCGGGCAACTGGCGCTGGCATTTGCCGAGGCTTTCAATACCCAACATAACAAGGGATTTGATGCCAATGGTAAGGAAGGGCAGGATTTCTTTGCCATCGGTAAGCCGGCTGTACTGGAGAATACTAAAAACCAGGGTAACAGCGCGATTAGCGCCACAGTGACCGATGGCTCTGCCGTGCTGGCGACAGATTACAAAATCTCCTTTAGCAACGATCAGTGGCAGGTCACCCGCCTTGCCAGCAATACCACTTTTCCGGTGACGCCGGATGCTGACGGTAAAGTCACGTTTGATGGTCTGGAGTTGACGTTTACTGGCACACCAGTCGCTAACGACAGCTTTACGCTGAAACCGGTAAGCGATGCCATCGTCAATATGGACGTTTTAATCACCGACGAAGCAGAAATCGCCATGGCGAGTGATAAAACGGCTGGTGAGAGCGACAACCGCAATGGTCAGGCGCTGCTGGATTTGCAAAGCAACGGTAAAACGGTGGGCGGGGCGAAATCCTTTAACGACGCCTATGCCTCGTTGGTCAGCGACATCGGTAATAAAACCGCTACGTTGAAAACCAGCAGTACCACGCAAGGTAATGTGGTAACGCAACTTTCTAATCAGCAGCAATCTATTTCCGGCGTCAACCTCGACGAAGAGTACGGCAACCTGCAACGCTTTCAGCAGTATTACCTGGCGAATGCGCAGGTTTTGCAGACGGCGAACGCCATTTTTGATGCGCTGATTAACATTCGCTAAGGGAGAGAAAAAATGCGTTTCAGTACTCAAATGATGTACCAGCAGAACATGCGCGGTATCACCAGTTCTCAGGCGGAATGGATGAAGTACGGCGAACAGATGTCGACGGGTAAGCGAGTCGTTAACCCTTCAGATGATCCCATTGCTGCATCACAAGCCGTAGTGCTCTCACAAGCGCAGGCGCAAAACAGCCAGTACACGCTGGCGCGTACTTTCGCGACTCAAAAAGTGTCACTGGAAGAGAGTGTGCTTAGCCAGGTGACCACTGCTATCCAGAATGCTCAGGAGAAAATTGTCTATGCCAGCAACGGCACCTTGAGTGACGATGACCGGGCATCGCTGGCAACGGATATTCAGGGGCTCCGTGACCAGTTGTTGAATCTGGCGAATACCACTGACGGTAACGGGCGCTACATTTTTGCGGGTTATAAAACAGAAACCGCGCCGTTTAGCGAAGAGAAAGGTAAATATGTCGGCGGAACAGAAAGTATTAAGCAACAGGTCGATGCTTCGCGTTCGATGGTGATAGGGCATACCGGCGACAAAATTTTTAATAGCATTACCAGTAATGCAGTAGCGGAACCAGACGGTAGCGATTCTGAAACCAATCTTTTTGCCATGCTGGATAGCGCCATCGCTGCGCTTAAAACACCGGTTGCGGATAGTGAAGCGGATCAAGAAACCTCCGCTGCGGCGTTAGATAAAACCAACCGTGGCCTGAAAAACTCGCTGAATAATGTGCTCACCGTACGCGCGGAATTAGGTACGCAGCTGAACGAGCTGGAGTCGCTGGATTCTTTAGGTAGCGATCGCGCTCTGGGCCAAACGCAGCAGATGAGTGATTTGGTTGATGTGGACTGGAACGCGACTATTTCGTCTTACATCATGCAGCAAACAGCATTGCAGGCGTCGTACAAAGCGTTTACTGATATGCAGGGGTTATCGCTTTTCCAGCTCAACAAATAAGCACTTTTTCAAACATATCATGAAACTGGGTATGTTTTGTCTGCCTGCTCTGGGATCGCCGGGGCGGGCATTTTTTTTGCCTGATTTGAGTAGTTGGCTAGCAAGAATGCCATTTGATGAATTTGAATATGTTGATTCAAAGATGAAATAAAAAGCCCCGGCGGTTGCCAGGGCTTGATTACTTTGAGCTAATGATTACTCAACAGGTTGCGGACGCGCAGGAGCGGCAGAGGCATGATGCGTTGCCGTATGACCACCTGCGGCACCTTTACCTTCGAAGGCAAAAGTAGGGCGCTGCCAGTCACTGTGACGCGGTGCTTCCGGAACATATTCCGGTGCCGGAGCGCGTGTCATCGGTGCGGTAGCGTGGTTATGCTCAACGGTAATCTCAGGTTCAACAGCGGCTACCGTTTCAACTTCTGCTGCGACTTCAGCGACCACAGGTGCGGCAGGTTGAGCGACAACTTCAGGTTCGGCAACTACAACCTCGGCAGTTTCGGCAACTTCTTCAATATCTGCCGTCTCTTCCTGCGGTTCAACTACCGGTTCCACGTGTTCTGCAACGTCCTGCGCTACAGCAACATCAGCCTCGGCAATCACCTGTGGCTGTTCAGTTACCGCTGCGGCAATCACTTCAGGATGCGTCGTTTCAACCACTTCCGGTTGCGCTTGTGCAACCGGAACCGGTGCTTCTATAGTTTCGGTCACTTCTTCAATAACCGGCGCGGCAACGACAGGTTCGACAGCGGCGGCGACAGGGACTTCAGTCACCATCGGCTGCATCTGTACTTCTTCCTGTTCTCGTTGCTCTTCAACCTGTACATCTTGCGGACGTACAACCGGATAGCGGATCCAGACTTTGCCAGAGGCCAGTTCCGGAGACGCACACGCTACGGTTAACGGCATTGGTGACTGAACCGGATAACGCTCGTCACGATAGCGACGACGACGCTGACCACTCACGCGCAGATGGCGAGGCGAGCGACGAGAACGACGCGGCATACCGCCGTTGTCACGGTTATCGACATTGTTATCTTCTTGTTGTTCCGGCGCAGTTTGTGCAACGACTGGCAATGGTACTTTCACCAGTTCAGTACGTTGGGCAGACGCTTCCTGCATAACAGGTTCGGCGGCGACGGTTTCTTCAACCACCGGAGCGGCTACCACTTCTTCCGCAACGCTTTGCTCGTAACGCACTTTCTGATTTAGCTGGCGCTGTTTACGACGCGGTTGAACCGGACGTACACGCTCCTCCTGTTCTGTTTCCTGAACAGATTGCTCCTCAACATTCAGTGCCTTCGCTTCTTGTTGTACCTGACGTTTATCATCGTTGCGGCGACGACTACGCTCACGACGCGGTGTTTGCTGCTCGTCGGTGGTACGCGCTTTTTCTGTTACATCAGCCTGCTGACGGCTCTCACGCGTCTCGGCAGTTTGCTGCTGTGACTGGCGACGATTACGACGGTTTTCTTCGCGATTATCGCTACCCTCTGTACGTTCGCTACGCGTGTCGCGGCGTTCATTACGGTCACGGCGATTGTTCTGACGAGGCTTACGGCGATCCTGTTGACGTTCCGGTTTCGTTTCTGCTTTTGGTGCAGGTTGCTCGGTTGGTTTGGTTTCTTCACCACCGCTGAACAGCGATTTCAGGGCGCTAAAGAGACGGCTTAACAGGCCTGGTTGTGCAGGAGCAGCAGGTGTTGTCGGCGCGGCTTTAGGCGCTGTGGCTGCCGCAGGCGTTACAGGTTCTGCCGGGGCTGGAGCTGGTGGCACATCCGGCATGGCAAAAGTCGCCAGTGCAGGTTGTTCCGGACGTTTACGCTCCGCAAACTCTTCTTCTGACGGCAGCGCCATTGCTTCTTCATGCAGCTTCGGCAGCATGTAGCTTAAGGTCGGCGTCTCTTCCCCTTTACGCACGCGCAGTACGTGGTAGTGCGGGGTTTCCATCTGATCGTTTGGTACAATCACACAGCGCACGCCGTCCTGACGGGTTTCAATTGCATTTACCGCAGAACGTTTTTCGTTCAGCAGGTAAGAGGCAATAGGGACAGGAACAATGGCGTGGACTTCCTGGGTGTTCTCTTTCAGGGCTTCTTCTTCAATCAAACGCAGAATAGAGAGCGACAGGGATTCATTATCACGCACGGTGCCAGTACCGGAGCAACGCGGGCAGACGTGATGGCTGGATTCACCCAGCGACGGGCTCAGGCGCTGACGGGACATCTCGAGCAGGCCAAAGCGAGAAATATGGCTGATTTGAATACGCGCACGATCTTGACGTACCGCTTCACGCAGACGGTTTTCCACCGCGCGCTGATGGCGTACAGGCGTCATGTCGATGAAGTCGATAACAATCAGACCGCCGAGGTCACGCAGGCGTAGCTGACGAGCAATCTCATCGGCTGCTTCCAGGTTAGTGTTAAATGCAGTTTCTTCGATATCGCCGCCGCGAGTTGCACGCGCGGAGTTGATGTCGATGGCGGTTAACGCTTCGGTGCTGTCGATAACAATGGAGCCACCAGACGGCAGACGGACTTCACGCTGGAAGGCGGACTCGATCTGCGATTCGATCTGGTAGTGGCTGAACAGGGGAATTTCACCCGTGTACAGTTTGATTTTGCTGCTGAAATCCGGGCGACCCAACGCGGCGATATGCTGACGCGCCAGTTCGAGTACTTTCGGATTATCGATAAGGATTTCGCCGATGTCCTGGCGTAAGTAATCGCGGAATGCGCGAACGATAACATTGCTCTCCTGATGGATCAGGAACGGAGCTGGGCGGCTTTCAGCGGCTTTTTTGATGGCTTCCCAGTGTTTCAGGCGGAAGCTTAAATCCCATTGCAGCGCCTCAGCAGATTTGCCGACGCCAGCGGTGCGCACGATAAGCCCCATGCCTTCCGGCAGTTCAAGGCTCGCCAGTGCTTCTTTTAATTCGGTACGGTCGTCGCCTTCGATACGGCGAGAAATGCCACCCGCGCGCGGGTTGTTCGGCATCAGAACCAGATAGCTACCCGCCAGGCTGATAAAAGTGGTTAATGCCGCGCCTTTGTTGCCGCGCTCTTCTTTATCGATCTGAACAATGACTTCCTGACCTTCGCGTAACACATCTTTAATGTTAGGACGGCCATGAGCACTGTAATTAGCAGGGAAATATTCGCGGGCAATTTCTTTTAGTGGGAGGAAACCGTGACGTTCAGCGCCGTAATCAACAAAAGCAGCTTCCAGACTCGGTTCAATGCGGGTGATTTTACCTTTGTAGATGTTCGCCTTTTTCTGTTCATGCCCTGGACTTTCGATATCCAGATCATACAGACGCTGCCCATCTACAAGGGCAACGCGCAACTCTTCCTGCTGAGTTGCGTTGATTAACATTCTTTTCATCGTAACTTACTCATTATTCTTACATTGACGACTAAGCTGCGGGCAAAGTAACGCCTTTCCGGGTGTGAACCGATGGCCTCGTGTCTAGTCGCGTCGCCAACCTCACGGTTATCGTCAGCTCAAAGAGGCGCAGAGTGTCGGTTGCCCGTTTTTCATGCGGAAAAACAGCGCAATTATCAGAGAAACAGACTGGGTATTACTCTCCAGAAATATTTCCATCTACCGGTAAGGACTGCAACCCGCAGCCCGCTAACTGCCTGAAAGATCAATACGTCTTACGCCATTGCTGCGTTGATGATCGGTCGGGCAAAATGGGGTATTCCGTAAAATTTCTTGTTTTAACAAGGTTGGACACGGAAACGTTCTCATTATTCCACTGCAAGCCTTGTTATAGCAAGATGACTTTTACCATTTATCACCCACTTACTCACAGTTTTTTCACTTCTTACTGGCGATTGGTCTAATAACCATCAATTAAGTGATTGCACTGGGAAGTAATAAGGTGCAGAACTAAATATAAGCATAGAAAAATGAGTGGCGCGAATCCTGTTGGCTATTTAGAATCGCCCACCATGAAAACAGAGACTCCATCCGTAAAAATCGTTGCTATTACCGCTGATGAAGCGGGGCAACGTATCGACAACTTTTTGCGCACCCAATTGAAAGGCGTACCAAAAAGTATGATTTACCGTATTTTGCGTAAAGGCGAAGTGCGGGTGAACAAAAAACGTATTAAGCCTGAATATAAACTCGAAGCCGGTGATGAAGTGCGTATTCCGCCGGTTCGCGTTGCTGAACGGGAAGAAGAGGCCGTTTCGCCGCATCTGCAAAAAGTGGCGGCGCTGGCGGACGTCATCTTATATGAAGATGATCATATCCTGGTGCTGAATAAACCCTCAGGTACGGCGGTGCATGGCGGCAGTGGTTTAAGTTTCGGCGTTATTGAAGGGCTGAGGGCGTTGCGCCCGGAAGCGCGATTCCTTGAACTGGTGCATCGACTCGACCGGGACACTTCAGGTGTATTGCTGGTAGCGAAAAAACGTTCGGCGTTACGTTCTCTGCATGAGCAATTACGTGAAAAAGGGATGCAAAAAGATTATCTGGCGCTGGTGCGCGGTCAGTGGCAGTCACACGTGAAGAGTGTCCAGGCTCCGCTGCTGAAGAATATTCTGCAAAGCGGTGAACGTATCGTGCGTGTCAGTCAGGAAGGCAAACCGTCGGAAACACGCTTTAAAGTGGAAGAACGCTATGCGTTTGCCACGCTGGTTCGTTGCAGTCCGGTTACCGGACGTACGCACCAGATCCGTGTGCATACTCAATACGCTGGTCATCCGATTGCCTTTGACGATCGCTACGGTGACCGTGAATTTGACAGACAGCTCACTGAAGCAGGCACGGGATTAAATCGTCTGTTCCTGCACGCCGCAGCGTTGAAGTTTACCCATCCGGGGACCGGTGAGGTGATGCGTATTGAAGCGCCGATGGATGAAGGTTTGAAGCGGTGTTTGCAAAAGCTGCGTAACGCGCACTGATACAAGCATATAAGCCTGATAATGGGCGGTTGGCCTGATAAGGCGTTTACGCCGCCTCAGGCCGCCAGCACCGATTGCCGGATGCGACGTAACCGCATCCGGCGCAAACAACTACCCCATCAGTGGGTTTTTCCCTTCCCGACGTAACATCTGACAGAGTGCGATAAGCGGCAAACCAACCAGTGTGTTAGGGTCACGTCCTTCTAAACGCTCGAATAACGTAATGCCAAACCCTTCACTCTTAAAACTGCCAGCGCAGTGCAGGGGATGTTCTTTACGCACGTAATTATCAATCTCCGCCTCGCTTAAGTGGCGGAAATGAACGTCAAAAGGCTCCACTTCTGTTTGCAGATGCCCATTCGCCGAATTAAATAGCGCCAGTCCAGTATAGAAGGTGACGATATTGCCGCTGGCTTTGCGTAATTGCAGACGCGCATTTTCTTCCGTTAACGGTTTACCGGTGATTTCCCCATCAAGAACACACACCTGGTCTGAACCAATAATTAAATGAGAGGGATAACGTGACGCTAAGGATTGCGCTTTTTCTTGCGCCAGCCGGAGCACCAGCTGGCGCGGTGATTCATCGCTATGCGGGGTTTCGTCGACCTCCGGGGCGGCACATTCGAAAGAGATTTGTAGTTTTTCAAGTAGGGCGCGGCGCCAGGGCGAAGTGGAGGCTAAAATAAGTTTAGACATATTTTTTTCCATCAGATATAGCGTATTGATGATAGCCATTTTAAACTATGCGCTTCGTTTTGCAGGTTGATGTTCGTTATCAGCACTGAACGAAAATAAAGCAGTAACCCGCAATGTGTGCGAATTATTGGCAAAAGGCAACCACAGGCTGCCTTTTTCTTTGACTCTATGACGTTACAAAGTTAATATGCGCGCCCTATGCAAAAGGTAAAATTACCCCTGACTCTCGATCCGGTTCGTACGGCTCAAAAACGCCTTGATTACCAGGGTATCTATACTCCTGATCAGGTTGAGCGCGTCGCCGAATCCGTAGTCAGTGTGGACAGTGATGTGGAATGCTCCATGTCGTTCGCTATCGATAACCAACGTCTCGCAGTGTTAAACGGCGATGCGAAGGTGACGGTAACGCTCGAGTGTCAGCGTTGCGGGAA
Organism: Escherichia sp. MOD1-EC7011; assembly: GCF_002965005.1. NCBI lineage: Bacteria > Pseudomonadati > Pseudomonadota > Gammaproteobacteria > Enterobacterales > Enterobacteriaceae > Escherichia > Escherichia sp. MOD1-EC7011. The sequence continues at coordinate 128,482 of NZ_PTRD01000027.1, forward strand.
GCCGTTTACTCATCAGGTCTACACAACGTATTGTTTTAGTCCTGTGCGTTCAGACGAACAGGCTGAAGCACTGCCGGAAGCGTATGAACCGATTGAGGTTAACGAATTCGGTGAAATCGATCTGCTTGCAATGGTTGAAGATGAAATCATCCTCGCCTTGCCGGTAGTTCCGGTGCATGATTCTGAACACTGTGAAGTGTCCGAAGCGGACATGGTCTTTGGTGAACTGCCTGAAGAAGCGCAAAAGCCAAACCCATTTGCCGTATTAGCCAGCTTAAAGCGTAAGTAATTGGTGCTCCCCGTTGGATCGGGGATAAACCGTAATTGAGGAGTAAGGTCCATGGCCGTACAACAGAATAAACCAACCCGTTCCAAACGTGGCATGCGTCGTTCCCATGACGCGCTGACCGCAGTCACCAGCCTGTCTGTAGACAAAACTTCTGGTGAAAAACACCTGCGTCACCACATCACTGCCGACGGTTACTACCGTGGCCGCAAGGTCATCGCTAAGTAATCACGCATCTGCGTGATGAAGCTTAGTGAGGATTTTCCCCAGGCAACTGGGGAAAGACCAAACCGGGCGGCGACGATACCTTGACACGTCTAACCCTGGCGTTAGATGTCATGGGGGGCGATTTTGGTCCTTCTGTGACAGTGCCTGCAGCTTTGCAGGCACTGAACTCTAATTCGCAACTCACTCTTCTTTTAGTCGGTAATCCCGACGCCATCACGCCATTACTTGCTAAAGCTGACTTCGAACAACGTTCTCGTTTGCAGATTATTCCTGCGCAGTCAGTTATCGCCAGTGATGCCCGGCCTTCGCAAGCTATCCGCGCCAGTCGCGGTAGCTCAATGCGCGTGGCGCTGGAACTGGTGAAAGAAGGTCGAGCGCAAGCCTGTGTCAGTGCTGGCAATACCGGGGCGCTGATGGGGCTGGCTAAATTATTACTCAAGCCCCTGGAGGGGATTGAGCGCCCGGCGTTGGTGACGGTGTTACCGCATCAACAAAAGGGCAAAACGGTGGTTCTCGATTTAGGAGCCAACGTCGATTGTGACAGCACAATGTTGGTGCAATTTGCCATTATGGGCTCAGTTTTGGCTGAAGAGGTGGTGGAAATCCCCAATCCTCGCGTGGCGTTGCTCAATATTGGTGAAGAAGAAGTAAAGGGTCTCGACAGTATTCGGGATGCCTCAGCGGTGCTTAAAACAATCCCTTCTATCAACTATATCGGCTATCTTGAAGCCAATGAGTTATTAACTGGCAAGACAGATGTGCTGGTCTGTGACGGCTTTACAGGAAATGTCACATTAAAGACGATGGAAGGTGTTGTCAGGATGTTCCTTTCTCTGCTGAAATCTCAGGGAGAAGGGAAAAAACGGTCGTGGTGGCTACTGTTATTAAAGCGTTGGCTACAAAAGAGCCTGACGAGGCGATTCAGTCACCTCAACCCCGACCAGTATAACGGCGCCTGTCTGTTAGGATTGCGCGGCACGGTGATAAAAAGTCATGGTGCAGCCAATCAGCGAGCTTTTGCGGTCGCGATTGAACAGGCAGTGCAGGCGGTGCAGCGACAAGTTCCTCAGCGAATTGCCGCTCGCCTGGAATCTGTATACCCAGCTGGTTTTGAGCTGTTGGACGGTGGCAAAAGCGGAGCTCTGCGGTAGCAGGACGCTGCCAGCGAACTCGCAGTTTGCAAGTGACGGTATATAACCGAAAAGTGACTGAGCGTACATGTATACGAAGATTATTGGTACTGGCAGCTATCTGCCCGAACAAGTGCGGACAAACGCCGATCTGGAAAAAATGGTGGATACCTCTGACGAGTGGATTGTCACTCGTACAGGCATCCGCGAACGCCACATTGCCGCGCCAAACGAAACCGTTTCAACCATGGGTTTTGAAGCGGCGACACGCGCAATTGAGATGGCTGGCATCGATAAAGACCAGATTGGGCTGATCGTTGTGGCAACGACTTCTGCTACGCACGCTTTTCCGAGCGCAGCATGTCAGATTCAAAGCATGTTGGGCATTAAAGGTTGCCCGGCGTTTGACGTTGCCGCAGCATGTGCAGGTTTCACCTACGCGTTGAGCGTAGCCGATCAATACGTGAAATCTGGTGCGGTGAAGTATGCTCTGGTTGTCGGTTCCGATGTACTGGCGCGCACCTGCGATCCGACAGATCGCGGGACTATTATTATTTTTGGCGATGGCGCGGGCGCTGCAGTGCTGGCTGCCTCTGAAGAGCCAGGAATTATCTCAACGCATCTTCATGCTGATGGCAGCTATGGTGAATTGCTGACGTTGCCTAATGCCGACCGTGTGAATCCTGAAAATTCAATTCATCTGACCATGGCGGGCAACGAAGTCTTCAAGGTTGCAGTAACCGAGTTGGCGCACATCGTTGATGAGACGCTGGCGGCAAATAATCTTGACCGTTCTCAACTGGACTGGCTGGTTCCGCATCAGGCTAACCTGCGTATTATCAGCGCAACGGCGAAAAAACTCGGCATGTCGATGGACAATGTCGTGGTGACGCTGGATCGCCACGGTAATACTTCTGCCGCTTCTGTCCCGTGCGCGCTGGATGAAGCTGTACGCGACGGGCGCATTAAGCCTGGGCAGTTGGTTCTGCTTGAAGCCTTTGGCGGTGGGTTCACCTGGGGCTCCGCGCTGGTTCGTTTCTAGGATAAGGATTTAAAGATGACGCAATTTGCATTTGTGTTCCCTGGACAGGGCTCTCAAACCGTTGGAATGCTGGCTGATATGGCGGCGAGCTATCCCATTGTCGAAGAAACGTTTGCTGAAGCTTCTGCGGCGCTGGGCTACGACTTGTGGGCACTGACCCAGCAGGGACCTGCCGAAGAATTGAATAAAACCTGCCAAACCCAACCAGCACTGTTGACGGCATCTGTTGCGCTGTACCGTGTGTGGCAGCAGCAGGGCGGTAAAGCACCGGCGATGATGGCCGGTCACAGCCTGGGTGAATACTCCGCGCTGGTTTGCGCTGGTGTGATTGATTTTGCTGATGCGGTGCGTCTGGTTGAGATGCGTGGCAAGTTCATGCAGGAAGCTGTACCGGAAGGGACAGGTGCAATGGCGGCAATTATCGGTCTTGATGATGCGTCTATTGCTAAAGCGTGTGAAGAAGCTGCAGAAGGTCAGGTCGTTTCTCCGGTAAACTTTAACTCTCCGGGGCAGGTCGTTATTGCCGGTCATAAAGAAGCGGTTGAGCGTGCAGGCGCTGCCTGTAAAGCTGCGGGCGCAAAACGTGCGCTGCCGTTGCCTGTAAGCGTACCGTCACACTGTGCGCTGATGAAACCGGCTGCCGATAAATTGGCTGTTGAATTGGCGAAAATCACCTTCAATACCCCAACCGTTCCGGTTGTGAATAACGTTGATGTGAAATGCGAAACTAATGGCGATGCTATCCGTGATGCGCTGGTACGTCAGCTGTATAATCCGGTTCAGTGGACGAAATCTGTTGAATACATGGCAGCGCAAGGCGTTGAACATCTTTATGAAGTCGGCCCGGGCAAAGTGCTTACTGGCCTGACGAAACGCATTGTCGACACCCTGACCGCCTCGGCGCTGAACGAACCTTCAGCGATGGCAGCGGCGCTCGAGCTTTAAAAGAGGAAAAATATGAATTTTGAAGGAAAAATCGCACTGGTAACCGGTGCAAGCCGTGGGATTGGCCGCGCAATTGCTGAAACGCTCGCAGCTCGTGGCGCGAAAGTTATCGGTACTGCGACCAGTGAAAGCGGCGCTCAGGCGATCAGCGATTATTTAGGTGATAACGGTAAAGGTCTGATGTTGAATGTGACCGACCCGGCATCTATCGAATCTGTTCTGGAAAAAATTCGCGCAGAATTTGGTGAAGTCGATATCCTGGTCAATAATGCCGGTATCACTCGTGATAACCTGCTAATGCGAATGAAAGATGATGAGTGGAACGATATTATCGAAACCAACCTTTCATCTGTTTTCCGTCTGTCAAAAGCGGTAATGCGCGCTATGATGAAAAAGCGTCATGGTCGTATTATCACTATCGGTTCTGTGGTTGGTACCATGGGAAATGGCGGTCAGGCCAACTACGCTGCGGCGAAAGCGGGCTTGATCGGCTTCAGTAAATCCCTGGCGCGCGAAGTTGCGTCACGTGGTATTACTGTAAACGTTGTTGCTCCGGGCTTTATTGAAACGGACATGACACGTGCGCTGAGCGATGACCAGCGTGCGGGTATCCTGGCGCAGGTTCCTGCGGGTCGCCTCGGCGGCGCACAGGAAATCGCCAACGCGGTTGCATTCCTGGCATCCGACGAAGCAGCTTACATCACGGGTGAAACTTTGCATGTGAACGGCGGGATGTACATGGTCTGACCGCGATTTGCACAAAATGCTCATGTTGCGCGCAGTCTGCGTGGTTATGAGTAATAATTAGTGCAAAATGATTTGCGTTGTTGGGGGGTATGGCCTCAAAATAACGTAAAATCGTGGTAAGACCTGCCGGGATTTAGTTGCAAATTTTTCAACATTTTATACACTACGAAAACCATCGCGAAAGCGAGTTTTGATAGGAAATTTAAGAGTATGAGCACTATCGAAGAACGCGTTAAGAAAATTATCGGCGAACAGCTGGGCGTTAAGCAGGAAGAAGTTACCAACAATGCTTCTTTCGTTGAAGACCTGGGCGCGGATTCTCTTGACACCGTTGAGCTGGTAATGGCTCTGGAAGAAGAGTTTGATACTGAGATTCCGGACGAAGAAGCTGAGAAAATCACCACCGTTCAGGCTGCCATTGATTACATCAACGGCCACCAGGCGTAAGTGAACATCTCCAGGCGGTCGTTCGACCGCCTGAGTTTTATCTTTTTGTCCCACTAGAATCATTTTTTTCCCTCCCTGGAGGACAAACGTGTCTAAGCGTCGTGTAGTTGTGACCGGACTGGGCATGTTGTCTCCTGTCGGCAATACCGTAGAGTCTACCTGGAAAGCTCTGCTTGCCGGTCAGAGTGGCATCAGCCTAATCGACCATTTCGATACTAGCGCCTATGCAACGAAATTTGCTGGCTTAGTAAAGGATTTTAACTGTGAGGACATTATCTCGCGCAAAGAACAGCGCAAGATGGATGCCTTCATTCAATATGGAATTGTCGCTGGCGTTCAGGCCATGCAGGATTCTGGCCTTGAAATAACGGAAGAGAACGCAACCCGCATTGGTGCCGCAATTGGCTCCGGGATAGGCGGCCTCGGACTGATCGAAGAAAACCACACATCTTTGATGAACGGTGGTCCACGTAAGATCAGCCCATTCTTCGTTCCGTCAACGATTGTGAACATGGTGGCAGGTCACCTGACTATCATGTATGGCCTGCGTGGCCCAAGCATCTCTATCGCGACCGCCTGTACTTCCGGCGTGCACAACATTGGTCATGCTGCGCGTATTATCGCGTATGGCGATGCTGACGTGATGGTTGCAGGTGGCGCAGAGAAAGCCAGTACGCCGCTGGGCGTTGGCGGTTTCGGCGCGGCACGTGCATTATCTACCCGCAATGATAACCCGCAAGCGGCTAGCCGCCCGTGGGATAAAGAGCGTGATGGCTTCGTACTGGGCGATGGTGCCGGTATGCTGGTACTTGAAGAGTACGAACACGCGAAAAAACGCGGTGCGAAAATTTACGCTGAACTCGTCGGCTTTGGTATGAGCAGCGATGCTTATCATATGACGTCACCGCCAGAAAATGGCGCAGGCGCAGCTCTGGCAATGGCAAATGCTCTGCGTGATGCAGGCATTGAAGCGAGTCAGATTGGCTACGTTAACGCGCACGGTACTTCTACGCCGGCTGGCGATAAAGCTGAAGCGCAGGCGGTGAAAACCATCTTCGGTGAAGCTGCAAGCCGTGTGTTGGTAAGCTCCACGAAATCTATGACCGGTCACCTGTTAGGTGCGGCGGGTGCAGTAGAATCTATCTACTCCATCCTGGCGCTGCGCGATCAGGCTGTTCCGCCAACCATCAACCTGGATAACCCGGATGAAGGTTGCGATCTGGATTTCGTACCGCACGAAGCGCGTCAGGTCAGCGGAATGGAGTATACCTTGTGTAACTCCTTCGGCTTTGGAGGTACTAACGGTTCGTTGATCTTTAAACGCGTTTAATCCTTAAGTAGATAGTTAAAAAGCGAAACACAATGTGTTTCGCTTTTTTTACGTCAACTTATTGATAAGTAAACGTAAACTGCACAACAGTATGGAATTCACCTGCCGTGACCGTACCGGTAGGTGTATACATCCGTGCAGCAAGTGGGAAGGTCGCTTTTCTACTGGCCTGGTCGACGTTTACCGTCATTTTACCATTCGGGCTTATTTCCGTTATGTGGTCATCCGTCATAATCTGCAGCGCCATCCCGGTGGCATCCCCAAGTGTATTCGCGAACTTCGTCTGGTCAACAAGATCGCTTTCCCCGGTAAACAACGCTGTAACACTGCTTGTTGATGCAGGGCAAGAAGATAAATTCAGACTAAAGTTCTGCCACTCACTGGTATGGCCGACCGTGTCGTAATTAACGGCTCGCGCCTGCTCAAAGCTGACAGTTTGATCCTTCGTTTGTGTGTCTATGACGCATGCTGATGCTACCACCGTGCCATTAATGTTAATATCAGCCGCTTGGGCAGAGTGAAATGCACATAAAGGCCAGAGCGTTACCAGTAAGGTAAAAATTGTGGCACTTCGTTGAGTAATCATGGCGCTAGCACCTGTTACTGATAAGTAAATGTTGCCTGAACCAGGCCGGTGATTGAACCAGGCATCACATTTCCTTTCGATACAGCCCGCGTACGAAGCTGAAGGTCATAGGCGTGAGAACCAGGAATAGGGGTATTATTGATTGATGAACCATTACCCAACGTTGTAGAACCATCCTGCGTAGTGAGCTCAAGAGAGAGATTAGTTGCTGAACCAGTATTGGCGTAGTTTGTGGCAATATCACCGTCCGGCGTACCAGAGAAAGCGACGCTAAAGCTGGAGGTTGAGAGTGGGCAATTGGTTAATTGCAAAGAGAAGTCTTTCCAGGTGGATGCGCTTCCCGCAGCCGAAAGAGAATCCGCCTGAATATTATCGCCAATATTTACATTCACGGCACTATTCCCACCATTAACGACGCACGGAGATGCCAGTACTAATCCATTAATATTGATATCTACCGCATTAACGGAGGAAGCCCCCAGAAGACTGCTGGCGATAACAAATATTATAAACTTACGCTTCCATATTATATTCATCATTTTTCCTTAATTATATTGTACAGTAAATTGCAATGCGGATTTTACCTGGCCGGTGGTTATGTTATTAACATCGTCAATGTAATAAGCTACTTTATATTCGGGTATTGTATAATCACCTGAGCCGATATAATTCAATGCAAAGTTATTGTTAAACTGATCGAATCCGCTTCCATCGGGGTTTTGAAATTGCACATATACGCCTTGCGCATAACCGGTTCCGGTCTCACCGTTCATCACGCCATCCACCGAGCCGTGAGTTCCGTATAAGGCGCTAAATTTGTAAGAGATACCCGTAATTGCGCCCGGACAATTTGTTAATGTTATTGTAGGTATTGGCGTAGCCAGTTGTGCCCCACTAACTGCATTACCGCCATAAAGTGTTGTAAGGTTCACTTCTTTTGGAGCATTTATTGTGCATGGCGTCATGGTAGGCTGCGAAGAAACTCCTGAGCGTGCAAGAAATGATTTATCCGAATAAGTGCTTCCCGGCGGGTTGTGATAATTTAATGTGACGTCAGGAACAGTGACAAGAGGTCCTGGCGGTATCTGCTCTGTAAGACGAACTAATTCATACTTGATGTGTAGGTAACCACTCTTGCTTAAACCTTCCGGGAAAGTCAGCGTGTGAGGCGCTGCTATCGCCCAATTTGGTGTGGTATCTGCTGGGGTTGAAAAATTGAGTTGATATGCAACGCCAATACCTGGATTGCTAGTTTGATATATGGTTGCTCCGTCAGCTGTTGTTCCGATCACCGTCCCATTTACTGTAAGATCGGCATATGCACTGCCAGAACCTCCGGACGCGATATTGATCCAATAAATTTTATTCCAGTCATCAAACCAGGTTGTTCCACCGACACTCGTTGGTATGGTCCACGTTGAAAAATCATGAGAGTAAGTGACTACCTGTGCATTATCAGTCTGAAATTGCGATGCCGTTGCTATTAACGGCAGTGATGCAATGCCTGAGAGAAAAAAGATGATTACCCTTTGTTTATTCATAGCATTGTTTCCTCTTTTCTGGCTCAATTTATTCGCACCTTCCATGGCTCTCTAATACACTATTTGTCGATTGCTGTTGAGTGACGTTGAATTCAACCCGGCAATTTTGGTGCGCATTGTTTCCCCATTTAACGGCGAGTACACCACTGTCCGGCATACCTGTCATATAGACTTGTCCGTTATCGCCGACGATAAAGCTGTTTGCATTTTCGCTGTTAAGCAGGGTGACAATGGCTCCGAAAGGTATCGCTTCTCCCGATGGTTTATCCAGCATCATTAATACACGATTACCTATGCGAATATTAAAGTTTGCTCGCGCAATAGCGCCACGTGTTGGCGTTACGGTACGTGAGGAGAGCTCAACATCTGCATTTTCAGGTAATGCTTCAGTGTTAAGTGAAATAGTGTTTTCACGATAGGGGCTGATATAAGGAACGATCGTGTAGCCACGAAAGTCGGTGTTTACACCGGTCTGGTTACTGATATTTACACCGCTGGCACCTGGCGCTTCAACCAGTGCAGTGGTTTCTCCCAGGGACTGGCTTAGTGTGATGCCATTGGCATGAACAACAATACCCCCATCAATACCATAGTTCACCCGGTGCTGGTTCTGGTCATAACTGTACGCAGCATTGACGCGACCATAGGTTCCCTGATAGTCCAGGCTGGCATAACCGCCATTACCTACACCGTGATCCGTTTCACTTTCCTGAATATTCCAGTTGAGGTTCTGATCGTCAAGCGCAGAACCATTCAGGCCTACAGAATGACTGGTATCGCCGTGTTTACTGGTATTCAGACTGTAGCTCGCCCAACTGTTATTCAACCAGCGATTTAATGGAATATTGATATTAAATGAGAAAATCTGATCGCTATTGTAGTACTTATTACGCGTTGTATTATTGTCGCGGTAATTACTATTGTCGTTGGTATTACGGTTATAACTGTAATTCAGGCTGTAAGTCATGCCGCTCCAGCTATTACTGTAGCCAACGCCAACAGAACGCATTTGTCGATCGCTGTTCCAGTAATCTTCGCTAATGGCATTAAGCGATACTGAACCAGCATTCTGTCCAAGATTTTGGTTAAGCAGGAACTCCGCTCGATTACGCCGCCGTTCTGGCATGTTTTGATTATTTTCACGCCAGGTGTCGAGCGTTTCTTGTAGTGAATAATAACCCGATGTGGAATAGCGGTAGCCCGCGATAGAAACGTTAGTCCCGGTGGCGAGAATGTTTTTACTATAGCGTACCCGTACTGACTGACCGCTGGTTTTCTCTTGTTCCTGCTGTTGGGACCAGGCCTGGGCGGTATCGATAGATAAGGCACCCATTTCACCCAGGTTTTTACCCATACCGAAAATTAATGATTGATAATGCTGCGAGAATTGCCCACCGCCATACAAGGTAAATCCAACGGGCAGGCCATATATGGCAGTTGCTTGCGTGAAATACTCTTTATCAACACGACTGTCATAAGAGCGGTATTTCCCGCTGGTCACGCTATATTTCAGGCGGCCTTCACGTTGCAACACGGGGAGCGATGCAAAGGGAACAACCTGGTGCTGTTCACTGCCATCCGCTTCTTTAACCGTTACGTCCAGATCGCCGCTACTTCCAGTCGGATACATATCCGTGATTTCAAATGCGCCTGGCGAAACATAAGTTTGATAAATGGTATAACCATTTTGTTTAACAATAACCTGCGCATTGGTTCTGGCGATTCCGCGTACAACAGGTGCATAACCACGCATACTGTCAGGTAACATATCGTCATCAGAAGCTAGCTGCACACCGCGAAACGGAACGCTATCAAACATATCTGACGGAGAAGAGCTTTCTCCAAGCGTGAGCTGGCTCTTGAGCGAAATGATATTTCGCTGGGCATAGGTATACAGAGAATCCCAGTTGTTCTGGGTATCACTACCATTTTCTTTTTATTGATTCTTGAACTCATTACACATCCTTATGCAGTTAAATGACGTCTTACAAAGAAGCGTTGTGTACGTCGCCTGCTGCACCGTAATCACTGATGATTGTCCAGCTTACATTTCCTGTTGTGTTGGCTGGAATTTGAAATGTCGCACTACTCATAGGAGCAACATATGTGGCATCAGGTAATGCTTTTCCGCCAATCTTGACCTGACTGAAGTTCATATAGTAAGCAGTTGGGTTGGTGACAGTGATTTGCTGTCCGCTACGTCGCCAGGTCAAATTTTTCACGACTTGTTCTGGTAATGTGGACGAAATCTCATGTGGTCGATAAATCAATTTAATTCGCGTTTTAATGGCAATTTGCAAGGTGTTGACATTTTCCTGCTTTTCAGTTGCAGGTATCGTTTTAATATTCATCCAGTACATCGTTTCGCGATCTGTCGGCAGATTGCCGCCAGCGCGAATAATGCGCAACGCATTTTCTTCAGTGGCGCCTAGGCGGAACAGAGGGGGGGTAATAATAAAAGGGGCTTTGGCGTTGGTTTGCGGATCTCCATCGACCCATGATTGAATAAGGTAGGAGGATTTATCCGGATTTTTCAGGTGCAGAGACGTTTCTTTTTTATCGCCGTTATAAATAACTCGTGTTCCTCCAACAATGACACCCGCCTGTGCAACAGAGTTGGATAATAACAATGCAGTAGCAAGAAAATAAGTCGATAATTTCATCTCAAAAACCTTTAAAAGGTAAAACCGAGTAACTCGGTTTTACCTGACGTAATTATATTAAAATCAGGCGTATCTTAGTTATACGCTAACGTAAAGTTCACAGTACCATTTGCACTACCAACCGCTATGGTATCTTCTGTAGCGATATAACGTGCAAAGAAGTCCAGGTTAGTGTCGCCAGTGCTATTGAGAGCCGTGCTATCGGATTCAGTACCGAGAGGCAGCACGCTACCGGAAGAATTCATGAGCTGAATTGCAACACCTTTTGCTACACCGGTTGTACCGTAATCAGTAACTTGTAAAGCATCCTGATTGATCTGATCCGGAGTACCATCGTATTTAACAGCAACATTTTTGAGCTCATTCGGGCAATTTTTTAATACCAGTGTAAATTTGGTATTTGCAGCAGTAGTCCCAGCCGTAGCGTTAAAAGCTGTTTTAGCAATTGTGCCTAATTTCACTGTCATTGGAGATGACAGCGTACTGTTAACTTCACAGCCTGATTCAATGATATCTCCAATAAAATTTATTTTACCATCATCTGCAGAGGCGACAGAGCTAAGACCAGCGGTTGTTACTAAAACCAGAGCGGCTAGTTTGAATTTCATTTACATTATCCTTGAGATTGCAGCAAATATGCTTACTTTGACAGTACTAAGGCACTGCCATCACTCCAGTGAATTTTAAATTCCTCAGGAACAAATATAATATTAAAGCACGAAACGTTAAACACCTTATTTTTACTTAAATATGTTTTTAGGCATACTTAATTGATTCGTATTGCGTATGATTGGTGGTGAAGTTTGTGAGGATTGCTGGGGAGGGTGTACAATCATATTGATGATTTAAATGTGTGCTGTCGTATAAATATCTTTGGGCAATCAAAAAGAGGCCAGTGAACAGATAAATTTGAACATAGAAGCTAAAATAATTTACTGTATTTCTTTGTTTATTGGGGAAGTGAATGTTTTTAATTAATGGAAAATGTAACAATGAGTTACCGGCTTGTGACAGGAGCATACAGTTCGGTGATGGATGTTTTACAACGGCTGTGATAAACCGTGGGCAGGTAGTACTCTTGACCGCGCATTTAACACGTTTACGTGAAGCCTGCTCCCGTTTAAGCATTCCTTATTCCGACTGGTCTATACTGGAAGATGAGATGCAAAGTCTGGCACGACAAGCTGAGCGTGGCGTTTTAAAAGTTATTATCACTCGCGGCAGTGGTGGTCGAGGATATAGCATCGCCCACTGCGAATCGCCTGGGCGCATTTTATCTGTCTCCCCCTTTCCTGAACATTACACCCGCTGGCGGCGGGAAGGTATTACTCTGGCGCTAAGTCCAGTGCGCCTTGGACGTAATCCTTATCTCGCAGGAATTAAACATCTTAATCGGCTTGAGCAAGTACTGATCCGCTCTCATCTTGAGCAGACAAACGCCGATGAGGCGCTGGTTCTTGACAGCGATGGGTGGGTTACGGAATGCTGTGCGGCTAATTTGTTCTGGCGCAAGGGCAACGTAGTTTATACGCCGCGTCTGGATCAGGCTGGTGTCAACGGCATTATGCGACAATTCTGCATCGGTTTACTGGCACAATCCTCTTATCAGCTTGTCGAAGTACAAGCCTCGCTGGAGGAGGTGATGCAGGCAGATGAGATGGTAGTCTGTAATGCGTTGATGCCAGTGATTCCCGTGCGTGCCTGTGGCGAAGCCTCCTTTTCGTCAACAACGCTATATGAATATTTAGCCCCACTTTGTGAGCACCCGAATTAGTCATGAAAAAAGTGTTATTGATTGTCTTGTTATTGCTGGTGGTACTGGGTATCGCCGCTGGTGTGGGCGTCTGGAAGGTTCGCCATCTCGCCGACAGCAAATTACTTATTAAAGAAGAGACGATATTTACCCTCAAACCGGGAACCGGACGTCTGGCGCTCGGTGAACAGCTTTATGCCGATAAGATCATCAATCGCCCACGGGTATTTCAATGGCTGCTGCGTATCGAACCGGATCTTTCTCACTTCAAAGCCGGGACTTACCGCTTTACACCGCAGATGACCGTGCGTGAGATGCTGAAATTGCTGGAAAGCGGTAAAGAAGCACAGTTTCCACTACGCCTGGTGGAAGGGATGCGTCTGAGCGATTACCTCAAGCAATTGCGTGAGGCCCCGTATATCAAGCATACGCTGAGCGACGATAAGTACGCCACCGTAGCGCAGGCACTTGAACTGGAAAACCCGGAGTGGATTGAAGGCTGGTTCTGGCCAGACACCTGGATGTATACCGCCAATACCACCGATGTTGCGTTACTCAAGCGAGCACACAAGAAAATGGTGAAAGCGGTTGATAGCGCCTGGGAAGGGCGTGCGGACGGTCTACCTTATAAAGATAAAAACCAGCTGGTGACGATGGCATCAATTATCGAAAAAGAAACCGCCGTTGCCAGTGAGCGAGATCAGGTTGCCTCGGTCTTTATCAACCGTTTACGCATTGGTATGCGCCTGCAGACCGACCCGACGGTGATTTACGGGATGGGAGAGCGTTATAATGGCAAACTTTCTCGTGCAGATCTGGAAACGCCAACAGCGTATAACACCTACACCATTACCGGTTTGCCGCCAGGCGCGATTGCTACGCCGGGGGCTGATTCGCTGAAGGCTGCTGCGCATCCGGCAAAAACGCCGTATCTCTATTTTGTGGCCGATGGTAAAGGTGGTCACACGTTTAATACCAATCTTGCCAGTCATAACAAGTCTGTGCAGGATTATCTGAAAGTGCTTAAGGAAAAAAATGCGCAGTAAGTATATCGTCATTGAGGGGCTGGAAGGTGCAGGCAAAACCACCGCGCGCAACGTGGTGGTTGAGACGCTTGAGCAACTGGGTATCCGCGACATGGTTTTCACTCGGGAACCTGGCGGTACGCAACTTGCCGAAAAGTTAAGAAGCCTGGTGCTGGATATCAAATCGGTAGGCGATGAAGTCATTACCGATAAAGCCGAAGTGCTGATGTTTTATGCCGCGCGTGTACAGCTGGTAGAAACCGTCATCAAACCGGCACTGGCAAACGGCACCTGGGTGATTGGCGATCGCCACGATCTCTCCACTCAGGCGTATCAGGGCGGTGGTCGTGGTATTGACCAGCATATGCTGGCAACGTTGCGTGATGCCGTTCTTGGGGATTTTCGCCCTGATTTAACGCTCTATCTCGATGTTACCCCAGAAGTCGGCCTTAAGCGCGCGCGCGCGCGCGGCGAGCTGGATCGCATTGAGCAAGAGTCTTTTGATTTCTTTAATCGCACCCGCGCCCGCTATCTGGAACTGGCTGCACAAGATAAAAGCATTCACACTATTGATGCAACACAATCGCTGGAAGCCGTCATGGACGCGATTCGCACCACCGTGACTCACTGGGTTAAGGAGCAGGGCGAATGAGATGGTATCCATGGTTACGACCTGATTTCGAAAAACTGGTAGCCAGCTATCAGGCCGGAAGGGGTCACCATGCGCTACTGATTCAGGCATTACCTGGCATGGGCGATGATGCCTTAATCTACGCTCTTAGCCGTTATTTACTTTGCCAACAACCGCAGGGGCACAAAAGTTGTGGTCATTGTCGCGGATGCCAGTTGATGCAGGCGGGGACGCATCCCGATTATTACACTCTTGCTCCCGAAAAAGGGAAGAATGCTCTGGGCATTGATGCCGTGCGTGAAGTCACTGAAAAGCTGAATGAACACGCACGATTAGGCGGTGCGAAAGTTGTCTGGGTCACCGATGCCGCCTTGCTGACCGATGCTGCTGCCAATGCCTTGCTGAAAACGCTGGAAGAGCCGCCAGCGGAAACCTGGTTTTTCCTCGCTACACGAGAACTTGAACGCTTACTGGCAACACTGCGCAGCCGTTGTCGCTTACATTACCTTGCACCGCCGCCAGAACAGTACGCAGTGAGCTGGCTTGCGCGTGAAGTGACAATGTCACAAGAGGCCATAATAACCTCATTGCGTCTGAGCGCCGGTTCGCCTGGCGCAGCGTTGGGGCTGTTTCAGGGAGATACCTGGCAGGCACGTGAGATACTTTGTCAGGCATTGGCACACAGCGTGCAATCGGGTGACTGGTATTCGATATTGTCGGCACTGAACCACGAACAAGCTCCGGCGCGTCTGCACTGGTTGGCAACTTTGTTGATGGATGCGCTCAAATGCCATTATGGTGCTTCACAAGTCACCAATGTTGATGTTCCTGGTGTTGTCACCGCACTGGCAAACCAGCTTTCTCCCTCTCGCCTGCAGGCTATACTGGGGGATGTTTGCCAAAGTCGTGAGCAGTTAATTTCTGTCACAGGCGTAAACCGCGAGCTTGTCATCACCGATCTTTTACTGCGTATTGAGCATTACCTGCAACCGGGTGTTGTGTTACCGGTTCCTCATCTTTAAGAGAGACATTATGTTTTTAGTCGACTCACACTGCCATCTCGATGGTCTGAATTATGAATCTTTGCACAAGAACGTGGATGACGTTCTGGCGAAAGCCGCTGCGCGCGATGTGAAATTTTGTCTGGCGGTCGCCACGACATTGCCCGGTTACCTGCATATGCGGGATCTGGTCGGCGAACGTGACAACGTCGTTTTTTCTTGCGGCGTGCATCCGCTAAATCAGAATGATCCCTACGATGTGGAAGATTTACGCCGTCTGGCAACAGAAGAGGGCGTTGTTGCGCTGGGTGAAACCGGGCTGGATTATTATTACACGCCGGAAACAAAAGTCCGTCAGCAAGAATCCTTTATTCACCATATCCAGATTGGTCGCGAACTGAACAAGCCGGTTATCGTCCATACGCGTGACGCCCGCGCCGATACGCTGGCTATTCTGCGCGAAGAAAAAGTGACGGATTGTGGTGGCGTACTACACTGTTTTACAGAGGACAAAGAAACGGCGGGCAAGTTACTGGATCTCGGATTTTACATCTCCTTTTCCGGCATTGTGACCTTCCGTAATGCGGAACAACTGCGCGATGCCGCGCGTTATGTCCCGCTGGATCGACTCCTGGTGGAAACTGATTCGCCTTACCTGGCGCCAGTGCCACATCGAGGAAAAGAGAATCAACCTGCAATGGTTCGTGACGTTGCAGAATACATGGCTGTGTTGAAAGGTGTTGCCGTTGAAGAACTGGCGCAGGTAACCACCGATAACTTCGCCCGTCTGTTTCACATCGACGCTTCCCGCCTTCAGTCCATCAGTTGAATGAATTTTTTTTAAGCTCGTAATTAATGGTTAAAACGAGTAAAGTTCACCGCCGCAAATTGGGCGGTGGCTAACCATGTTTGTAATATCTTGACATATGTTTTGTCAAAATGTGCAACTTCGCTAAAGACCTGAAGTTGAAACGTGATAGCCGTCAAACAAATCGACACTGAATTATTTTACTCTGTGTAATAAATAAAGGGCGCTTAGATGCCCTGTACACGGCAAGGTTCTCCCCCCTTGCCACGCGTGAGAACGTAAAAAGCACCCATACTCAGGAGCACTCTCAATTATGT
Source organism: Escherichia sp. MOD1-EC7011 (assembly GCF_002965005.1). Lineage (NCBI taxonomy): Bacteria > Pseudomonadati > Pseudomonadota > Gammaproteobacteria > Enterobacterales > Enterobacteriaceae > Escherichia > Escherichia sp. MOD1-EC7011. The sequence continues at coordinate 144,962 of NZ_PTRD01000027.1, forward strand.
TTAAGAATGCATTTGCTAACCTGCAAAAGGTCGGTAAATCGCTGATGCTGCCGGTATCCGTACTGCCTATCGCAGGTATTCTGCTGGGCGTCGGTTCCGCGAATTTCAGCTGGCTGCCAGCCGTTGTATCGCATGTTATGGCAGAAGCAGGCGGTTCCGTCTTTGCAAACATGCCACTTATTTTTGCGATCGGTGTCGCCCTTGGCTTTACCAATAACGATGGCGTATCCGCTCTTGCCGCAGTTGTTGCCTATGGCATCATGGTAAAAACCATGGCTGTGGTCGCGCCGCTGGTACTGCATTTACCTGCTGAAGAAATCGCCTCTAAACACCTGGCGGATACTGGCGTACTCGGGGGGATTATCTCCGGTGCGATCGCAGCGTACATGTTTAACCGTTTCTACCGTATTAAGCTGCCTGAGTATCTTGGCTTCTTTGCCGGTAAACGCTTTGTACCGATCATTTCTGGTTTGGCTGCCATCTTTACTGGCGTTGTGCTGTCCTTCATTTGGCCGCCGATTGGTTCCGCAATCCAGACCTTCTCCCAGTGGGCTGCTTACCAGAACCCGGTAGTTGCGTTTGGTATTTACGGCTTCATCGAACGTTGTCTGGTGCCGTTTGGTCTGCACCATATCTGGAACGTACCTTTCCAGATGCAGATTGGTGAATACACCAACGCAGCAGGTCAGGTTTTCCACGGCGATATTCCGCGTTATATGGCGGGTGACCCGACTGCGGGTAAACTGTCTGGCGGCTTCCTGTTCAAAATGTACGGTCTGCCGGCAGCTGCGATTGCTATCTGGCACTCTGCTAAACCAGAAAACCGCGCGAAAGTGGGCGGTATTATGATCTCCGCTGCGTTGACCTCGTTCCTGACCGGTATCACCGAGCCGATCGAGTTCTCCTTCATGTTCGTTGCGCCGATCCTGTACATCATCCACGCGATACTGGCTGGTCTGGCATTCCCAATCTGTATTTTGCTGGGAATGCGCGACGGTACGTCGTTCTCACACGGCCTGATCGACTTCATCGTACTGTCTGGTAACAGCAGCAAACTGTGGCTGTTCCCGATTGTCGGTATTGGTTATGCGATTGTTTACTACACCATCTTCCGTGTGCTGATTAAAGCTCTGGATCTGAAAACGCCGGGCCGTGAAGACGCAACTGAAGATGCGAAAGCTACCGGCACCAGCGAAATGGCACCGGCTCTGGTTGCCGCATTTGGTGGTAAAGAAAACATCACTAACCTCGATGCATGTATTACTCGTCTGCGCGTCAGCGTTGCTGATGTGTCCAAAGTGGATCAGGCTGGCCTGAAGAAACTGGGCGCAGCGGGCGTAGTGGTTGCTGGTTCTGGTGTTCAGGCAATTTTCGGTACTAAATCCGATAACCTGAAAACCGAGATGGATGAGTACATCCGCAACAACTAATCAGTAAAATGTTGGGGAGACTAAGGCAGCCGGATGGCTGCCTTTTTTACAGGTGTTAATCAGAACTGATACGTGCCGGTAATACTAAAATTACGTGGTGCGCCGTAGACGACAGAACCTTCCACGTTAGTGTCATAGGTTTTATCGAACAGATTATTGACGTTACCCTGCAACGAGAAGTTTTTTGTCACCTGGTAGCGGGTGAACAGATCCACCAGCGCGTAGCTACCTTGCTCGACGCGGAAGGTGCCATACGGTGTCACGGTGTCGGTATACACGCGATTTTGCCAGTTAACACCACCGCCGACCGTCAACTCTGGCATGACAGGCAACCGATAGCTGGTAAACATTTTAACCGTGGTACGCGGCAGATTCGGGTTAACGGCATTCCCTTCGTTATCTTCCGCCAGATAGCGCGTTGCGCCAAACGTCAGTTGCCAGTTGTCGGTAATTGCGCCGTTAAGTTCAAATTCCACGCCTTTACTTACTGTCCCATCCACCGCTTTATAGGCGGTTTCGCCGTTACTGCCGGGGATAGGCATTCCGGTGGACTGGGCGACATTATCCTGCTCAATACGGAAGATGGCTAACGTGGTGGTCAGACGGCTATTCATCCAGTCTGATTTCAGACCCAGTTCGTAGTTGTTACCGGTGATCGGCGCCAGATATTTACCCGAACTGTCACGATCATTTTGTGGCTGGAAAATAGAGGTATAGCTGGCGTAGGTCGACCAGTTGTCATTGATGTCAAACACCAGACCAGCATAAGGCGTGGTGTGGTTTTTCTCCATGCTGTAAGTCAGCGTATCAACCCGCCAGTTGGTATAACGTGCGCCGAGGATCAGATGCAGCGGATCGGCGAGGGTGACGCGGGTGGCGGCATACAACGATTTCATATGTGTGGTATCGTCCTGTGCCAGGCTTTGCGGTGCCCAGTTGGTCTGCGGGAAGTTACCGTTGAAGTTGTAGAAACTGCCAATTTCATTGGGGAAAACGTTGGCCCAGGAGCTGAAATAGCGGTTGTTTTGTTTACTGTAGCTACCGCCGAGCATCAGATTGTGCTGGCGACCAAACACTTCATAACTACCGTCGGCAAACAGATCCAGCGCGTCAACTTTACGTTTGCCACTGTTCCAGCCAGTGCCGCCCACATAATCAAATCCGGGGCCATAGCTGCCATATGGTCCCACCAGCGTTCCATCTGCTTTATTTACGTAGGCGTCGACATACATCATTTTGCTGTCAAATTCGACTTCGGAATGGGTGGCATTCAGCGTCGCCTGCCAGGTATCGGCAAATCGTTGCTTCAGTGACAGAAAGACTTTGTTGATCTCTTTGTCGTTATACGCCCAGTCAGGCGCGGTGCTGCGGGCACGATCGTAACTGTTGCTGCTGCCATCGGTATTCCAGCGTGGCAGGCCACCCCAGGTTGGGCTATTAACATCAATACGTTGATATTCATAACCGGCAGAAAGCGTGGTCAGCTCGCCCAAATCAGCATCCACAATGCCGGAGAAGAAAGTCTTTTCGCTGTTGTAGCGATCCAGCCATAAATCGTTGTTCTGATAGCCGCCGACAATTCGCGCGCGGACTTTACCATCTTCCGTGAGCGGACTTTGTAAATCCGCCACATAACGTTCTTTGTTCCAGCTTCCGTATTCCGCCGAGACATCGCCTTTAAATTCACGGCTGGTGGCATGTTTACGAACCATATTAATCGCCGCAGAAGGATTGCCAGTACCCGTCATTAGCCCGGTCGCGCCACGCACCACTTCTACACGCTCGAACAACGCCATATCAGTGAGTGCATCGCCCAGATTCCAGCGTGATTCAAAATAGGTGGGAATACCATCGACCATATAGTTATCGATCTGGAATCCACGCGAATAATAGAGGGTACGGTCAGAGTCAGCCTGGCTTTTGCTAATCCCGAGGGTATTTTCCATCACTTCGCCCAGCGTTTGCAGTTGTTGATCTTCCATTCGCTGCTGGCTGACAATAGTGACCGACTGTGGAATATCACGTTGGGTCATCTGCATTTTAGTACCTACAGAGGTAGACGTTACGCTGTAATCATTTTCGTCATCAACTGGAGCATTGGTTGCTCCCTCAACAATCACCGTTTCTTCGGCGGTTGGCACGGCCAGAGTGGAGGAAGGAAATAAGGCCAGAGCAATGCAGGCTGCGAGCAGCGACGGCGTGGCTGCGGCTTGATGCTGATTATCCCTGTTAAATTGTGTCGAAAGCATCTGAAATCTCTTGATTTATGTTGTAGTCAGGCTCATTCCAGAGGAAGGTGATGAGCGTTTATATTTAGCGCGCTAATAATTCTGCATGGTAATGCAAATGAGAAATATACGCATTCATATTTAACATGTAAACCAAAGAGAAAGTGTGTTTTCGGTTCATTCACAGGCATAAAGGGGAATAATGGCGATGTATGCGGCAGTAAAACGGTTTTTTGCTTAATAAATCGTGGGTTAAGGTTGAAAGAGCGGGTTTAACTCGACCATACTCTATACTCGCAGTGTGGCGCGGCGTAGCATGGCGCAACGCATGGCTATTTAAAAAAGGAAAATGTCGTGGCAGAAGAAACTATTTTCAGCAAAATTATTCGTCGTGAGATCCCCTCCGATATCGTCTACCAGGATGATCTGGTAACGGCGTTTCGCGATATTTCGCCGCAAGCGCCAACACATATTCTCATCATTCCTAATATCCTGATTCCTACCGTGAACGACGTCTCTGCCGAGCATGAGCAGGCGCTGGGACGCATGATCACTGTAGCGGCAAAAATTGCTGAGCAAGAAGGCATTGCCGAAGATGGCTATCGTCTGATCATGAACACCAACCGCCATGGCGGGCAAGAGGTGTACCACATCCATATGCACTTGCTGGGTGGCCGTCCTCTTGGCCCAATGCTGGCGCATAAAGGTCTGTAACGATGAGAAAAGGATGCTTTGGGCTGGTGTCTCTGGCGCTGTTATTGCTGGTGGGGTGTCGTTCACATCCGGAAATTCCGGTGAATGAAGAACAGTCGCTGGTGATGGAGTCATCTCTTCTGGCTGCGGGCATCAGTGCAGAAAAGCCCGTTCTTTCAATGTCTGATATTCAGCCTTCAGCATCCTCGACGCTTTATAACGAAAGGCAAGAACCCGTTACCGTTCATTATCGTTTTTACTGGTATGACGCCAGAGGGCTGGAGATGCATCCTCTGGAAACGCCCCGCAGCGTTACCATTCCCGCACGTTCGGCGGTAACTCTGTACGGCAGCGCCAATTATCTGGGGGCGCACAAAGTCAGACTTTATCTATATTTGTAAGGGGTGAATCTTGATGACAAAAATGAGTCGCTACGCCTTAATCACCGCGCTGGCGATGTTTCTCGCCGGGTGTGTGGGGCCTCGAGAACCTGCACCGGTAGAAGAGGTGAAACCTGCGCCGGAGCAACCAGCCGAGCCGCAACAGCCAGTACCAACCGTGCCATCGGTGCCGACGATCCCGCAGCAGCCAGGGCCAATTGAGCACGAAGATCAAACTGCACCGCCTGCGCCGCATATTCGTCATTATGACTGGAACGGCGCAATGCAGCCGATGGTCAGTAAAATGCTTGGGGCTGATGGTGTGACCGCAGGCAGCGTTCTGCTGGTTGATAGCGTTAATAACCGTACTAACGGTTCGCTGAATGCCGGAGAAGCGACCGAAACGCTACGTAATGCGCTGGCCAATAACGGTAAATTTACACTCGTTTCTGCCCAACAGCTTTCAATGGCCAAACAGCAGTTAGGTTTGTCGCCGCAGGACAGTTTAGGCACTCGCAGTAAAGCGATTGGCATTGCCCGTAACGTCGGCGCTCATTATGTGCTGTACTCCAGTGCCTCTGGTAACGTCAACGCACCGACCCTGCAAATGCAACTCATGCTGGTGCAGACGGGTGAAATTATCTGGTCAGGTAAAGGTGCCGTTCAGCAACAATAATCCCATCACGCGCGACGAATTATTGTCGCGCTATTTCCCGCAGTATCATCCCGTCGCGACGTTTAATCATGGACTTAGCGGCGGGAGTTTTCTCATTGAACATCAGGATCTGCGTTTCGTTGTGCGTCAGACTCACGATCCTGATGCACCGCAGTCCGTGTTTCTGCGCCAGTATCGGGCGTTATCACGATTGCCGGCATACCTTGCACCGAAGCCACATCTCTATCTCCGTGGCTGGATGGTGGTCGACTATTTGCCCGGCGAGGTAAAAACGCAATTGCCGGATACCGACGAACTGGCAGGCTTGCTGTATTATCTGCATCAACAACCGCGTTTTGGCTGGCGAATAACCCTACTACCGTTACTGGAACGGTACTGGCAGCGAAGCGATCCGGCGCGGCGGACAGCGGATTGGCTGCGACTATTAAAACGTCTGCGCAAAATACGGGAACCACAGCCATTACGCTTAAGCCCATTGCATATGGATGTTCATGCCGGAAACTTAGTGCATAGTGAGTCAGGGTTAAAACTCATTGACTGGGAGTATGCCGGTGATGGCGATATCGCGCTGGAACTGGCGGCGGTGTGGGTGGAAAATACTCACCAGCATCGGCAATTGGTCAATGACTATGCCGCGCGTGCGAAGATTAATCCGGCGCAATTATGGCGTCAGGTCAGGCGCTGGTTTCCCTGGTTGCTGATGCTCAAAGCAGGGTGGTTTGAGTACCGTTGGCAACAAACCGGCGATCAACAATTTATCAGGCTTGCCGATGACACCTGGCGGCAGCTATCAATAAAACAATAAGGAGAGCAGTGTGGGTCCAGTAATGTTGGATGTTGAAGGTTACGAACTGGACGCGGAAGAGCGTGAAATACTGGCGCACCCGCTGGTGGGAGGGCTGATTCTCTTTACGCGTAACTATCATGATCCTGCGCAATTACGCGAACTGGTGCGCCAAATCCGCACAGCTTCGCGCAATCATCTGGTGGTGGCGGTGGATCAGGAAGGTGGGCGAGTGCAGCGTTTTCGTGAAGGTTTTACCCACTTGCCAGCGGCGCAATCATTCGCTGCGCTGTTGGGAATGGAAGAAGGCGGCAAACTGGCGCAAGAGGCAGGCTGGTTGATGGCCAGCGAAATGATCGCCATGGATATTGATATCAGCTTTGCACCCGTGCTGGACGTAGGGCACATTAGCGCGGCGATAGGCGAGCGTTCTTACCATGCCGATCCCGAAAAAGCCCTCGCAATCGCCAGCCAGTTTATTGATGGTATGCATGAAGCCGGAATGAAAAGCACCGGTAAACATTTTCCTGGCCACGGTGCAGTAACGGCGGATTCGCACAAAGAGACACCGTGCGACCCACGTCCGCAAGCGGAAATTCGCGCCAAAGATATGTCGGTCTTCAGTACGTTAATTCGCGAAAATAAACTCGACGCCATTATGCCTGCGCATGTGATCTACAGCGATGTTGATCCGCGTCCGGCTAGCGGTTCTCCCTACTGGTTGAAAACTGTTTTACGTCAGGAGCTGGGGTTTGACGGCGTGATTTTCTCAGACGATTTATCGATGGAAGGTGCCGCGATTATGGGCAGTTATGCCGAACGTGGGCAGGCATCACTGGATGCGGGTTGCGATATGATCCTGGTCTGCAATAATCGTAAAGGGGCCGTCAGCGTGTTAGATAATCTGTCACCGATCAAGGCAGAGCGTGTTACACGTTTGTATCATAAAGGTTCATTTTCGCGACAGGAGCTGATGGACTCGGCTCGCTGGAAAGAGATCAGCGCCCGTCTGAATCAGTTACATGAACGCTGGCAGGAAGAGAAAGCAGGTCACTAACCCTGGCTTATGTGAGGAAGCGATGATTATCTATTTACACGGTTTTGACTCTAACAGTCCGGGTAACCACGAGAAAGTTTTACAATTGCAGTTTATTGACCCGGATGTGCGCTTGATAAGCTACAGCACTCTGCATCCGAAACACGATATGCAGCATCTGCTCAAAGAAGTAGACAAAATGCTGCAACTGAACGTCGACGAGCGCCCGCTAATTTGCGGCGTTGGTCTGGGCGGATACTGGGCGGAACGGATTGGTTTTCTCTGTGATATCCGCCAGGTGATCTTCAACCCTAATTTGTTCCCTTACGAGAACATGGAAGGGAAGATTGATCGCCCGGAAGAGTACGCCGACATCGCGACTAAATGTGTGACTAACTTCCGCGAGAAGAATCGCGATCGTTGTCTGGTGATATTGTCGCGTAATGATGAGGCGCTTAATAGTCAGCGGACATCTGAAGAGTTGCATCATTATTACGAGATTGTCTGGGACGAAGATCAGACGCACAAATTCAAAAATATCTCTCCGCATTTGCAGCGCATTAAGGCGTTCAAAACCCTCGGTTAAAGCTATCCTCGGTCGCATCAGGTAACCTTGCCTATATCTGATGCGCCCCGGATTCTGTAGGTTGGATGAAGCGTCCACGCCACATCCGACAGCCGTGTACCAATGCCTGATGCGATGCTGCGCATCTTATCAGGCCCACCAACTGCCCTCTATATACGCCTCACTCTCCCGAGTCCGCTTAAATAATAAACAATAAACTCTGTTTTTTGATCTCACCCGGTAAAGTCGCCTATCTTTTCAGCAACAAAACTTGATTAACATCAATTTTGGTATGACCAATGCACCATTCATGTTATTCTCAATAGCGAAGAACATTTTCATTGCTGTAACCTGTTGTTAATTAAGAGCTATCTTAATAACTATTAATTAACAATTGGTTAATAAATTTAAGGGGGTCACGTTGACTACGCCATTGAAAAAAATTGTGATTGTCGGCGGCGGTGCTGGTGGGCTGGAAATGGCGACACAGCTGGGGCATAAGCTGGGACGCAAGAAAAAAGCCAAAATTACGCTGGTCGATCGTAACCACAGCCACCTGTGGAAACCGCTGCTGCACGAAGTGGCGACTGGCTCGCTTGATGAAGGCGTCGATGCACTGAGCTACCTGGCTCATGCGCGTAATCATGGTTTTCAGTTCCAGCTGGGTTCCGTAATTGATATTGATCGTGAAGCGAAAACAATCACTATTGCAGAACTGCGCGACGAAAAAGGTGAACTGCTGGTTCCGGAACGTAAAATCGCCTATGACACGCTGGTGATGGCGCTGGGCAGCACCTCTAACGATTTCAATACGCCGGGTGTAAAAGAGAACTGTATTTTCCTCGATAACCCGCATCAGGCGCATCGTTTCCATCAGGAGATGCTGAATCTGTTCCTGAAATACTCCGCCAACCTGGGCGCGAATGGCAAAGTGAATATTGCGATTGTTGGCGGCGGCGCGACGGGTGTAGAACTCTCCGCTGAATTGCACAACGCCGTCAAGCAACTGCACAGCTACGGTTACAAAGGCCTGACCAACGAAGCGTTGAACGTAACGCTGGTAGAAGCGGGCGAACGTATTTTGCCTGCGCTGCCGCCACGTATCTCTGCTGCCGCCCACAATGAGTTAACGAAACTGGGCGTTCGCGTGCTGACGCAAACCATGGTCACCAGCGCCGATGAAGGGGGGCTGCACACTAAAGATGGCGAATATATTGAGGCTGATCTGATGGTGTGGGCTGCCGGGATCAAAGCGCCAGATTTCCTGAAGGATATTGGTGGGCTGGAGACCAACCGTATCAACCAGCTGGTGGTGGAACCGACGCTGCAAACCACGCGCGATCCAGACATTTATGCTATTGGCGACTGTGCGTCATGCCCGCGTCCGGAAGGGGGTTTTGTTCCGCCGCGCGCTCAGGCCGCACACCAGATGGCTACCTGCGCAATGAACAATATTCTGGCGCAGATGAATGGCAAACCGCTGAAAAATTATCAGTATAAAGATCACGGTTCGCTGGTATCGCTGTCGAACTTCTCTACCGTCGGTAGCCTGATGGGTAACCTGACGCGCGGCTCAATGATGATTGAAGGACGTATTGCGCGCTTTGTGTATATCTCGCTGTACCGAATGCATCAGATTGCGCTACATGGTTACTTTAAAACCGGATTAATGATACTGGTGGGGAGTATCAACCGCGTTATCCGTCCGCGTTTGAAACTGCATTAATCAACTTGTACTGGCGGATGCGGCGTAAATGCCTTATCCGCCCAGGATAAATAGTATGAGCGGCAGGCCTGATAAGACGCGTTAAGCGTCGCATCAGGCATTCCCTCAGACTCCTCCGAATCCTTAAGTATTTCCTGCCATTCCTGCGCTTTTCATCTTCTGTCTGATGGTTGTTTCACCCCTTCGCTTGCATGATTGACATAACTGCAAAGAAGGAGGTGTTCCCGTGAATAAATCAATGTTGGCGGGTATCGGGATTGGTGTCGCGGCTGCGCTGGGCGTAGCGGCAGTGGCCAGCCTGAACGTGTTTGAACGTGGCCCGCAATACGCTCAGGTTGTTTCTGCAATCCCAATCAAGGAAACGGTTAAAACACCGCGCCAGGAGTGCCGCAATGTCACAGTGACTCATCGCCGACCGGTGCAGGATGAAAATCGCATTGCGGGTTCGGTTCTGGGCGCTGTGGCTGGTGGGGTGATAGGGCATCAGTTTGGCGGTGGTCGCGGTAAGGATGTTGCTACAGTCGTCGGGGCGCTCGGTGGTGGATATGCTGGTAACCAGATTCAGGGCTCTCTCCAGGAACGTGATACTTACACCACCACCCAACAGCGTTGTAAAACGGTGTATGACAAGTCAGAAAAAATGCTCGGCTATGACGTGACCTATAAGATTGGCGATCAGCAGGGCAAAATTCGTATGGACCGCGATCCGGGTACACAAATCCAATTAGATAACAACGGACAACTGGTTCTGAATAACAAAGTATAACAAGGCTGTACTCTGCAATTTAGCCCCTCATTCGCTCAGGCTGAGGGGCTTTTTTTGCACTTTATTTCACCAGTTCCGGCCATAAACGCAAAGTGGTTCGGGCAATCTGCATCAGTTTTTCCAGCGATGCGCCTTCGCGGGCGCTGATCGACATCCCCTGAATAATACAGTTAAGGAATTCCGCCAGATGCGTTACGTCACAGTGGGCAGGGATTTCCCCGCGCGCCTGGCGTTGACATAAAAACTGATGCAAGGTGCGTTCTTGCATCGCGTGGCGTGATTTCAACGTATTGGCGATATCTCCTGAATCCGGGGAGAGCGTGGTGCAGTTGTTGATCATAAAGCAGCCAGCAGGGGTGTCTTTGCTGGTAAAGCAGTTGGCGATGGCTGCGAAATAGTCAGTCAGCGCAGACTCCACACTTTTCTCTTCACAAAACAGTTGTGCTTCGTGCTTTGCGGCAAAACGGTCGATATAGCGATCAAGTACGGCGCGGAATAATCCCTCTTTATTGGTGAACTCCGCATATAGCGTTGGCGCTTTGGCTCCGGTCGCTTCGACGAGATCGGCAAGAGAAGTGGCTTCATAACCATGCTGCCAGAACAACTTCATGGCCTTATCAAGCGCGGCTTCCCTGTCGAACACTTTTGGGCGACCACGGCTTTTTTTTACACAATGTGTTGAGTCAGTTGCCATGATGCCGTTGTACCTTGTAGCTGTGAATGAACGGTTATTATAAAAATAATCACTTCCGTTCACCAGTCCAGAAGACAGAAAAATAAATTTCCTCTATTTAACTGAAATTTAAAGGGTTTTAATTTAATTAATGATTGTTATAAAAAACATCTTGTATGTGATCAAGATCACATCTATCATTTAGTTATCGATCGTTAAGTAATTGCTTGCGACGCTATTCATCTGCATAAGGTCACTATTATGAAAAATGTAAAAACCCTCATCGCTGCGGCGATTTTAAGCTCCATGTCATTTGCCAGCTTTGCGGCTGTCGAAGTTCAGGCAACACCAGAAGGTCAACAAAAAGTGGGCACTATCAGTGCTAACGCGGGGACAAATCTGGGATCGCTGGAAGAACAACTGGCACAAAAAGCGGATGAGATGGGCGCAAAATCTTTCCGTATTACTTCAGTAACCGGTCCGAATACCCTCCACGGAACGGCGGTAATTTATAAATAAGCATTAACCCTCATTAATGCCTGTTATTGCTGCTATTTCCCCGCAACAACCTGTGCTGCGGGGATTTTTTTGTCCGCGATTTACAGCGTTTGCTGATTCACTTGATGACGACGCACATCAGCCGGCATTCCGGAACGCACGTCCATTACGTGCTGCATCACTTCGGCGTCAGTTTGCGCAGCATTTTTAAATGCCTGCATCGCACTGTTGAGCGTAATCGGCAACAATTGCGGATCGTCATCTATCTTCTCTGACAGCGGCTGGTGCACTTCCACCAGACGTGCGCCGTTTGGTTCAGCGGAGACTTTAATCGGCGTGTTGATAATGTTCACTTTGGTGCCGGGGCTGACCTGACTGAAAAGTGTTTTGATATCGTCATCACGCAGACGAATACAGCCAGAACTTACCCGCATACCAATACCGAAATCGGCGTTCGTACCGTGAAGCAAATAGACACCGCCATAGGCCGCCAGACGAATCGCATGATGGCCCATCGGGTTATCCGGTCCTGCCGGAACGACTGGTGGAAGCTCAATCCCCTGGGCTTTATAACGGGCGCGGATGTTTGCAGTCGGCGTCCAGGTTGGGTTTGCACGCTTGTCCGAAACGGTAGTCACCATTGTCGGCGTCAGCGTGTCACCCCCCAACTGACCAATGCCGATGGGGTACACGGTCACTGAATTTTTGCCCGGTGGGTAGTAATAGAGACGCAACTCCGCAATGTTGATCACAATGCCTTCACGCGGCGCGTCTGGCAGTAAAGTTTGCAATGGAATGGTTAACACACTGCCTGCGCGCGGTACATACGGATCAACGCCGGGGTTGGCCTGTAACAGCGCGAGGAAACCGACGTTATATTTTTTGGCGATCGCTTCCAGCGAACCGCCGTCATTTTCCACCACATGAAATTTGTTTTCGCCCACCAGACGACTGCCCGCAGGCGGCAGCGGCCAGGTGTTGGCTTTTGCCGGTAGCGTCAGCGCCACGGCAGCGGCGAACGTAAAAAACGTTAGCCAGCGAGAAAAACGCGTTTTGATCATCACCAAAAGTCCATAATAAATATAAGGTTATTGTAATAAAAAGATAAGTCTGAATTATGGATGGTGACAGTGTCGGATAGTGCAGGGAAGTGCAAAGAATTTGTAAATGTTGGGGATGGGGGCGAAGAAACGCCCCCAATTTACCATTAAGCGATCGCGTTCTCTTCCAGTTCACGCATAAACTGGCGCACCCATTCGATTCGCGTTTTCCGCTCGCTCAAATCCTGAATAAACTTCAGGCGCGTCGGGCCATCAAGGCGGTAATGCTGCGGCTGTTTTTGCAGCAAACCAATCAGCCAGGCAGGATTCACGTGATTCTTCTCAGCAAATTCGATCACACCGCCTTTCTCGTTTCCTTCCAGCTTCCTGATCCCCAGCTTCTGCGCTTGCTGGCGCAGACGGGCAATATCCAGTAGGGTTCGCGCCGGATCCGGCAGCAGGCCGAAGCGATCGATAAGTTCGACTTTGATCTCTTCCAGCTCGCTTTCCGTTTTGGCGCTGGCAATACGTTTATAGAACGACAGACGGGTATTTACATCAGGAATGAAGTCATCCGGCAACAGCGACGGCATCCGCAGTTCGACTTCCGTTTGCTGGCTGGTGAGATCTTCGAGCGACGGCTCGCGTCCGGCTTTCAGTGCATCGACGGCGTTTTCCAGCAACTCCATATAAAGCGAGAAACCGATAGTTTCCATCGAGCCACTTTGTTCTTCGCCGAGCAGTTCACCGGCGCCGCGAATCTCCAGATCGTGCGTTGCCAGCGCAAAGCCCGCGCCAAGGTCTTCCAGAGAAGCAATCGCTTCGAGACGTTTTTGCGCATCGGTAGTCATCGCTTTCGGGTGCGGCGTCAGCAGCCATGCATATGCCTGGTGATGCGAACGTCCGACGCGGCCGCGCAACTGGTGTAGTTGCGCCAGACCGAAGTGATCTGCGCGTTCAATAATAATGGTGTTGGCGGTAGGGATGTCGATCCCGGTTTCGATAATTGTGGTACAAACCAGCACGTTAAAACGCTGATGATGGAAATCATTCATCACCCGTTCCAGTTCGCGCTCACGCATCTGCCCGTGACCGATGGCGATCCGCGCTTCTGGCACCAGTTCTGCCAGCCGTTCGGCGGCTTTCTGAATGTTTTCCACATCATTGTAGAGATAATAAACCTGTCCCCCGCGCAGAATTTCACGCAGGACAGCCTCTCTGACCACCAGACTGTCATACTCACGGACAAAGGTTTTAACTGCCAGACGACGGGCGGGCGGCGTGGCGATAATCGACAGATCGCGCATTCCGCTCATCGCCATATTCAGCGTTCGTGGGATCGGCGTTGCGGTAAGTGTCAGAATATCCACGTTCGCGCGCATCGCTTTAATGCGCTCTTTATGACGCACCCCGAAGCGGTGTTCTTCATCGACAATCAGCAGGCCTAAATCTTTAAACTTGACGTCACTTTGCAGCAGTTTGTGCGTACCGATCAGAATATCGATTTTCCCTTCCGCCACTTCCGTAAGGATTTGCGTCTGCTCTTTGGCGCTGCGGAAACGGGAGATCATTTCGATGCGTACCGGCCAGTTGGCGAAACGGTCGCGGAAGTTGTCGTAATGCTGCTGCGCGAGCAGAGTTGTTGGCACCAGCACCGCCACCTGCTTGTGGTTCTCTACCGCCAGGAAAGCGGCGCGCATCGCTACTTCTGTTTTACCAAAGCCAACATCGCCGCACACCAGACGATCCATTGCCAGCGGCTGACACATGTCGCTAAGCACCGCATTAATGGCCTGCGCCTGATCCGGCGTGGTTTCGAACGGGAAGCTGTCGCAGAACAATTGATATTGCTCACGATCGTGTTTAAACGCGAAACCCTCTTTGGCGGCGCGTTGAGCGTAGATATCCAGCAATTCCGCCGCCACATCACGCACTTTTTCTGCCGCTTTCTGCCGAGCGCGTGACCACGCATCGCCGCCAAGTTTATGCAGCGGGGCATTTTCTTCCGCGCCACCCGCGTAACGGCTAATCAGATGCAGCGACGACACCGGAACATACAGTTTGGCGTCGTTGGCATAGGTGAGCATCAGATACTCGCCGGTAATGCCGCCAGCTTCCAGCGTGGTCATTCCGGCATAGCGCCCGACACCGTGCTCCAGATGCACCACCGGCTGACCAATATGCAGTTCCGCGAGATTGCGGATCAGTGTATCGGGGTTGATGGCGCGGCGAGAATCCTGACGACGACGGGCAACGCGTTCACCGAGCAGATCGCTTTCGCAAATCAGTGCCAGATTACGCACCGTATCGACAAAACCATGTTCGGCAGCGCCAATCATCAGATAACGCCCACGGTCGCTGGCCTCATCGAGGCGCATAATGCGTTGCGGAGCAATTTTAATACGGGCGAGCAGTTCACCGAGTGCTTCACGGCGACCTTCACTTTCTACCGAGAACACCACCGGGCCGTCGAAAGATTCAAGAAATTTACGCAGCGCATCCAGCGGGGCTTTTTGCTGCGCCTGAACGGCAAGGTCTGGCAGTTTCTGAAAGCCTAAATTGGCATTCGCTGCTTTTGTCGGTAAATGTTCATTTTTTAGCTGTACACGCGGCCAGTTTTTCAGCTCTGAGAACAGTTCATCGACCCGCAGCCAGAGCGATTGTGGCGGCAGTAGTGGACGCATCGGATCGACGCCGCGATTCTCAAAACGCGCCAGCGTGTCAGCCTGGAAACGTTCGGCACTGTTTTCCAGATCGCCAGTATTCACCAGCAGTGTATTTGCAGGGAAATAACTGAACAGTGGCGGCAACGGTTCGCTGAAGAACAGCGGTTGCCAGTACTCGATCCCGGCAGGCAATGTGCCTTTGCTCACTTGTTG
Organism: Escherichia sp. MOD1-EC7011; assembly: GCF_002965005.1. Classification (NCBI taxonomy): domain Bacteria; kingdom Pseudomonadati; phylum Pseudomonadota; class Gammaproteobacteria; order Enterobacterales; family Enterobacteriaceae; genus Escherichia; species Escherichia sp. MOD1-EC7011. Next base: position 160,336 of record NZ_PTRD01000027.1, read on the forward strand.
ATAAATATGTTCTGGATCGCGTTTTACTTCGAAAGAATCACGCCACTGACTGCGGAACAGTTCAATTGCCGCTTTATCGGTCGGAAATTCGTGTGCGGGCAGTAGGTTGATGGCTTCAACTTCCTCCAGCGTGCGCTGGCTATCGACATCAAATACTCGCAGGCTGTCGATTTCATCATCAAAGAAATCAAGACGATAAGGCAGCTCACTCCCCATCGGGAAGAGATCCAACAACGCACCGCGCGTGGCGTATTCACCGTGCTCCATTACCTGATCAACATGGCGATAACCGGCGCTGTCCAGTTGGGTACGCAATGCATCTCGTGACAGGCGCTGACCTTTTTTCATCACCAGCGCATGACCGTGGAGAAAACTGTGCGGGCAAACGCGCTGCATAAGCGTATTCACCGGAACAATCAGTACACCACGCTGCATTGTTGGTAACTGGTAAAGGGTGGAAAGACGCGAGGAGATAATATCCTGATGAGGCGAAAAACTGTCGTAAGGGAGGGTTTCCCAGTCCGCCAGATTCATCACCATCTGGTCGGTGAACTGGCTGATTTCATCATGCAAACGCAGAGCATTTTGCATATCTGGTGCGATGAGCACCACCGGTCCGGCGTGACGTTCGGCAATTTCCGCTACCAGCGTCGCACAGGCAGCGCCGGTTAACTCGCCCAGCAGACGCTGTTCACCCGCTTTGACGGGCAGCGTATAACGATATTGTTCAGGCATAACGGTTGTCAGATTCTCGTTAGGATATGCCTCAACATATGGGGGCATATCTCTGATAAGCAATGCTGTTCATTATCCGGAATCGACATGGTTTAGCAAATTGAATCGCCCCGGCTGGGGCGATGGCTTAGCGAGAGTAACTGGTTGCAGGCAGAGAAGGCGGGGAGAACAACAGATCGCTGAATGCGCGTTGTGAAATTTTGCGTACCAACAAGCCAGCAACAGTACAAATCAACAAACTGACAAAGGGGTAAACCAGCAGGAGCGTCAGTTCGAGTTGCGGCGACCAGCGTGCTGCGTTCATTTGCGGAATCAGACTCAAGCTGAATATCTCTACCAGAATGCGATGGGTGGTGTAGATGGCAATGGTGTTGGAACCAATCACATTCAGCAGGCTGGAGGAGCGCATACTGAAACGCTGCTCGTACTGATAAAACAGCTTCATGATCACCACAATCGATACCAGCGACAGGAGTAGCGACACGTTAAACAACCAGGCACTGACCGCCAGAACGGCCAGCAGCGAAGACATCAGCAGATGGCGGCGCAACGGTACTTCTTTAACACAGGTCATTAATGTTGCGCCAAACCAAGCGCCAAGGCTGTAATAAGGCAAATTGCGGATCACACTGTTCATTCCCCACCACGGCGTGGGAACGAAATTAACAGCCACACTCATTAGTACAAACAGGGCGAATAATGGCAGCGCCAGGCGGTTAAAAATTTTACACACCACGAAATAGACAATTAAAGCATACAGATACCACAAGCTGGTGCTGGCGGTGATCATCCCGTGCAGGAACTCACCGGTGGAATCGGCATAAGCGGCATTGGAGGCATTGCTTAAATCGCGCTCAGGTGCCAGCCACTGATTCAGTGCGCTCAGCGCCAGCCACTGGACGATACCCCACAGCGCCAGCACCCAGAAGATGCTCCAGATCCGTTTATCGAGACAATTTCCCCACGGCACACTGTCGATATAGCGGCGAATCAAATAGCCGGAGATAAAGAAAAAAACCGGCATACGGAAGGGCGCAAGGTAAAGATTGAAATAGATCCAGCATTTGCTCAGGACTTCCGATAACGGATGCTGAAAAGTGGTCAGATGCGGGTAAAAGGTGATTACCGAGTGATAAACCACCACAAGACAGATGCATAACCCTTTGATCTGGTTAATCCATAGTTCTTTTTGTTTCATCAGAAGAACACGCTCTTTTATTAATTTACCAACAACTGATCCTGCTGGTTATTAACCGAGGTGTAATGGGTATCTGTCTGTATTAGATGATTTTTCAGATTAAGATCAGGCTGCAAGCCTGCTGGTAAAATATGGCAATTTAGCCGATTGATTTATGGATGCTTTTCAGATTAGCCCTGATGATCACTTACAGTTCAGGCGTTTACCCATCCTGCTTTCGCTTATATACTCGTGTCTTTGCTAACAGCAACCAGACGGATTTCATGTACCAACCTGTCGCTCTATTTATTGGCCTGCGTTACATGCGTGGGCGTGCAGCGGATCGCTTCGGTCGTTTCGTCTCCTGGCTTTCTACCATCGGCATTACCCTCGGGGTGATGGCGCTGGTCACAGTATTGTCAGTGATGAACGGCTTTGAGCGCGAGCTGCAAAACAACATCCTTGGCCTGATGCCACAGGCGATCCTCTCTTCGGAGCAGGGCTCTCTTAACCCGCAGAAACTCCCGGAATCGGCAGTCAAACTGGACGGCGTAAATCGCGTCGCGCCTATCACTACTGGTGATGTGGTGCTGCAAAGCGCACGCAGCGTGGCGGTAGGCGTCATGCTAGGTATCGATCCGGCGCAAAAAGATCCGCTAACCCCGTATCTGGTCAATGTGAAGCAAGCCAACCTCGAGCCGGGGAAATATAATGTCATCCTCGGTGAACAGCTTGCCTCACAGTTAGGTGTCAATCGCGGCGACCAAATCCGCGTGATGGTGCCTTCCGCCAGCCAGTTCACGCCGATGGGGCGTATTCCAAGTCAGCGTCTGTTCAATGTGATTGGCACTTTTGCCGCCAACAGTGAAGTCGACGGCTATGAAATGCTGGTGAATATTGAGGATGCCTCGCGTCTGATGCGTTATCCGGCAGGTAATATCACCGGCTGGCGTCTGTGGCTGGATGAGCCGCTGAAAGTGGATTCGTTAAGCCAGCAAAAACTGCCAGAAGGCAGTAAATGGCAGGACTGGCGCGACCGTAAAGGTGAGCTGTTCCAGGCCGTGCGTATGGAAAAAAATATGATGGGCTTGCTGCTGAGCCTGATTGTCGCCGTTGCGGCGTTTAACATTATTACCTCGCTGGGGCTGATGGTGATGGAGAAGCAGGGCGAAGTGGCGATTTTGCAAACGCAAGGTTTAACTCCGCGACAAATCATGATGGTCTTTATGGTACAGGGTGCCAGCGCCGGAATTATTGGTGCGATCTTGGGCGCGGCGCTTGGTGCGCTGCTTGCCAGCCAGTTGAATAATCTGATGCCGATAATCGGCGTCCTGCTTGATGGCGCGGCGCTGCCGGTCGCTATCGAACCTTTACAGGTCATTATTATTGCGCTGGTGGCGATGGCTATCGCGCTGCTTTCTACGCTTTACCCTTCCTGGCGCGCTGCCGCCACTCAACCCGCTGAGGCTTTACGTTATGAATAAGATCCTGTTGCAATGCGACAACCTGTGCAAACGCTATCAGGAAGGCAGTGTGCAAACCGACGTGCTGCACAATGTCAGTTTCAGCGTGGGTGAAGGCGAAATGATGGCTATCGTCGGCAGTTCAGGTTCCGGTAAAAGTACCTTACTGCACCTGCTGGGCGGGCTGGATACGCCAACTTCCGGTGATGTGATTTTTAACGGTCAGCCGATGAGCAAACTGTCGTCGGCGGCAAAAGCAGAACTGCGCAACCAGAAGCTGGGCTTTATTTATCAGTTTCACCACCTGCTACCGGATTTTACCGCCCTGGAAAACGTAGCTATGCCGCTGCTGATTGGCAAGAAAAAGCCCGCTGAAATCAACAGTCGAGCGTTGGAAATGTTAAAAGCGGTGGGGCTGGAGCATCGCGCGAATCACCGTCCATCCGAACTTTCCGGCGGCGAACGTCAGCGTGTGGCGATTGCCCGTGCGCTGGTCAATAACCCGCGTCTGGTACTGGCAGATGAACCTACCGGTAACCTTGACGCACGTAACGCCGACAGCATCTTCCAGTTGCTTGGGGAGTTGAATCGCTTGCAGGGCACCGCCTTCCTGGTGGTTACTCACGATCTGCAACTGGCGAAACGTATGAGCCGCCAGTTAGAAATGCGTGATGGTCGTCTGACGGCGGAACTGAGCCTGATGGGGGCGGAGTAATGGCGATGCCTTTATCGTTATTAATTGGTCTGCGTTTTAGTCGCGGACGGCGGCGTGGCGGCATGGTGTCGCTGATCTCCGTCATTTCTACCATTGGCATTGCACTTGGCGTGGCGGTATTGATCGTCGGCTTAAGCGCGATGAACGGCTTTGAACGTGAACTGAATAACCGCATTCTGGCGGTAGTACCGCATGGCGAAATTGAAGCAGTGGATCAGCCGTGGACTAACTGGCAGGAAGCACTGGATAACGTGCAAAAAGTGCCAGGTATTGCCGCTGCTGCGCCGTATATCAATTTCACGGGGCTGGTGGAAAGCGGAGCAAATCTGCGCGCGCTTCAGGTTAAAGGGGTTGATCCGCAACAGGAACAGCGCCTAAGTGCGCTGCCCTCGTTTGTTCAGGGTGATGCCTGGAACAATTTTAAAGCCGGTGAGCAGCAGATTATTATCGGCAAAGGCGTAGCGGATGCGTTAAAAGTGAAGCAGGGCGATTGGGTGTCGATCATGATCCCAAATTCGAATCCCGAGCATAAACTGATGCAGCCAAAACGTGTGCGCTTGCAAATTGCCGGAATTTTGCAGCTGAGCGGTCAACTCGATCACAGTTTTGCCATGATCCCGCTGGCGGATGCCCAACAATATCTTGATATGGGTTCCAGTGTGTCAGGTATTGCCCTTAAAATGACGGATGTATTTAACGCCAACAAACTGGTGCGTGACGCGGGCGAAGTGACCAATAGCTATGTTTATATCAAGAGCTGGATCGGCACTTACGGCTATATGTATCGTGATATCCAGATGATCCGCGCCATTATGTATCTGGCGATGGTACTGGTGATTGGCGTAGCCTGTTTCAACATCGTCTCCACTTTAGTGATGGCGGTAAAAGACAAGAGTGGCGATATCGCAGTATTAAGAACGCTGGGCGCGAAAGACGGTTTAATTCGCGCCATTTTTGTCTGGTATGGATTACTGGCAGGGTTGTTCGGCAGCTTGTGTGGTGTGATTATCGGCGTAGTGGTTTCGCTGCAACTTACTCCGATCATCGAGTGGATTGAAAAGCTGATCGGTCATCAGTTCCTCTCCAGCGATATCTATTTTATTGACTTCCTGCCATCGGAATTGCACTGGCTGGATGTCTTCTACGTACTGGTCACAGCATTGTTGCTGAGTCTTTTGGCAAGTTGGTATCCGGCGCGGCGCGCCAGCAATATTGACCCTGCGCGAGTCCTTAGCGGCCAGTAAAGGCAGTACATTAAAACAAGGAGCGGCAATGTATTACGGGTTTGATATTGGTGGAACAAAAATTGCGCTTGGCGTATTTGATAGCAGTCGGCAGTTGCAGTGGGAAAAGCGGGTGCCGACACCGCGTAACAGCTATGACGCATTTTTAGATGCAGTGTGCGAGCTGGTCGTCGAAGCCGATCAGCGTTTTGGCTGTAAAGGTTCTGTCGGCATCGGTATTCCGGGAATGCCGGAAACAGAAGATGGCACGCTGTATGCCGCCAATGTCCCCGCTGCCAGCGGTAAACCGCTGCGTGCCGACCTGAGCGCACGTCTTGAGCGCGATGTGCGACTTGATAATGACGCGAACTGTTTTGCCCTTTCTGAAGCCTGGGATGATGAATTTACCCAATATCCGCTGGTGATGGGGTTAATTCTCGGCACTGGCGTTGGCGGTGGACTGGTGTTTAACGGTAAAGCGGTGACGGGTAAAAGCTATATTACCGGCGAGTTTGGTCATATGCGTCTGCCGGTCGATGCGTTAACCATGATGGGGCTTGATTTCCCATTACGCCGCTGCGGCTGTGGTCAGCATGGCTGCATTGAAAATTATCTGTCTGGTCGCGGTTTTGCGTGGCTGTATCAACACTATTATCATCAACCGTTGCAGGCTCCCGAAATTATTGCGCTTTATGATCAAGGCGATGAGCAGGCAAGGGCGCATGTTGAGCGTTATCTGGATCTATTAGCGGTTTGTCTGGGAAACATCCTGACCATTATTGACCCTGATCTGGTGGTCATTGGCGGTGGGTTATCCAATTTCCCGGCAATCACAACGCAACTGGCGGACAGGCTGCCTCGTCATCTCTTACCTGTAGCTCGTGTTCCGCGCATTGAACGCGCGCGCCACGGTGATGCAGGCGGAATGCGTGGAGCTGCCTTCCTACATCTAACCGATTAAACAACAGAGGTTGCTATGCTGTCGCGTCGGGGTCATCGGTTAAGTCGTTTTCGTAAAAATAAACGCCGCCTGCGCGAGCGTTTACGTCAGCGTATTTTTTTCAGAGATAAAGTGGTGTCGGAAGCAATGGAAAAACCAAGAGTACTCGTACTGACAGGGGCTGGTATTTCTGCGGAATCAGGTATTCGTACCTTTCGCGCCGCAGATGGCCTGTGGGAAGAACATCGTGTTGAAGATGTTGCGACGCCAGAGGGCTTTGATCGCGACCCTGAACTGGTGCAAGCGTTTTATAACGCTCGTCGCCGACAGTTACAGCAGCCAGAAATACAGCCTAACGCCGCGCATCTTGCGCTGGCTAAACTGCAAGATGCCCTCGGCGACCGCTTTTTGCTGGTGACGCAGAATATCGATAACCTGCATGAACGCGCAGGCAATACCAATGTGATTCATATGCATGGAGAATTGCTGAAAGTACGTTGTTCGCAAAGCGGGCAGGTTCTCGACTGGACTGGTGATGTTACGCCAGAAGATAAATGTCATTGCTGCCAGTTTCCGGCTCCGCTGCGCCCGCACGTGGTGTGGTTTGGCGAAATGCCGCTTGGCATGGATGAAATTTATATGGCACTGGCGATGGCGGATATTTTCATTGCCATTGGCACATCCGGGCATGTTTATCCGGCGGCCGGTTTTGTTCATGAAGCAAAATTGCATGGCGCGCACACCGTGGAACTCAATCTTGAGCCGAGCCAGGTTGGTAACGAATTTGCCGAGAAATATTACGGCCCGGCAAGCCAGGTGGTGCCAGAGTTTGTTGAAAAGTTGCTGAAGGGATTATAAATCAGGAGTAATAGCCTGATGCGCTACGCTTATCAGGCCTACGATAGGGCGCAATTAATTGAATTTGCGGGTTTTGTAGGCCTGATAAGGCGTTAACGCCGCATCCGGCATAATACACGCGCACTTTATCGGCCTCTTTTAACTTTTACTCGTATGAATTTTTTCATGGGCGGGACTTCCTGTTCCTGCGTGATTTTTTAGAGGAGGGGACCATGATTATCAGACCGATACCACCGAAAATAATGCCTGCTATGCCAACAAAGCCCCATTCAAAAAAATTAACCCAGGGATTGTTTATTTCGGCTTCTTCTGGATGCCCTGGCGGATAATAGACATTGACTTTGTCACCTTCGCTATCTTCATAAAAATCACTACCAATATTTGAATTAAAAATTAGCGTGTAATCTGGTGTAGGGCGAAAGGCAACCACTGGATACCAGGAACCATTATCACCGACGTCGTTTGAATGATTGTTGTACCAGACGGCATCAACAATGACCCCTTTGGTATGCATCGCATTTTTGGTATAGGTGAACTGGTTGTAAAATATAACAACAGAAATAACGAGCAGTACCAAACCAATACCGACGAAAGAGCGGGATAAAACGTTACTGTCCTGACTCATATGTCACTTCCTTGCTAAATAAAAAACGGGCGGTAATACCACCGCCCGTTTGCTGAATTAACGTCCTGCTTTCAGCTTCTGATAATACTCTTCATAAATGCTGCTGGCTGCGCCAACGTCATTCTGCCATTCACCATTTTTAATGGTTTCAGCATCCGGGTAGAGCGTTTTATCGTTCGCTACTTCCGGGCTTAACAGCTTACGCGCCGCAAGGTTTGGCGTTGGATAACCGATAGTTTCGGCAACCTGTTTTGCCACATCCGGGCGCAGCAGGAAGTTGATCAATTTCAGCGCGCCTTCTTTGTTTTTGGCATTTGCCGGGATCGCCAGGCTGTCCATCCAGAAAATGCCGCCTTCTTTCGGCCACACCACGTCAATTGGCGTACCCGCCTGGCGCGCAACGAAAGCAGAACCGTTCCAGATCATGCCGAGGTTAACTTCGCCTTCCATGTACGGGTTAGCCGGGTTATCGGAGTTAAACGCTGCCACGTTTGGCATCAGTTTTTTCAGCTCGTTATATGCAGCTTCAATCTCTTTCGGATCGGTGGTGTTACCGGAGTAGCCCAGCTTACGCAGTGCCATCTGGAATACTTCACGGGCATCATCGGTCAGCAGCAGGCTGCCTTTGTACTCAGGCTTCCAGAGATCGGCCCAGCTGGTAACGGATTTCGGATCCACCGCATCACCGTTAACGCCAATCGCCGTCGCACCCCAGATATACGGAATGGAGTAGTCGTTATTCGGGTCAAAAGGCTTGTTGAGCATGTCTGGATCGAGGTTGCTGAAGTTGCTTAACTTCGACTTATCGATCTTCTGGATCATCCCTTCTTTACGCATTTTATCGACGTAATAGGTTGAAGGAACCACCAGGTCATAGGCACCGTCTTTGTACGTTTTCAGTTTTGCGTACATGGTTTCGTTCGACTCGTAAGTCGAATAGATAACCTTAATACCGGTTTCTTTGGTGAACTGTTCAAGCAGTCCTGGCGGCACGTACTCGGTCCAGTTGTAGAAATACAGCGTGTTGTTGTCATCGGCGTGAGCGGCGCTCATGCCCAGTGCCAGAGCACCCGCCGCGAGCAGGTGGCGTGACCATTTTTTCATTTAACGTCCCCTGTGTTACCTTTCGTTTTGTCACGAGCAATAAGCTGGCTGGCAATTACCATTACCAGCGACAGCACCAGTAATATGGTTGCCAGCGCGTTAACTTCTGGCGATACGCCGACTTTGACCATCGAATAAATTTTTAACGGTAGAATTTCATAGCTCGGTCCGGTGACAAACGACGAAACTACCACATCGTCCATCGACAGGGTAAAGCTTAGCACCCAGCCCGCAGCCACAGCCGGCATTGCCAGTGGCAAAATGATTTTCCGTAGAATGGTAAATTCGCTGGCACCGAGATCTTTCGCCGCTTCCAGCATTCGCACGTCAAAACCTTTCAGGCGCGAATACACTGTCACCACCACAAATGGCAGGCAGAAGGTGATATGCGAGAACAGCAGCGACCAGAAGCCAAGCTGAATACCCAGCAGCATAAACAGCACCAGCAGCGAAATCGCCATCACGATATCTGGTGACATCATCACCACAAACAGCATTCCGCTAACGAACGGCTTACCACGAAAGCGATAACGGTACAGCGCAACTGCCGTCAGTGAACCGATAAGCGTAGCAAACGTCGCCGAAAACACCGCCATTGTTAGTGAATGCTGCGCTGCCTGTAACAAGCTGTCGTTGTTCATCAGCAGGCTATACCATTTGGTGGTAAAACCCTGCCAGTTGATGCCAAAGCGCGAGCTGTTAAAGGAGTTCACAATCAAAATAATGATTGGGATATACAGGTACGCGTAGATAGCGGTCATAAAACCGCCGCGAAGCAGTCGACCGATCATTCGAGTTCCACCTTCTTATTCAGCAGACGAGAAGCGCGCCAGTAAACCAGCAACATCAGGCCCATTACGATAGTCAGCGTAATGCTGGTGGCTGCACCAAACGGCCAGTCACGAATATTGAGGAACTGTACCTTGATGACGTTACCGATCAGCAGGTTTTTCGCACCGCCCATCAGGTCGGACACATAGAACAAGCCCATGGCTGGCAGCATCACCAGCAGACATCCGGCAATAATCCCCGGCATCGTCAGTGGAATAATGATGCGGATAAAAGTCTGTAACTTGCTGGCACCGAGATCGCGCGCTGCCTCAAGCAACGGCTTATCCAGTTTTTCGATACTGGAGTACAGCGGCATCACCATAAACGGTAGCAGAATGTAAACCAGACCGATAATCACCGCGCTGGGGGTGAACATGATGCGAATTGGGGTATCAATAACGCCCAGCCACAGCAGGAACTCGTTGAGATAGCCTTTGGTGCTGAGGAAAATTTTTAGCCCGTAGATACGAATCAGCGAGTTTGTCCAGAACGGAACAATCAGCAGAAACAGCAGCAGCGGTCGCATTTTATGCGGCAGTTTTGCCAGAAACCAGGCAAACGGGTAGCCCAGCACCAGGCAGGCGAGAGTGGCGATCAGCGCCATATTCAGTGAGTGCACGAGCACTTCAAAATAGAGCGGATCGAGCAGACGTGTGTAGTTATCCAGCGTAAAGACCATTTTGACGAAACTTGCGTCGTCGCGGGTCAAAAAGCTGGTGCCAATGATCATCAGGTTGGGCAGAAAGACAAACAACACAAGCCAACCGACGATAGTGACAATCACTACATTCTGGAACTTACTTGTGTTCTTCATCAGCCAGTACGACCTCCCAGCTTTCTACCCAATTAATGGCCATTTTCTGGTCGAGAGAGTGGTCAAAGTCAGGATCATCTTCATTAAAGAATTCGCTGACCATCACCATCTTGCCATTTTCCAGTTCGACAACTGACTCCAGCGTCATGCCTTTGTAGTTGCGTTCGCGAACGTAACCAATCAACCCTTCGACGTGGTTATCATCGTTAATCTCTTCAACACGTAAGTCTTCCGGGCGTAACAGAACATGCAGTTTTTGCCCAGGTTCAACGGCGAAGTTAACGTAGATATTACACTCGCGGCCTTCAACGTTGGCGCGTACGCGTTGCTCGTCGAGACGTTCGATCACCGTGGCGTTAAACATATTGATTTCGCCAATGAATCCGGCAACAAACAGGTTTTTGGGTTCTTCGTAGATTTCACGTGGTGTGCCGTCTTGTTCAATGCGACCATCGCGCATCACCACAATCCGGTCAGACATAGTGAGTGCCTCTTCCTGGTCGTGGGTAACGAAGACGAAAGTAATGCCAAGTTTTCGCTGTAACGCTTTTAACTCGTTCTGCATCTGTTTGCGCAGTTTGTAATCCAGCGCGGAAAGCGATTCATCAAGCAACAACAGACGAGGCTTGTTAACCACCGCGCGGGCAATGGCCACACGTTGCTGCTGACCGCCGGAGAGTTGATGCGGTTTGCGTTGAGCGAAGGTTTCCAGTTGCACCATCCGCAGGGCTTCCATCACGCGAGGCGTAATTTCAGCAGCGGGGGTTTTTTGCATACGCAACCCAAAGGCCACATTTTCGAATACGGTCATGTGGGGGAATAACGCGTAGCTTTGGAAAACGGTGTTCACATAGCGGTTTTCCGCCGGAACGTGGGTGATGTCCTCGTTATCCAGCATGATGCGCCCGGAATCAACAGTTTCCAGACCCGCAATCAGGCGAAGAACGGTTGTTTTACCGCAGCCAGAAGGGCCAAGCAGCGTGAGGAACTCGCCATTGTTGATAGTCAGATCAAGCTGGGGAATGACTTCTTTACCATCAAAGCATTTGCGAATTCCCGCCAATTGCACCAGCGGTGAAAGCGAACTCGGTTGTTTATTCAATTTTTTACTCTGTCCCATGTAAACGCAACGGATGGCTTACCGATGCGGGGTTTGTGGTTAACCACCTTGGTGACTCTTAATGAGGGCGGTAATTCTACGGCAAACCATCGGAATCGCCAATCCTTGTTGTGAATTACTGGCTTAGCTTTATATTGATTAAGGTAATGTTGATAAATATTCCCGCTTGCAGGGGTAAAAGTGACCTGACGCAATATTTGTCTTTTCTTGCTTCTTAATAATGTTGTCACGAAAAGTGAGGGTGACTACATGGATAAACTACTTGAGCGTTTTTTGAACTACGTGTCTCTGGATACCCAATCAAAAGCGGGAGTGAGACAGGTTCCCAGCACGGAAGGTCAGTGGAAGTTATTGCATTTGTTGAAAGATCAGCTCGAAGAGATGGGGCTTATCAATGTGACCTTAAGTGAGAAAGGAACGCTAATGGCGACGTTACCGGCTAACGTTCCTGGCGATATCCCGGCGATTGGTTTTATTTCTCATGTGGATACCTCTCCGGATTGCAGCGGTAAAAATGTAAATCCGCAAATTGTTGAAAACTATCGTGGTGGGGACATCGCGCTGGGTATTGGCGACGAAGTCTTGTCACCAGTGATGTTCCCGGTTCTGCATCAATTGCTGGGGCAGACGCTGATCACCACCGATGGCAAAACGCTATTGGGCGCTGACGATAAAGCCGGTATTGCGGAAATTATGACCGCGCTGGCGGTATTGCAGCAGAAAAACATTCCGCATGGCGATATTCGCGTCGCCTTTACGCCAGATGAAGAAGTGGGGAAAGGGGCGAAACACTTTGATGTTGACGCCTTTGATGCTCGTTGGGCTTACACCGTCGATGGTGGTGGCGTAGGCGAACTGGAGTTTGAAAACTTCAACGCCGCATCGGTGAATATCAAAATTGTCGGTAACAACGTTCACCCTGGCTCGGCAAAAGGCGTGATGGTTAACGCGCTATCGCTGGCCGCACGCATTCATGCAGAAGTTCCGGCGGATGAAAGCCCAGAAACTACCGAAGGTTATGAAGGTTTTTATCACCTGACGAGCATGAAAGGCACCGTTGAGCGCGCCGATATGCACTACATCATTCGTGATTTCGATCGTAAACAGTTTGAAGCGCGTAAACGTAAGATGATGGAGATTGCCAAGAAAGTGGGCAAAGGGCTGCACCCTGATTGCTACATTGAACTGGTGATTGAAGACAGTTACTACAACATGCGCGAGAAAATTGTGGATCATCCGCATATTCTCGATATCGCCCAGCAGGCGATGCGCGATTGTGATATTGAACCGGATCTGAAGCCGATCCGTGGCGGCACCGACGGCGCGCAGTTGTCGTTTATGGGATTACCGTGCCCGAACCTGTTCACTGGCGGTTACAACTATCATGGTAAACATGAGTTTGTGACCCTGGAAGGAATGGAAAAAGCGGTGCAGGTGATCGTGCGTATTGCCGAGTTAACGGCGCAACGGAAGTAAGCGAAAAGGGATGCGGCATGTGATGCCGCATCCGGCTTACATCCAAACTTACCCTTCGAAGAACCAATACCCGCTATTGACCAGCGCCGCGAGCATCGCGAGGAATGACGGATCTTCCAGCGCATCGCCAAAATTCTCGGCGGTCAGCACAATATTACTGGCGAGCGCATCCAGTGCCGGACGGTGCGGAGAATCGATCTTTTCACCATTGGCGTATACATCATCACCAATGCGCAATACGCGCAGACCACCCAGGCGCACCAGCACATCACCTTGTTTCAGCGCATCGTAGATTTCATCCGGCTGATAAGGCGGCTCTGGCGGCGCGATATCCAGTTCATGACGTGACTGGGAAATAAACTCGCCAAACCACTGTTTAAAGTGTTCCGGCTGGTTGATCAGTTCAAGCATCATCTCACGCAATTTATCCATCTCTTGCGGCAGAACATCAGCCGGATGGGCGCGAGGAGGGATATCCGGATCGCTGTAATAATTACCGCCCAGCTCACGTTGCAGAACATAATCGGCAAAACCGCTGATCAGCTCCCGCGTATTGGGCGCACGAAAACCGACAGAGTAGTTCATCGCATTTTCCAGCGCGTAGCCCTCGTGCGGGAATCCCGGCGGAATATAAAGAATATCGCCAGGCTCCAGCTCTTCATCGATGATGGCTTCGAACGGATCGACCTGTAACAGATCCGGGTGCGGGCAGTGCTGTTTCATTTGCAGCTTTTCGCCCACTCGCCAGCGACGACGACCGGTTCCCTGGATAATAAACACATCGTATTGATCGAGATGCGGGCCGACGCCGCCGCCGGGTACGGAAAATGAGATCATCAGGTCGTCAATGCGCCAGTCCGGCAGTTCACGAAACGGACGCATCAGCGCGGCGGTTGGTTCATGCCAGTGATTTACTGCCTGCACCAGCAATGACCAGTTGGTCTCACCGAGATGATCGTAGCTTTCGAATGGACCGTGGCTGACCTGCCATTTACCATCCTGGTGACTGACCAGCCGACTGTCGACTTCGCTTTCCATCGCCAGACCCGCTAACTCGTCTGGAGAGATTGGGTCAATAAAATTATTAAAGCCGCGTTTTAACACTACCGGACGTTTCTGCCAGTGGCGTTCAAGAAAATCGGGCCAGTTAAGGGTAAGTTGGTATTCCATGTTAAGCATCCACAGGCTGGTATCTGCAACCGATTATAACGGATGCTTAACGTAATGCGTGAAGAAAGGGCATATTTATTCACTCTTTGGCGAAGAATGCTGGCGACCAAAAATCACTTCCATTCGTGCACCGCCGAGCATACTCTCTCCGGCGATCATTTTTCCGTCGTATTGCTCGGTAATTTCACGTGCGACTGCCAGACCGACACCTTGTCCTGGGCGCAAAGTGTCAACACGTTGACCACGGTCGAAGACCACTTCACGCTTGCTTTTCGGGATGCCGGGGCCATCATCCTCGACAACAATATAGAGATGATCATCGGTTTGTCTGGCTGAAATTTCGACAAACTCAAGACAGTATTTACAGGCGTTATCCAGTACGTTGCCCATCACTTCGACAAAATCATTCTGCTCACCCACAAAGCTGATTTCTGGCGAGATATCGAGGGAAATATTAACCCCTTTACGCTGATAAACTTTGTTCAGCGCCGAGGTGAGATTGTCCAGCAGTGGGGCGACAGGATGCAATTCGCGGCTAAGTAATGTTCCACCGCGCATACTGGCGCGATGCAGGTAGTAGCCAATTTGTTGCGAGATGCGGCTGATTTGTTCCAACATTACCGGCTCTGCTTCGCTGACGCTCATCTTCTCACTACGCATGGAACGTAGCGTACTTTGCAGCACCGCCAGCGGTGTTTTCAGACTGTGCGTCAGGTCGGTGAGCGTAGTGCGGTATTTGTCGTAACGTTCACGCTCACTTTTTAACAGTCGGTTCAGGTTACGTACCAGGCTGGTAAGTTCCCTCGTGGTGGTAGGGTTGAGTAGTTCCCGGTTGTGCTCTTCCAGTTCGCGGACTTCTTTTGCCAGGGCTTCGATAGGGCGTAAACTCCACCAGGCGGCGACCCATAACAGAGGGATCACTAACAGCAGGTTGGCTGAGAGCACATAGACAAACCAGCTCCACACCATATAGGAACTTTTAAGCTCTACAGGGATGGTATCAACCACCACAATGGTTAACTTCGGCATCTGCGACGTTGCCGGATAGATGTTTACTGCCACCGAGTGAGTCATCTCAGCGTCGTCGTCATCCTCCCGTACTTCCTGCAACTGTTGCTGTATAGAATGATCTTCACTCAGCAAAATGCTGGTATCGTTAACATCCGCTTCTATTTCATGGAAGCCATTAGATTTCAGCCAGTCAGGCTGGATCATTTTCATCAGCCAGGGAACGTCACGCTGCGCCCATAAAAGTTGCCCGTTCTCACCATAGATCAGTGTCATTGTAGGGCTTTGCTTGTCGATATTTTCTGGCAATTCGACATGCAATTTGTTGTTTTCCCACTTCGCGAGGGTATAGAACAGGTTGCTCTCGCCACGTAACAGCCGAAACGTGGTTTTATCGAAACTGACGCTATAACCGATCAGCGCGACCATCCCGTAGGCAAGCGAAAGCACCAGCACTACCGCTGCCGTTGCCAACAGAAAACGAACCCGTAGCGAGAGTGGGGAAAAAATACGCAGTAATTTTTTCATCAGCGCAATTCGAACAGATAGCCCTGGCCGCGAACGGTGGTAATCACTTCTTGCGGATATTGCGTCTGAATTTTCTTACGCAGTCGGCCCATTAATACATCAATGGTATGGCTTTCCCGCAATTCGGCATCCGGATAGAGCTGTAACATCAGCGAATCTTTGCTGACCACTTTGCCGTTATTACGGATTAGCGTTTCCATAATGGTGTATTCAAACGCGGTCAGTTTGATCACTTCGTCGTTAATGGATAATTCACGGCGGGAGAGATCAACCTGAAACGGTGGCAGCGAAATAACCTGTGAAGCCAGACCGCTATTACGCCGCATCAACGCCTGCATACGCGCCATCACCTCTTCAATATGAAACGGTTTGGTCACGTAATCATCAGCACCGGCACTTAAGACTTCGACTTTGTCCTGCCAGCTTTCACGGGCGGTCAATACCAGAATCGGTAGTGAAACATCATTGCTACGCCAGCGGCGGATCAGCGACAGACCATCTTCATCAGGCAAGCCAAGATCGACAATGGCAATATCAGGTAAATGTTCATTGAGATAATAATCTGCTTCTTTGGCATCTTCTGCGTCATCGACCTGATGACCAGCGTCCTGAATCTGAACTTTAAGATGGTGACGTAACAACGCATTGTCTTCGACAACCAGTACGCGCATTTTTATTTCTCCCTGTCTTAATTATTAAAATAGTGTAACGCGATTATGTATTTATGGGAGTAAACATTAATTAAACCAGCGGGTAGGGGAGGCAACACAGGAAAAGATTCGCTTAAGAAGCAGGCCGGACAGCATCGCCATCCGGCCTTGACAGGGGATTATTTCAGCTCATCAACCATCGTGATGGCACGACCAATATAATTAGCCGGCGTCATCGCTTTCAGGCGCGCTTTCTCTTCTTCTGGCAGCGCCAGACCGTCGATAAATTGCTTCATGCCTTCGGCGTCAACGCGCTTACCGCGAGTCAGCTCTTTCAGCTTTTCATACGGTTTTTCAATGCCATAGCGACGCATGACTGTCTGGATCGGCTCAGCCAGCACTTCCCAGTTGTGATCCAGTTCATCCAGCAGATGGTCACGGTTCACTTCCAGTTTGCTCACGCCTTTCAGGGTAGACTGGTAAGCAATCAGTGCATAACCAATACCCACGCCGAGGTTACGCAGCACGGTGGAGTCGGTCAGGTCACGCTGCCAGCGGGAAACCGGCAGTTTGCTGGCCAGGTGCTGCAACACTGCGTTGGAAAGCCCCAGGTTCCCTTCGGAGTTTTCGAAGTCGATCGGGTTAACCTTATGCGGCATGGTGGAAGAACCAATCTCACCAGCAATGGTTTTCTGTTTGAAGTGGTTAAGAGCGATATAACCCCAGACGTCACGGTCAAAGTCGATCAGAATAGTGTTAAAGCGCGCAACGCAATCAAACAGCTCGGCAATGTAGTCGTGCGGTTCAATCTGCGTGGTGTACGGGTTCCACTGAATACCCAGCGAGGTGACGAACTCTTCGCTAAACTGATGCCAGTCAACTTCCGGGTAAGCGGCGATGTGGGCGTTATAGTTACCGACGGCGCCGTTGATTTTGCCGAGGATCTCCACCTGGTTAAGTTGGCGGTACTGGCGTTCCATACGGTAGGCAACGTTAGCCATCTCTTTCCCGATGGTTGACGGCGTGGCTGGCTGACCGTGGGTACGGGACAGCAGCGGAATATCGCGGTACTGAATAGCGAGATCTTTAATGCCATCAATCAGTTGACGCCAGTATGGCAGGATCACTTCATCACGCGCGGTTTTCAGCATCAACGCGTGGGAGAGGTTATTGATATCTTCCGAAGTACAGGCAAAGTGAATGAATTCAGATACCGCGTGCAGTTCCGGGATATCTGCCACTTTTTCTTTCAGGAAATACTCAACCGCTTTAACGTCGTGGTTAGTGGTACGCTCGATGGTTTTGATGCGTGCAGCATCTTCTTCGCTGAAATTAGCGACGATTGCATCAAGGTAACCGATTGCGTCGGCAGCAAAAGCAGGAACTTCCTTGATCGCTGCGTGCGCGGCTAGTTTTTGCAGCCAACGTACTTCAACTTGTACACGGAATTTCAGCAAACCATATTCGCTGAAAATCCCGCGCAGCGCGCTGACTTTATCGCCGTAGCGTCCATCGACAGGGGAAACGGCGGTCAGTGAGGATAATTCCATAGATCACAACTCCGGGGTTAAATGAGCAAGAATTTGTTTTGCCTGAGTGGTCAGGCGATTACGAGAAAACATCAGTTGCAGACGTCCACCGCCGACCTGGTGCCAGAGCACGGCGGCGCGAATGCCTGCCAGCAGGGTTGCGCGAACTTTCGCCTGCACCTGCGGGCTTTGCAGTACAGCAGGGGAACCGGTGACCTGAATGCGCGGGCCAAGCGGGCTGATAACATCAACATAGATGGCGGCCATCGCGCTCATCAGCGTTTCGGACTGTAAATCGAAGTGTTCGAGCTGGCGTTGCAGGCCGTTGATCCGGTTGCCCAGAGTGTCGAGCGCACCTTTGGCAGATGAAAGTTTACGCTCAAGCACCATCAGGCTAAGGGTGTAGCGGGTTAACTCAGCGTTCAAACCCTGGCGACTGCTGGCATTGAGCACGCCGAGCAGGGTTTCCAGCCCGACGCGCAGGTTGGCTTCGCTACCGCCAAAAACCGCCAGCGTGGAGCTGGGGTTCATATCAATAATACTGTTGAGTGAAACGTGTAGCGCATCGGCATCACAATGCCCCTGGTGAGCGAGTTGTTGCACCAGGCGAGCCGACTGACAAATACCAGCCAGGGCGAGGGTGATGTCATAGTAATTCTTTGCCACGTTCACTGCTTCCTTGTTTTAAGTAAAGATAATAATCAGACCGGCAGCGGCAGACGCTGCTCAATAATACCGCCACCGAGGCACACTTCACCGTTGTACAAGACGGCAGACTGACCCGGAGTCACTGCGGCAACGGGTTCATCGAAAATCACTTCAATGCGATCATCGTCCAGCGCCTTGACGGTGCATGGGATGTCGGTCTGGCGATAGCGGGTTTTTACCGTGCAACGCATAGTGCCGGTGAACGGTTCACGATCGACCCAGTGCAACTGCTGGGCAATCAACCCAACAGACATCAGACGTGGATGCTCATGACCCTGCGCGACAACCAGAATGTTATTCTCGACGTCTTTATCGACGACGTACCACGGTTCTTCGGTGCCATCTTTAGTGCCACCGATACCCAGACCTTTACGCTGACCGAGGGTGTGATACATCAGCCCCTGGTGTTCGCCAATTTCATCGCCATCAACGGTAATGATTTTGCCCGGTTGCGCCGGGAGATAACGCCCCAGGAACTCGCGGAATTTACGTTCGCCAATAAAGCAAATGCCGGTAGAGTCTTTTTTCTTCGCGGTAACCAGACCGAGATCTTCAGCAATCTTACGCACCTGCGGTTTTTCCAGTTCGCCGACCGGGAACAGGCTTTGCGCAATCTGCTCATGGCTAAGCGTGTAAAGGAAGTAGCTCTGGTCTTTGTTGCTGTCCAGACCACGCAGCAGGCGGCTCTTGCCATCGACATCTGCGCGACGAACGTAATGACCGGTAGCGATATAATCGGCACCTAAATCTTCGGCGGCAAATTCGAGGAAGGCTTTAAATTTGATCTCTTTGTTGCACAGAATATCCGGATTCGGCGTGCGACCGGCTTTATATTCGGCAAGAAACAGTTCGAAGACGTTGTCCCAGTATTCAGCAGCAAAGTTGACGGTGTGCAGTTCAATGCCGAGCTTGTCGCAGACAGCCTGGGCATCAGCCAGATCCGCTGCCGCCGTGCAATATTCCTCACCGTCGTCTTCTTCCCAGTTCTTCATAAACAGGCCTTCGACCTGATATCCCTGTTGTTGCAACAGCCAGGCAGAAACGGAGGAATCGACACCGCCGGACATGCCGACGATTACTTTTTTTGCGGTTTCAGACATTGGATCACTCACGACATTGAACTTCAAGGCGGCGTATTCTATCACGCAGCCTTTTAGATGACACCCTTTGTAAAAGGCCAGTTAAAATCGCCAATCATCTCCAGCGGATAGTGTTGCCCGCTTTGATAACAACGAATACTTTCCGCCACCAGCGGCGAACGAAGATTTGACGCCTGTAAAATTTCTTCGGCGCTGACCCAACGGCAGCAGTCGATATCGCTGTCATGAGGCTGGGTCGGGCATATTTGCTCAAGTTCAATGGCAAAGAGGAAACGCAAAAACGGCGTTTTATCTGGCGCAATCCACTGATGCATACGGATGAAATGTTGCGGTTTCGCGCTGATGCCCGTCTCTTCCCACAGCTCACGCGCGGCGGCTTCCACTAAGGTTTCATCTGCTTCCAGATGCCCGGCAGGTTGGTTCCATAACGCTTTACCATTAATCGTCTCTTCAACGACTAAAAATTTGCCTTCTGCGTGCACCACGCAGGCAACGGTAACGTGCGGTTTAAACATTGTGCTTCCTTATTCTGTGGTTTCTCGCCATTCGCCATTAGCAAGATTATCCAGCGTGTAACTCCCCATCGCATAGCGAATCAGTCGCAGTGTGGGGAAACCAACATGGGCGGTCATGCGGCGTACCTGGCGATTACGTCCTTCATATAAGGTGATCTTCAGCCAGCTGGTGGGAATACTTTTTCGTTCACGAATTGGCGGATTACGCGGCCATAACCACTCCGGTTCTTCAGCCAATTCCACGCCAGCGGGCAGGGTAGGGCCATCATTTAAGGTTACGCCATTGCGCAAGGCTTCAAGAGCGTCTTCCGTAGGAATGCCTTCCACCTGCACATAATAGATTTTCCCGGTGCGTTTGCCCGGCTGGGTTAAACGCGCCTGTAACGCGCCATTATTAGTCAGCACCAGTAACCCTTCGCTATCTCTGTCGAGACGACCAGCCGCATAAACGCCCTGAACCGGGATGAATTCTTTTAATGTTTTACGCCCTGCTTCATCGGTGAACTGCGGAAGAACATCGTAGGGTTTATTGAACAGGATCACACGCGTGGGCTGGTTTTCAGGTTTACGCCTGGTAGAACGTTGCGAGCTGAATCGCTTAACCTGGTGATTTCTAAAAGAAGTTTTTTGCATGGTATTTTCAGAGATTATGAATTGCCGCATTATAGCCTAATAACGCGCATCTTTCATGACGGCAAACAATAGGGTAGTATTGACAAGCCAATTACAAATCATTAACAAAAAATTGCTCTAAAGCATCCGTATCGCAGGACGCAAACGCATATGCAACGTGGTGGCAGACGAGCAAACCAGTAGCGCTCGAAGGAGAGGTGAATGGAAAGTAAAGTAGTTGTTCCGGCACAAGGCAAGAAGATCACCCTGCAAAACGGCAAACTCAACGTTCCTGAAAATCCGATTATCCCTTACATCGAAGGTGATGGAATCGGTGTAGATGTAACCCCAGCCATGCTGAAAGTGGTCGACGCTGCGGTCGAGAAAGCCTATAAAGGCGAGCGTAAAATCTCCTGGATGGAAATTTACACCGGTGAAAAATCCACACAGGTTTATGGTCAGGACGTCTGGCTGCCTGCTGAAACCCTTGATCTGATTCGTGAATATCGCGTTGCCATTAAAGGCCCGCTGACCACCCCGGTTGGTGGCGGTATTCGTTCTCTGAACGTAGCCCTGCGCCAGGAACTGGATCTCTACATCTGCCTGCGTCCGGTACGTTACTATCAGGGCACTCCAAGCCCGGTTAAACACCCTGAACTGACCGATATGGTTATCTTCCGTGAAAACTCGGAAGACATTTATGCGGGTATCGAATGGAAAGCTGACTCTGCCGACGCTGAGAAAGTGATTAAATTCCTGCGTGAAGAGATGGGCGTGAAGAAAATCCGCTTCCCGGAACATTGCGGTATCGGCATTAAGCCGTGTTCTGAAGAAGGCACCAAACGTCTGGTTCGTGCCGCGATCGAATACGCAATTGCTAACGATCGTGACTCTGTGACCCTGGTGCACAAAGGCAACATCATGAAGTTCACCGAAGGCGCGTTTAAAGACTGGGGCTACCAGCTGGCGCGTGAAGAGTTTGGCGGTGAACTGATCGACGGCGGCCCGTGGCTGAAAGTTAAAAACCCGAATACCGGCAAAGAGATCGTCATTAAAGACGTGATTGCTGATGCATTCCTGCAACAGATCCTGCTGCGTCCGGCTGAATATGATGTTATCGCCTGTATGAACCTGAACGGTGACTACATTTCTGATGCCCTGGCAGCGCAGGTTGGCGGTATCGGTATCGCCCCTGGCGCAAACATCGGTGACGAATGCGCCTTGTTTGAAGCTACCCACGGTACTGCGCCGAAATATGCCGGTCAGGACAAAGTAAATCCAGGCTCTATCATCCTCTCCGCTGAGATGATGCTGCGCCATATGGGCTGGACTGAAGCCGCAGATCTGATTGTTAAAGGTATGGAAGGCGCGATTAACGCGAAGACCGTAACCTATGACTTCGAGCGTCTGATGGAAGGCGCTAAACTGCTGAAATGTTCAGAGTTTGGTGATGCGATCATCAAGAACATGTAATTTCTGCATGTGTTAAAAACTGTAACGGGCGTATAACACGCCCGTTGTTTTATGTTAGCTTGCTAAGGGTTATCAAAACCTCCTGATAGTTTGGTGGGGCAGATAGCAGTTCTACTCATTGTGGCGATACTTTTTTCTCCGGCTGAACCGTGGCTGATGCTATGTAGCTCAAGTACCTGACTGCGTAATACAGCACGTCTGCCGTCTGGTTAGTATTTGTAGCTAATGCGATGAACCCCGAACACATGGCTGAGAGTGACCACAGGATAACGCGCCCTGAGTTTTCCGATTATCGAGAACTGTTCAAGGGAGCCGCATCAAGAGCACGGTAGCCTTTTTAAATATTTCGTTTTCCATTTAAATTCGTTGTCGCTTTTTCTTTAGCTCACTTTTTCCCGTATCTGTGATAAGTTAAGCGCAATGATAGACTTTTTATGTCTGTGTTAGGATATTAATACAAACCCGCAGATATACAGTTTTTTGCATCGGTAATTCACAGGTAAATCCGAAAAAGATCTTCGTCAGCGGACTGTCGGAGATGAAATGTTCAGCAATTTCGGAAAGCTGACTTGTTGATATATAGTGTGGACTGTAAATACATTGATTGTGAACGTCAATATCTTGTCAGGGTCTCACTACATAGTCGCAATGCATCATTCAGAACCTTATAACTCTCCTGTGTTGCATCTTTTATACCAGCCTCCCTTATTGGTCTTCCTTCTGTTGAATATTCGATCCAGAATGAACCGGAGAAGTTTGACATTTTGTATGTTGCGAATTCTTTTGCATTAATAGGCAGCCTGGTGCCGTTTAGATCCATTATATAACCACTTTCCTGGATGGAGCGGGAAAGACAATTGATTATTTCGTTTGTTGGTATCCTACTGTCTAAGTGAGGATGATCCACAACGGCTCCTGTACAGAGAATACTTAAAAATATTATAAAAACATTTTTTTTCATAGTTAAGATATTTTGTAATGTTTTTGATATGTGGTCTATCGTGGTGATAGATATATCTGTTGAATCCTTTTGTTTCAAAATATGATGAAATTTTTGTTTTGATAATGGTTAAAGCCTTACTTGTTTTTATAAGGTGATATAAATCATCAAAATATACAATGCGATTAATATCTGTAATAGATAAGAAAATATCAATTTTTTATTTTTTATTAATAATGCGATAATGTAGA
>NZ_PTRD01000028.1:0-13933 GCF_002965005.1 Escherichia sp. MOD1-EC7011
TCATTAAGGAGCTGTTAAAATATACATGTATTGTTTTATAAATCAGAATATTAACAATAAATATACAAACATTAACAATGTGTAATTTTATTTTACTGAAGCGATTCAGTTTGCATTTTTTATTTTAATAATGAGATAACCTCCATCGGAAAAATAGATAAACAAGGTCGATAAATATAGTCAGGAATAGAAATGCACGGATATTTAATGTTTGCTATTGCACTCTCACCTTTGCTCCTTATGGTATTTTTGATTCTGAAACTGAAGATGCCTGTTCATTATTCAGTTCTGATATCACTGGCATTTACAGCGGCTTTATCTGTCCTGTTCTGGGACATGCCAATACAGAATCTGAAAGCCTCAGTGGGTTATGGCGCACTCAAAGGATTATGGCCGATCGTGATTGTGATCCTCGGTGCAATATTCAGTTATAACGTCATGCAGGCAACCAAAGCTCTGGATATTCTCCGCGATATTCTCGCCAGTATTAGCGAAGATAAGCGTATCCAGGTGCTCCTTATTTCATGGTGTTTTGGTGGTTTTCTTGAGGCTGCTGCCGGCTACGGTACTGCGGTCGCCATTCCTATTGGTATCCTCATCGCGTTGGGATTCAACCCACTGAAAGCCGCAATTGCTTCACTGGTTGCCAATACGGTGCCTACAGCGTTTGGGGCGGTAGGTATTCCGGTTTCAATCCTCGCCGAGCAGGTTAATCTGTCTGTTTACACCTTAGGTGGCACAATTATTCTGCAATTAGCGATTTTTAATCTCCTGCTGCCCTTTGTCATTATTTGTATTATTGGCGGCGGCGTGAAAGCGATTCGCGGCGTATTCCTTATCACACTGCTATGTGGCATCGCGACACTTATTCCGCAATACTTTGTTGCCGTCCATCTTGGTGCCGAATTGCCCGCTTTTGCTGGCAGCCTGGCTAGCCTTTTCGCTGTCGCAATTGCCAGCCGTCTGCGCAAAGGTGAAGTAGACCCAGAGTGGCGTATTGAAGCCAGCCATACCCGTGAAATGGCACCACGTTCGGCAAAGGTGCTGTTCCGGGTCGGTTCTATTTACCTGTTTATTTTTGTCTTTATTCTGCTGTGCTCACCGTTATTCCCAACGATAAAAGCAGCAGCATCTCAGCTGGCTTCAGTGCTGCATTTTTCACTGGTCGATGGCGGGACATTAGCGTTAAAAATAGAATGGCTCACAACGCCTGGAATGTTGATTATCTTTGCAACTATTCTCGGCGGTTTTATTCAGGGAGCATCAGCACGCGGTATGCTGGAAGTATTTATCAAAACCGTATTCCAGCTTAAAAATTCTATTATTGCGATTATGGCCATTGTCGCCATGGCAACAGTTATGGATCTCAGCGGCATTATTTCTACGTTGGCACGGTCAATTGTCGATCTCACCGGAAGTTCATACGTCTTTCTCGCGCCGGTCATTGGTGCGCTGGGTACTTTTGTCACCGGCAGCGACACTAACTCGAATATTTTGTTTGGCAAACTACAAACTATTGCAGCCAGCAAGCTGCATATCGATCCCAATTGGCTGGCGGCGGCAAATACTTCCGGTGCCACGGGTGGGAAAATGATTTCACCGCAAAGTATTGCCATTGCCGTTTCTGCCACAAAAATGGAAGGGCAAGCCAATCAAATAATGTCTGGCACCATGAAATACTGCTGTGCTTACATCGCAATACTTGGCTTAAAAGTAGGTCTCTTTTATTTCTGGTTTATGCGATAAAGTGGTTTTCTTAACCATACGCTTTTATATGGATAAGGATGCACACAAAGATTAAGTAACAGAAATCTTACCTTTAGAATGCCTGGATGTTCTTTATTTCTACCAGAACATCCGGCTGTTTTTCCCCGCTACGCTGAGTATGACTTGCTCTATTTTTATAACAGATAATCTTATCCATACTTAGCTTATAAGATAACCTCCTGAAGCTGTCTGACTCTTTCCCGATATTCACCTGGAGTACAACCAAACTCGCGAACAAAAGCCTTGTGAAAGGATGATTCACTGGCATAGCCTACTGACTCAGCGATCACCACGACGGAGAGCGTTTCCCGGGAAAACCGCTGAGCCGCTATTTGTAGCCGCAACTTTGTTAATACAGCCAGTGGCGTGGTTCCAGAAACATCACGAAAAAGTTGGGCAAAACTTGCCCTGGACATGTGAACGATGCTGGCCAGCGATTCGACTGTCCAGGGATGGCCAGGTATTTCCAGCATTTGCTGAATCACCGCGCCAAGGCGAGGATGAAGCAACAAACTGAGAATATTTTTCTCCGTATTAGCCTGTACGATCCATCCACGCACGGCGAGTGTAAAGAGTGTGGCGCATACCTGGCTACACAGAGCATCCGCTCCCGGCATTGCCGCTCTGGATTCCTGTTGTAAAAAAGGAATCGCCTCCCTCAGCCAGTTAAACTCCACGCTGTCACTTTCCGGTGCCAAAAACAGAGCTTCCGGCAAAGAGGTCAAAAAATAACGCGCCGAACGTTGCAGCCGAAGAGTGCCGCATACGATACAGGTCGATCCATTTTCAATGTGACTCAGGCGATGAGCTGAGTTTTGTGGTAGCAGAACCACATTCCCAGGGCGCAATGTAAAGGTCTGCCCCGTCGGCATTTCCAGTTTTGCCGCACCTTGTGTTAACACATGCCAACGAATAACCGATAGTTCCCCCGCAACATGTGGAAGCTGCCAGTCACTTCCTAACTCGCAATTTTTATCGATCGTTCCTTGTGGAGCGTTAAGCATCAACAAACGGCTAAGGGCATCCATATCAGACTCCTGAGTAGTTTTTTGATTATAGATAGCAATAATCTTATATAAGACTTAAGCCAATATCATCAATAAGTTAATCATCATCGTTATATTGTGACCCTGATTAAAAAACAACGAACATCAGACGATAAGACAAAATATCAAGCGTTGTGAAGAAGTGTTATTTGCGCATTTACGTCTATAGTCATTACGTCAAATGAATACGTTTCGACAGGAAATTATCATGAATAAATATCAGGCAGTTATTATTGGTTTTGGTAAGGCAGGAAAAACATTAGCCGTCACGCTGGCTAAAGCGGGTTGGCGTGTGGCTCTCATCGAACAATCGAATGCAATGTATGGCGGGACATGTATTAATATCGGCTGCATCCCAACCAAAACATTGGTTCATGACGCACAACAGCACACAGATTTTTCCCGTGCCATGCAGCGTAAAGATGAGGTCGTCAAATTCTTACGCAATAAGAATTTCCATAATCTTGCGGATATGCCCAATATCGACGTGATCATCGGGCAAGCGGAGTTTATCAATAATCATATTCTGCGTATTCATCGACCAGAGGGAAATCTGGAGATTCACGGTGAGAAAATTTTTATTAATACCGGCGCACAAACTGTGGTTCCGTCAATTCCTGGAATAACCACGACGCCAGGCGTCTATGACAGTACCGGATTACTTAACCTGAAGGAATTACCCGAACATTTAGGTATTTTGGGCGGGGGATATATTGGCGTTGAGTTCGCCTCTATGTTCGCTAATTTTGGCAGTAAGGTGACTATTTTCGAAGCAGCGCCTCTGTTTTTGCCTCGGGAAGATCGGGACATTGCTGATAATATCGCGACTATTTTACGCGAGCAGGGAGTGGATATTATCCTCAACGCCCATGTGCAGCGTATCAGCCACGATAAAAATAAAGTACAAGTGCATACCGGACACGCTCAACTGGCGGTGAATCTCCTGTTAATTGCTTCCGGTCGCCAGCCTGCTACCGCCTCGTTAAAACCAGAAAATGCCGGGGTTGCGGTGAACGAGCGCGGGGCAATTGTCGTTGACAAGCGATTACATACCACCGCAGACAATATTTGGGCGATGGGAGATGTTACCGGCGGGCTGCAGTTTACTTATATTTCACTGGATGATTACCGCATTGTGCGCGATGAGTTACTGGGAGAAGGCAAACGTAATACTGATGATCGGAAAAATGTGCCTTATTCCGTATTCATGACTCCTCCACTGTCTCGGGTTGGTATGACTGAAGAACAAGCCAGAGAGAGTGGTGCAGATATTCAGGTGGTTACATTGCCTGTAGCGGCAATTCCGCGCGCCAGAGTGATGAACGATACCCGTGGGGTATTAAAAGCGATTATCGATAATAAAACCCAACGTATATTAGGGGCATCACTGCTATGTGTTGACTCCCACGAGATGATCAATATTGTGAAAATGGCGATGGATGCCGGGCTGCCTTATAGCATATTACGCGATCAGATATTTACTCATCCGTCGATGAGCGAATCACTCAATGATCTATTTTCATTAGTCAAATAAACCTAAAATCAGACGCCAGGACAAATATTCTGGCGTCTCAGAGAAAACAATCTTATCAATTTTTGATTATTCTATAATTTCTTAATCACTTCATTGATGGTATTTTATATGTTTAAAAAAACTGTTTTATTTGCAACGCTATTATCTGGTGTTATGGCTTTTTCCACCAATGCAGATGACAAAATAGTTCTGAAACATGTCAGCGTCTCGTCAGTATCAGCATCACCGACAGTTCTGGAGGATGCCATTGCTGATATCGCCAGAAAACATGACGCATCATCATGGAAAATTACCTCCATGCGGATTGATAACAACTCAACCGCGACGGCAGTATTGTATAAATAAGGACGTTGATAATGGAAAAATACCTACACCTGTTAAGTCGGGGAGATAAAATTGGCCTGACATTGATTCGTCTGAGCATTGCGATTGTTTTTATGTGGATTGGGTTATTAAAGTTTGTCCCTTACGAGGCCGACAGCATTACACCATTCGTCGCGAACAGTCCGCTAATGTCGTTCTTCTATGAACATCCGGAAGAATATAAACAGTATCTGACTCACGAAGGCGAATATAAGCCGGAAGCCCGGACATGGCAAATTGCTAATAATACCTATGGTTTTTCCAATGGCCTTGGCGTCGTGGAGGTGATGATTGCTCTACTGGTGTTAGCAAATCCTGTTAACCGGTGGTTGGGTTTATTGGGTGGATTAATGTCATTTGCCACACCGCTGGTAACACTCTCATTTTTAATCACCACTCCTGAAGCCTGGGTGCCTGCTCTGGGGGATGCTCATCATGGTTTTCCCTATTTATCTGGAGCCGGTCGTCTGGTGTTGAAAGATACCCTGATGCTGGCTGGCGCAGTCATGATAATGGCTGATTCGGCGCGGGAAATCCTTAAACAACGAAGTAATGAGTCATGTTCAGATTTTAAAATTTAACCCTTTATAATCAGAACAGAATCTGTTGTTTAATTTTTCAGGCGTCAGTTTTCCCTTTGTACAGGTAAGGCTGACGCTATTTTTATGCTCAATGTTTCCTTGTTTAAGGTTGGGGCTTACCATATCTCTCACGCTAACATGTAAACAGATATCTTTTTTCCGCAATGAGAGGCAGAGAGTGGCACGAGAAAATCTTAATGATTTAATGACATTCATCGTTGTTGCGCGTGAAAAGAGTTTCACCAGGGCTGCTGCTCAATTGGGGATATCACAATCAGCTTTGAGTCACAGTATGCGCACCCTTGAATCTCGTCTGGGTATGAAACTCCTCACTCGCACCACCCGCAGCATATCGCTGACGGATGTAGGGCAATCAATGCTTGATGAGCTGGGGCCTTATATTGATGGGATTCAGGGAACATTGCAGCAACTAAAAGATCTCAACAAGAAGCCTGCTGGAACCGTTCGAATATCCACATCTGATTACGCTATCAGGTCTGTCATCTGGCCAAAACTTGAGCCACTACTAAAAGAATATCCGGATATAAATCTGGAATTAATTGATGATTATACTTTAACGGATATTGTATCCGGCCGATTCGATGCAGGAACGCGCCTGGGAGAACAGATATCCAGCGGTATGATCTCTGTACGTATTGGTCCCGACGTGCGCTTTGCTGTTGTCGGTTCACCAGCATATTTTTCTCAACACCCTTTGCCAAAACATCCAGATGACCTTATTAGTCATAACTGCATTAATCTTCGTTTTCCAACGCATGGCAATCTGTATGCGTGGGAGTTTGAAAAAGAAGGAAAAAGCCTGAATGTAAAAGTCAGCGGTCAACTGGTGTTTAGCCGTATCTATCAAAATTTGCAGGCGGCGTTAGAGGGCTACGGCCTGGCGCATGTTCCACGCGATATTGCGGAAAAACACATCGCCAGCGGCGAACTGATCAGTGTACTTGAAGACTGGTGTCCTTATTGGGATGGTTATTATATTTATTACCCGGAAAACAGAAATCACTCAAAAGCATTCCAGCTGGTTGTTGATGCGCTACGCCATCATAAAAAAAACTGAACATCAGGCAGACAAAAGCCAGGGCTATCGCAAGGCTCTGGCTTTTTAATATCATTATGTCTGTTAGTGCTCAGCGAAAATTCCTGCTCTCAAACACATTTTTGGTTCCATTATTGAACGCCTTTCTTGTGAGTTGCTGGAAAATATACATTGCTGTAAATTATTCCGTTACTCAGCATTCAGTGACGCCATATCAATAACAAAACGATGTGCCATATCCCCTTTTGCAAGGCGAGCAAAAGCATCGTTTATCTGATCAATATTGATCATTTCACATTCGGGATAGATATTATGCTTCGCGCAGAAATCCAGCACTTCCTGTGTTTCTGCAATACCGCCGATGAGTGAGCCAGCAACACGGCGACGCCCCATAATCAGAGGGATCGTAGACGGTTCTTCCATTGGCCCAACCTGTCCAACAATAACTAATGCACCATCAATATCTAACAATGGGGTGTAGATATTCAGGTCGTGTTTAACGGGAACTGTATCGATAATCAAATCGAATGCACAGGCTGACATCTGTAATGCCTCAGGATCTGAAGACGGGAGAATGCCTTTTGCACCGAGCAATTTTGCGTCTGCCTCTTTGCTTTTAGTCCGGCTGATCACAGTAACGTCAGCCCCCATCGCGACAGCCAGTTTTACAGCCATATGACCTAAACCGCCTAACCCAATAACGCCAACACGGCTGCCTGGGCCAACATTCCAGGTTCGTAATGGTGAGAATGTGGTAATTCCGGCACAGAGAATCGGTGCAGTTTTGGCTAAATCCATATTTTCAGGGATCCGCAGTACAAATTCCTCACGAACCACAATATGTTTGGAGTAGCCTCCCTGAGTAATTTCGCCGCTAATCCGATCCTTAGCACCGTAGGTTGGCGTCATCCCGTGGCGGCAATACTGTTCTTCGCCTTGTTCACACTGGTCGCAATGCATACAGCTATCGACCATACAGCCAACGGCAACATGATCGCCTACTTGATATTTTTTAACCCCCTGCCCCACAGCTCTCACGATACCGACAATTTCGTGCCCCGGAATTAACGGATAAGGCTGAGGCCCCCAGTCACCATTAACTGTATGTAAATCTGAGTGACAAACACCACAATAAAGAATTTCAATGGCAATATCATTGTCCCGTAACTCACGACGTTTAAAATGATAAGGAACCAGTTTTGCGTCGGAAGAGAGTGCGGCATAACCGATAGTTTTCATAAAGTGCCTCTTCATTATGAAATGATTAATAATTTAAGAATCATATTCTTAAATCGCTGGTTAAAACCCATATTGTCTGATTTTACTATTTTATAAAACAAAACCTGTAAGCTCAGATAAAAACGTCATTATCCAAATAATATAGCTCAACAAATACTAAAATCAGTCATGTATTTTTACGCCAAGACAACCACGAACAAATTCAGGATTAAAATGTTTTACGGATTCACCAACATAGCCTAAATCAAGCGAACTAATTTGCTCCATTTCTGCCTCTGTCAGTGAAAAATCCCAGATGGCGAAGTTCTCTTCAATACGCTGTTGATGAGTTGATTTTGGGATAACAACCACGCCACGTTGAATATTCCAGCGCAATATCACCTGAGAAATCGATTTTTGGTGGGCATCAGCAATACTCTGAAGCATTCTGTTTTCAAACGGCTTATGTCTTCCGCCGCCTAATGGAGCCCAGGCTTCAGGTTGCACATTATAGTGCTTCATGGTTGCCAGCGCCTCTGGTTGTGCAAAATAGGGATGCAGCTCGACCTGGTTCACCATTGGCTTTATTCTGACTGTCTCACAAAAGTTTGTTAATACATGAGGATAGAAATTGGAAACACCAATCGCTTTCAGTTTGCCTTCATCATAAGCGGCTTCCAGGGCTCGCCACGCACTGAAATAATCACGCATCGCCTGGTGCAATAAATAGAGGTCAAAATATTCAAGTCCCGATTTTTTTAACGATGCTTCAATTCCTGCTTTTGCTGTATCCTGATTAACCATATCCTGCACCCACAGTTTTGACGTAATAAATAACTCCTCACGGGTACAAAGACCTTCCGAAATGGCCTCACGAACAGCTTCACCGACAGCATCTTCATTACCGTATACCGCAGCCGTGTCGATAAGACGATACCCGGTTCGGATAGCACTTAACACTGACTGTTTACACTCTTCTTTATCGGTAACCTGAAAAACCCCAAACCCTATCATTGGCATTTTTAGGTTGTTGCTTAATACAGAAAACACCACGGTAAGCACCTCCATCAGGTATGACTTATTATTCTAAGTTAAAATACGACTCTCGATTAGTATGTAAATATCGATTTCACTTATGCAAATAATTCATCAATAAAATAGACCTACACGATAACAGTGCTACTCAATCAGCATTGAGGCAGATTAATGAATTTTGTTCATAGCCCCTGACAAATCCCGCCGTCTAATTGAATAACTCTCTTTACGTTATGCTTCCAATGAACAATAACGGGAGGCTAACACTATGCAAACTGTAAGACTGAACAACGGTATTGAAATGCCCTTGCTGGGTTTTGGTGTATTTCAGATGACCGATGCCACCGAATGCGAAAGAGCGGTCATTGACGCTATTGATACTGGTTATCGACTGATTGACACCGCCGCCTCATATCAGAATGAAACTCAGGTCGGGAATGCGCTGAAACAAAGCGGTATTGCGCGTAACGAACTCTTTGTCACTACTAAACTCTGGTTGCAGGATACCAGTTACGAAGGTGCCAAAGCCCAGTTCGAACGCTCTCTGAATCGGCTGCAATTAGATTACGTTGACCTGTATTTGATTCATCAGCCTTACGGTGATGTCCACGGTGCCTGGCGTGCCATGGAAGAGCTGCACCAGGCAGGCAAGATCCGCGCTATTGGCGTCAGTAACTTCCATCCTGACCGACTGGCTGACCTTATCGCCTTTAATAAAGTGGTTCCGGCGGTCAACCAGATTGAAGTTAACCCCTTCAACCAGCAACTTCATGCCGTTCCGTGGATGCAAAGCCGTGGCATTCAGCCAGAAGCCTGGGCACCGTTTGCGGAAGGTAAAAATGGTCTGTTCCAGCATCCCGTGTTAACGGCAATTGGCGAGAAGTATGGCAAAAGCGTGGGTCAGGTTGTTTTGCGCTGGATCTACCAACGAGGCATCGTTTCACTGGCAAAATCAGTGCGCAAAGAACGCATGGAAGAGAATATCAACATTCTCGATTTTGAACTCAGTCCTGAAGATATACTGCAAATTACCGCCCTGGATACCGCAACCAGCGCGTTCTTCTCTCACCGCGACCCGGCGATGGTGGAATGGCTGACTGGCCGCAAACTTGATGTTTAAGCCACGATAAAAGAGGGATTCATTCAATGCAAAAACGTTATCTGGGTAAATCCGGACTCGAAGTCTCCGCTCTTGGGCTAGGTTGCATGGGCTTAAGCCACGGCTACGGCCCGGCGACAGATACCCGTCAGGCTATCGAACTCATTCGTGCTGCGGTTGAACGCGGCGTCACCTTCTTCGATACCGCCGAAGTGTATGGTCCGTATCTGAATGAAGAAGTGGTCGGTGAAGCCTTAAAACCGTTTCGTGACCGCGTGGTGATTGCGACTAAATTTGGTTTTACCTTCGGCGATGATAATAAGCAGCAGATTCTAAACAGCCGCCCGGAACATATCCGTGAAGCCGTTGAAGGATCATTACGCCGCCTTAAGACAGATGTTATTGACCTGTTGTATCAACACCGCGTTGATCCAGATGTCCCGATTGAAGATGTTGCAGGAACGGTGAAAGACCTAATCGCAGAAGGTAAGGTCAAACATTTTGGCTTGTCAGAAGCGGGGGCGCAAACCATTCGTCGTGCCCATGCGGTACAACCTGTCACCGCCCTGCAAAGCGAATATTCCATGTGGTGGCGTGAACCTGAAAAGGAAATCCTGCCGTTGCTGGAGGAACTGGGAATTGGTTTTGTACCATTCAGCCCACTAGGTAAAGGTTTCCTGACAGGGGTGATTAAGCCGGGAACAACTTTCGGTAAGGATGATTACCGTAGCACCGTACCGCGTTTCGCTGCACAAGCCATTGAAGCCAATGAAAAACTGGTCACTTTGTTAGGCGAACTGGCTGCGGAGAAAGGGGTAACCTCTGCACAAATCGCACTGGCATGGCTGTTAGCACAAAAGCCGTGGATTGTTCCCATCCCTGGCACCACTAAACTGCACCGGCTGGAGGAAAACCTGGCCGCTGTCGACATCGTTCTTTCGCAGAATGATACGCAGCAGATAACCCAGGCACTGGAAACGATCAAAATCGTCGGAGAACGTTACTCGCCTGAGCATCAGGCTCGCGTAGGCCGTTAATGCCCAAACGGAGCCACAGTAAAATGCGGCTCCGTTATTCTGCGTAGCGAAGTGCATCGATCATCAGCGCAAAAGCAGGCGGGTGCCGCTTACGGCTTGGATAGTAAAGGTAATATCCGGGGAAATAAGGACACCACTCCTGTAAAACCTGAATAAGCTCGCCTGACTTTATATGATCCTGAACCGCGTTTTCGGGAACGCAGGCGATACCAAATCCTGATAATGCTGCATCAATTCTTTCTGGCAGCAAATTAAATGTCAGTTGCCCATCAACTCTGACCCGTAACAGTTTCCCTTCTCGCTCAAACTCCCAGTGATAAAGTCCACCGGCAGTTGGCAGACGCATATTGATGCAGCGATGATTTTGTAGTTCGTGAGGCGTTCCAGGCGCAGGGTTTGTAGCGAAATAAGACGGTGCCCCCACTACAGCCATTCTCATGTCCGGCCCAATTCTTACCGCAATCATGTCCTTATCCACGCTTTCGCCCAGCCGTACCCCGGCATCAAAGCGACCTTCAACAATATCGACAAAACCGTTATCCACCACCAGTTCGACATTGATTTCGGGATACTCTCTGAGAAAGGGTTTTAGCTTCGGCCAGATCAGACTGCGCGCGGCATGTTCCCCGGCAGATAACCGAATATTCCCGGAGGGCGTGCCGTTCAGTTGAATAAGTGATTCCAGCTCCTGTTCAAGCTCGTCAATACGAGGCTCAAGACAGGCGATTATTCTCTCCCCCGCTTCTGTGGGAGCCACGCTGCGAGTCGTTCGGGTTAAGAGGCGGATATTTAACCTTTCCTCCAGAGCCTTAATCGCATGGCTGAGAGCTGACTGAGAAACACCGAGTTTGCCCGCAGCTTTGGTAAAACTTCGCTCCCTTGCCACCACAAGAAAGATTTGCAGTTCATTGAAGTTTTCTTTGAGCATTAGCGATTTCCTTGTAGAAGCATTCCCTTCAAAACGTACTTATGAAGGGTGTTCATAGACACAATCATTTTAGCCGTATTATTGGTAATAATGATAATCTATGAGTCTGAACTCTCAGGAAATTTATTATGAATAAACGTACCCTCACGATTGCGCTATTCTTCTTACCGATATTCTGACACACATCATTAATTTTCGATTTCTATTCTTTTCTCCACCATAAAATCGATAAAAGCACGAACTTTAGAGGGCATTCTCACCCGTGATGAAACATAAATATAAAATCCAGGAAATGAAACGGCCCAATCCTGAAGAATCGGCTGTAA
This sequence comes from Escherichia sp. MOD1-EC7011, assembly GCF_002965005.1. Lineage (NCBI taxonomy): Bacteria > Pseudomonadati > Pseudomonadota > Gammaproteobacteria > Enterobacterales > Enterobacteriaceae > Escherichia > Escherichia sp. MOD1-EC7011. The sequence continues at coordinate 11,992 of NZ_PTRD01000028.1, forward strand.
CTTGCCCGCATTGATGTGTTCAGCGATTGCAAAATCCAGATGTTGGATGATACCTGTCCCATTAAGCGCCATTCGTATCATGCTTTCGTCATCATTAGAAATGTACTTCCCTGACACCTCTATTTCGAACTCTTCATTATTCCCCGTGACATTAGAAAACTCCCATGCTGAGAGTGCACCGCTACTTTTATGCCGCAACCGAAGGCAATTATGGTTACTCAGTTCCTGAGGCGTTTCAGGAATACCGTGTTCTTTTAAATAATCTGGCGATGCCACAGTAACCAGTTTAATAAGCGGAGAAACAGGAACGGCAGTCATATGCTCATCCAGTCCTTGCTCAAGACGTATGCCCACATCACAGCCGTCCGCAATAATGTTAGATAAACCGTCATCCATAATGAGTTCTATCTTTGTTTTGGGATAACGAGTAAGAAACTCGCCAATATGAGGCTCAACAAGCATCCGTGCTGCAACACGGGAGGAATTTATTCTCAACAGGCCTGTAGGTTCAAGTTGGGTATCACCAACATCTTTCAAAGCATCATCAATTTGCCCCAAAGCCGACACCAGCACTTCATACAGACGCTGTCCTTCCTCAGTAAGCGACATATTGCGGGTTGTACGGTATATCAGCTTGGTGTTAAGACGTTCCTCAAGAGATTTTAAATTCTGGGACAATGCGGCCCGCGTAATACCCATTTCAGAAGCGGCTCTGGAAAAACTGCCGGCACGAACAATCAGCGCAAACCAGGCAAGAGAAGGCAAAATTGAAGGCTCTATTTTCATCATTGTAAACCTTAACTTAACACTGTGATAGATATTAGACCATTGATGATAACCAATACAAGTCATACTATTACGCCGTTCTCGACATGAACACGAATGCCAGTTGCGGATAATAGAAATGATATTTAAATCTGTTTAGGCAAATCCCCGGAGCTTGAAATGAAAACTGTTTCGATAAAACACACTTACTGGGATATAGCTGCTGATATCTATTTCCCTGACGATTTTAATAGTGAAAAAAAGTATCCTGCCATTATCAGCGCCCATCCAATTGGAAGCTGCAAAGAACAAACATCGGGTAGTGTGTATGGTGCCGCCCTGGCAAAAGCTGGCTTTATCGTCATTGCTTTTGATGCCAGTTTTCAGGGAAGCAGCGGTGGAGAACCGCGTTATCTGGAAGATCCAACAATGCGAGTAAAAGACTTCAGCATTGTCGTTGATTACCTTACCACCTTACCTTACGTTGATGCCGGGCGTATTGGTGTACTGGGTATTTGTGGTGGAGGTGGATATGCCATTAATGCCGCAATGACAGAACGTCGAATTAAAGCTATTGGTACTGTCACGGGTGCAAACTACGGGCGTCTTATGCGTGAGGGATTTACAGCGTTTAATCCTATCGAAGCACTCGAAGCAATGGCGCAACAAAGAACAGACGAAGCTAACGGCGCAAAACTTCGCGTAGATGATTTACTCCCCTCTTCTCCGGACGCAGCTCTTGAAGCGGGATTAACAGAAATAGATCTTTTTGAAGCAACAGAATATTATCGTTCGCCACGAGGCTGTGCGCCAAATGGGGTAAATCGTTCACTATTTTCTCATCAGACTGTTGCTGTGGGCTGGGATGCTTTTCATCTTGCAGAAGTCCTCTTAACTCAACCAATAATGGTTGTAGTGGGTGATAGAGTGGGCGCTTTTGGTGCATACCGTGACGGCTGCGAAATTATTGGTCGTGCTGCCTCAAAACATAAAGAGCTGGTCGTTGTGGAAGGTTATTCACATTACGACCTGTATGATAAGCCAGACCCCGTGAAACAGGCGCTCGATAAATTAATTCATTTTTATAAAAAACATTTATAAGAATACTGCAGGGAGATACATTATCTCCCTGATATTCACCTTTACGGTAATAAGTTGAATTTAAAGAGTATTATTC